>JAMWCI010000012.1 GCA_023818655.1 Candidatus Omnitrophota bacterium
GAATGCAGGCAGTTCCCCGGCGGAAAGCACCCGGATGGTCTGGATGCGCTTGAGATGGCTATAAGGATTGCAGTGGAGAACCGCTCAACCATGGTCAACAAGGATTTTATGAACCTTCTTAAGCGGCAGAAGTTACTCAATTTGTATCCGGTGCAGCTATCCATTGAGGAACAGCTTAAGAGGGTTATGCGGGGCGACTGGGGAGATGCCTTAGGCGGTTGCCTAGCAAAGATATAAAGTCTACCTTTCGGGCTGGCTGATTAGCTTAGCCAGCCCGTCTTTTCTTTTCCCGAGCAGTTTTACTAAATCGTACTTGATTAATCTTGATAGCTGTGGCTATATCTATCCTAGGGAAACGATATTTTAAAGCTCAAGCAGCTTTGCGGGCGTAGTTTTAAGCGCCTTAGCGAGCCGCTCAATAGTCGTAAGGCGGATATCGGGCGGGTTTTTGCCTTCGATTCTCTGGATATATTTATAGTCTAGGCCTGTTAGCTCAGAAAGTTTATCTTGGGTAAGGTGACATTTGTTTCGCAGCTCTTTTATTCTTTTTGCCAGCTTCCTTTGTATAGGGGTTTCCATAACACCGCATTATCGCACGGTCTTTTTCTGCTTTACACCTAACGATACTACGGTGTATAATTAAATGGCTGTTTTAATTTTTTATTATTTTTAAGATGCAAATGGCCAAAATGAAATCCGACGCTTATTCTCGAAAAATAAAGGATATTATTAAAAATGCCGCTAAATATCACGAAGCATTTTATAATAACTACAAAACCGGAATATTCGCTGGCCCCGCTTTATATTTTCATAGAAAATCAATTGAGAAGTTAGGGGCAAAAGACTTTGAAAAATATATAGAGTATATCTACGCCACCTTGGTGGCTTGGGGAATGCACCGTATGGGAGAAAAAGGTGCCAAGATGCAGGATTTTGAAACCTTTCTAAAGAGCATATTGCCATTAATGGATGATATTAAAAAAGCAAGGATGATGCGGCTTGAGAGAAAAGATTCGATAGATTACAAAGTCATTGAGAATATTTTTAAGAATATTAATGTGATGAAGAGCAAAACAAGACTAGTGGGCAATTCAAAAGTTATGGCGCATCTATTGCCAGACCTTATTCCACCAGTTGATAGGAATTATACCTTAAAATATTTAAAAGAGAGTATTAGCATTAATAATAAAATCGATAAAGAATGGAACTTATTAAAGGATCTATTAGATAATTTTTTTAATCCTATTGCTACAAATTCGCAATTTTTAAAAAAGGCTAGAAAATGGTTAAAAAACCAAGCCAGATATATATGGGATACTTCAATACCTAAAATTATAGATAATTTAATAATAGGAAGATCCTTGCTTAAACTAAAAAGTCGTAATTTTTAACCTATACAAGGATATTCTTCTTAAACGCAGTATTCCATTGAGCCTACACTTATTAAACAATTTATTTCGTAAATATTTGAGAGGATAATTACGGGTCCTAAAAATATTTTATATGCGACATATTGGTGTCGCTTTTATATTGTATAATTTTAAAAAGGTGGTAAAATATAACTATGCCTAAGAACAAGGACTATGATGTAAGGATATTTAGGCTTCTGTCCATAATCAACAAGCTTGACGCAGGCCAAAAGGTCTCAAGCAGGCAGCTCGCAGAAGATTTTAACGTTTCCCTTCGCACCATTCAGCGCGACTTAGAAATCTTAAACCGCACTGGCTTTCTCATCGCCTCTCCCCAAAAAGGTCTCCACAAATTCGAAGACGGGTTTTCCTTAAAGAAAATGCAGCTTACCACAGAGGAGGCTTCATTACTTTCCTTTCTCTATGACATATCTAAATCATTAGGAGAGAAGTTTGAAGATTCCTTCCGTAGAATACTTCAGAAAGTCATCCAGCAGGAATATGACTCGCCTTTTTATGCAAAAATTCCAGAGGCATGCAACCTTAAAAAAGACTACCCTTTTTTAGAAGATATAGAAGAAGCCATCTCTGATAACCGTAAGATAGTCCTTAAATACGAGAAACAAGGAAAAATCAAGACCTATAAGCTCTGTCCTCTTAAACTCATCTGTTACGAAGGCTTTTGGTATCTACTTTCTCAGGTAGACGGCAAAGACTGGATTCTTAAATTCCGGCTTGAGCATATTAAAGATGTAGAGCTACTAGAAGACTACTTCGAAGAGCCAAAGAATTTAAAGGCCATGTTAGACCAGAGCACCAATATCTGGTTCTCAGAGCGTAAAACAAAAAAGATAGTTTTAAAAATAGATAGAGATGCAGCACGTTTCTTCAAGCAAAGAAGGTATTTCCCGCACCAGAAAATAGCCAAAGAAAATAAAGACGGCTCACTTATGCTTGAAGTCAAAGTCTCCGATTACATGGAAGTTATTCCTATGGTGTTGCATTGGATTCCCTATATTACCGTTATCACGCCAGGAGATATGAAGCAGGAGATTAAGAAGCTTGTAGGCAGTTATATTAAAAAAATTTCATAAAAGTAGCTATGAAAGAATGCGATAGTTACTATTTGCTTAAATTAGAAAACACCAAGCCTTATAAACGAGGGGGCCGGAGAATAGCACAAATTTACCCTAATGGGGACTTAAGAATCAATAAAGGTAAATTTAAGCCCGAAGTCAATGGGTCAGGAATTTATAAGCAACTTAAAAATTTCATAAAAAACGAACTTAATAAGAAATATAAAAGTTTAATAAAATATTTAATTTTGACTTCCAAATTTGAGCAAACTTTTAGAGACTTATTTGCTTTTTATTTACAAATAAAATTAAAAGGTTATTACGTTGCTAGAGAGTATTCCTATAAAAATAAGAGAGTGGATATCTGTATATTAGACAAAAGAGGAATTCCGGTTCATATTATTGAAGTCAAAGCAGCGTGTTGTTTTGACTATGTTAAAAAATATAATAATGATACTACAATGGCAGAAAAATTTTTTAAAGATATGAAAAGCCAGCTTGCAGTTCATAAAGATGATAAAATCTCTAAATCTGGAATTATGATTGTAAATTGGCTTACCATTTCAGAAAATAATAATGAAAAATTATACAGTAAATTCATTAAATACTATGATGGCTACACAAGTAAGAAATATGTTGAAGAACTTAAACAACCTATGATTATAAAAAAGCAAGATCAAAATAGTTTTTTCCTCAAAACCATTTATTTATCCACGAGGAAATGCAGACTTGATATTTGCTTCTTTAGTGGTTCAATGTTGTATCATAATGTGCGTTTTCCTATTTTATTTAAAAAAGGAGATGAGAAATTTAAATTATCAAATAAACATAGTATTGGTAATAGTGCAAAATTAGAATTTCAATAGCTGAAGACAAAGATTATAATCATTTATTCTACAAATAGTTATACATTATAAATCTCGCCTAAAAAAATTTTTTCCCACGACATAATGTTGTCGCAACCCCATGTTATACTTCCTGTTAAGATTATTAACTTGATATCCTGCCAGTTATATGGCTATATCTGCATAAAGAACCACTTTAAAAAAATGAAAATGGAAAAATATCACGAACTAATCGCTTTTTTCTACAGTGTTCTTAATAAAGCCTCTAGGGAAAAATTTCTTTTGTTCAAGGATTTCTTAAAGGAACTTGAAATAGACGAAGACAAGATCCGTAGAATCAGACTGAAAGATGAAATCCTCTTGGATATCCTTACCGATATCTACTATAGCAAGAAGATAAAACAATCCCTCAAAGAATTTGAGCCGCCGGGCAATGTGCAGGAATATATAAATAAAGTACTCCATGAGGTAAAAGAGAAGGCTTTCGATTTTTTCAAGAGGCACCAAGCTAAGCAGGATGAATTCAGTATAAAAGAAGAATCCCAGGCCAGACTCTTGATAACCGCAGATAGAAGATTCTTTCCTCAAGATGAGCGTATTTTACCAAAGGATAAGAATGTTTTTAATTTCGAGCTCAGTTGTTTTTATCGCAAAGCAACAAAACACCTAGAGATATCGTTCTCAACCCGCTTTGATGTTAAAGAAAAAGAAATCTCTGATATGGACTCATCCAATGTTACGCTTTTTGATGAATTCATACAGGCAATAGGATTAAGTGAATTTGACAAAAGCGTGCAATTCAACGCCATCTATAGCGATGGCCAGATTATTTACGATAATAACTGTGAGGTGTATTGGACCAAAAAAGAAAAAATGTGAAGGAGAAGCAAGATGGAGCGTGAGATCCAAAACGAAAACACTGGCTTGAGTGTGCCAGTTGACCAAACAACCAAAAAGGAGCGGTCAATATACGAAAATGACCAGCAGTATCTTGATGAGTACGCCAAGATTTACTCGTTACTTATGGAAAGATACTCTTTATTAGAGACTATGCAAGAAAGAAGATTAGGGAATCTCGGTAAACCACACAAGGATCTCAATGGAAAAGAATATGCAAAGAAGAATTTTCAAGAGTTGACCAAAATAATAGAAGTAGAAGAGTGGTTATTTTGGGAGAAGGTGGATAGAAGTAAACAAGCAGGCCACAGTTTTGTTGTAGAAGAAGCAGCGCATTATTATCAGTTAAGCCACTTTGAGAAAAGAGTAATTTTGCTACTTTTATGCGTGGAGGTCTTTGGAGAAATAAGGCTACCTTTGACGTCCTCCAACATACTCAACATCTTAAGCCTTAATAATTCATTTTCAGAGAGGATGAGAAATATGCTCTATTTTGATAAAAAAAAGCCTTTGCTACATCATCAACTGATATGCGCAAGCCATTCGTATAGCCCTGTTGGTTATCGAATAACTTCATCATTCTTGGATTTTCTTATCAAGAGAATCAACGATGAAGCAACAACTTGGCCAAGAGTTTCTTCTGAGCCTAAGCCTTGTGAGGTTGAACATGTGGGTTACATCAAGACGCCGGAATATTCTATAGATAAGGTTATTATATCTGAAGAGATAAAAGAAAAAACACTTTTTTTCCTTCAAGTTTACAAGGAAAAGAAATTTCAGGAATTGGAGGTAGATAAGACCATTAGGAATAGCAGGGGCTTAACCTTTTTGTTCTACGGTCCGCCTGGTACAGGCAAAAGCATGCTTGCTGAAGCAATAGCTTTTGTAATGGAGAAAAAGATGCTTGTAGTGGAAATCCCTAAAATTATGAATATGTTTCTGGGTGAAACTGATAAGAATATCAGTGCTATGTTTAAGTATGCAAAAGATAAAGACCTTGTCCTTTTAATTGATGAGGCGGACTCTTTTTTATACTCACGAGATATCGCTTCAAGCGATTTCAAGGTGCGCTTTGTCAATGTAATGCTTACTGAACTTGAGCGATTTGAGGGGGTTGCTATTTTTACCACGAATATGGATGAGATTCTTGATCCGGCTTTGGAAAGAAGAATTGTCCTTAAGGTTCAGTTTGAGTTACCTAACTGGGAGAGGCGGGTAGAGATATGGAAAAGGCACATTCCGCCGAGTTTAAAACTCAGAGAAGACGTAGATTTTACAATACTGGCTAAGAAATATGAATTTTCAGGAGGCAACATTAAAAACGCAGTCTTAAACTCAATTCGCAGAGTTTTATTCAGAAAAGAAACAGTTTTAACCATGGATGATATGATATTTGGAGCAGAACTGGAAATGCAGGGTATGTTTAACCAGAAGAATAATAGAGTAATCAGAGGTTTTACCAAATGAAAAAAACAAATAAGCTACGGCAAAAAAATGTGCTTCCCATAAGAGAAATAATGGACGACGCCTTAAGGGAAATGAAATGCTTACAAGCGAAAAAAGAAAGTAAAGGAGAAGTTGTCTATTCTGGTATGCCAGTACTTGATAAGTATATTAAAGGGTTCTATCCGGGTGAGTTAACTGTGGTTGCTGGCACTAAGTATTGTGGTAAGACCTCATTTTTGGTGAGAATCACTTTATCAGTGACGCAAAGTGGCAAAAAAGTGTTGTTTTTTAGCCCGAGCCTGCGCCGTGAGCGGTTGGTGCATCGTTTTCTGGGGGAAGCAGCAATGTTTAGTGATGATGATTTTATATTTAAGCCTTACTCTGGCCCGAGGTTTTTGACGCAGTTAGTACAGGCAGCAGCTTCAGTAAGTGAACTTCCTATCTACATTGATGATAGCGAATGGCTTAGTATTAATAGGTTGGAACGCAGGGCAATATATTTGTCAGAAAAGGATAGATTGAGTCTTATTATCGTAGATTGTCTACAAGAGGTGGACACAGATGGGGTGATGGATAAAGAGGAGAGAGATTTTCAGGAATATTTCGTCTTGCGTGAATTATATTTACTTGCGCGAAAACTGCATATACCAGTTATTGTGGCGGCACGGGTAACCAAGAAAAACAGGTCTTTTTATAGGAGCTCAATGCAGCCACCGTGGGATGAATTATGGGTAATAGAAGGATACGCGGATACCATTTTATATGTGGATAGAACAACTCTCGAATCTGGGAAGAGTTTTGCTAATCATACAAGTTTAATAACCATCCACAAGAATCGTCGCGGCCCCATTCCTAGAGAAAAACTGCAATTTTTCTTAGGGAAGGGAATAATCAAGGAAGGAGAGGAAGATGAAAAGGCAGGGTGATTTACTGATTGTTAAGGTTAACCCAATACCAACAGACGCGGTCAAAAGAGAGAGTCGTATTTTGGTCGAAGGAGAAGCAACGGGCCATATGCATAAGTTGACTGGTGGGGAAGTCTACGAGAAAGGCGACACCTTGTATTTTAAGGTAAGCGATGAGGCGGTTACGCTCGAGCACCCGGAACATCGAGCTCTTACCTTTGAGCCGGGGATTTATAAGGTGATCCGTCAAAGAGAATATGAGCCTGCGGGGTGGAGGTATGTCGCAGATTAAGATTATTGAGCCGTACTCTTGGCTTGACGGACAGCTGCAATATAACCCTGGTCGCGCTAATGAGTTTGGTCTACAAGTTGGAGAAGCAAAAGGATTTTATCCTGACGGCGCTTTAAAATTCAGCTATCCCTTGTTATCAGGAAAGCTGCATGGGGCCTGCCGAATTTGGTATCAAAACGGGGTGCTAAAGCGAGAAGAGATTTATGAAAACGGTGAATTGCATGGTCTGGCAAGAGAGTGGTTTCCAAATGGAAAGATAGAATCAGAACAGCACTATAAGCGCGGGAAAAGAGATGGTCTCCATCGCTACTATTATCAAACCGGGCAGTTAGCCGCTGAGCGGATTTTTAAGGATGATCGGCAACATGGCCAAGAACGGCGCTGGCATAGCAATGGGAAGTTGTCTTCACAGTGTAGTTATGTTAATGGCTTGCGTCACGGAGCCTACATTGAGTTTAGTGAGGATGGTAAAATCATTGTTAAAAAGTATTATATCAGAGGAGTTGTGATTACGCAGAGATTACAGAGGCTCCTTGCTTCCAAAGAGCTCACCGCTGAGACAATAGTGCGCATTAGAAATACCGCCTTAAGGAGGATTTTACTTGAGGAATTTGGCTATGAACGTTTCCTTCAGCAGATGAATCACGAAGTTATTGAAAAAGAAGGAGAGCAGGAGTTAATAAAGATTAACTGGCATAGGCGGGAAGAGCCAATTTATCTGGTGAAGGTTCGTTGTGCAACTACCGGTGTATTTTATACGCTTAGAGTGCCACCTACAATGCAGACGGTAAAAGAGGCAATTGCCTGGACGTTTGGGATGAAAAAGGAAGAATACAATCCCGATACAGAAACTTAATGGTTAAATAAGACTTAAGAACCAATACTTACTTAGTAGATATAATGCAATGAAGAAACCAACATTAAAACAAATAGAATATGTTCTCAAGACAAAATACGGTTTGGCTGTAGGAGAGATTTCTTTGCGAAAAATACAAGGAGAGATTTTTTGTTTGTTGCAGAAGAAAATTATAGTTATAGGACGGTCTTATGCTACTGGTAGGCAGAATACAGCAGTTTTTCATCTCTCCGATTTTCTTTCAGAGTAGATGTCCACCTAAAATAAATGGACAATCGCTTACCCTTTCCCTCCCAAAACGTTACGAAAATGATAACCTTAAAAAACCGGACAAAAAAGGACAATCTAACCTAGAAATTTATCTCTTATATCGCCAAATTTCTTGCTATTTTAACCCCGTGTTGTATAATAGCCTTGTGCGCGCCTAGAGATATAGTTATTACCTATACCGATGCGCGCAGCCAATCTTTTGGAAATCCGAACTTTTTGCTGAGTTTCCGCAATACATTGTAACATCAGGGATTGCGTAAAGGTCAATCTTGACTTTCAGCAGCTTAGTTCGGATTTTTGTTTTGAAGATGTTTGGCAGGTTTTCAGGCAGCTTGTCTTTTGCAGGGTCAAAGGGATAGACAGTAATTTCCTTAATCAATAACTGCATTAATTCCTTCTGATCCTGAAGAGGCAAGGTATCAATTGCCTTGTCAAAGTTCTGTAACCCTTTTTGGATTATATCTATGCTAAGCAGTTTTGATTGTTTCATTTCGAGCTCAGCGTAAGTTTTATCTTTTTCAATTTGTAATTTATCTCTTTCCTGAACAAGCCTGTTATGCTCTTCCTGGACATCTTTTGAGATAATCCCCTTTTTCATCCCCTCAACAATATTCTTAATCTGTGCTGTTATTTCAGTTATTTGTTTTTTGTATTGTTTTTCTTTCTTAAGTAACGGCATAAGCCCGCTCAAGGCATCTCTGTTGGCAGAGTTGATACATTCTTCCAATAGTTTTTTGTTTTTGCTTATTTCAGAAATTGCCTTTTTGATTATATTCTCAAACTCTCTTGCAGGCAGGGAGCGGACTCTGCATTTTGATTCACGAGGCTCTTTGTTGACAATAACACAGGAATAATAGAGGTAAGGCGTGCCGTCTTTTTGTTTCTTGCCTGAAGGATATGGTGTCATAGTTGAGCCGCAATCGCCACATTTCAATAGTCCTTTAAGCAAATGAACATGATCATCTTTTTTAAGCAGAAGGGGAGACCTTTCCTCATTTGCTAAATCTTTGCCCCTTATTTTCTGTACTTCTTTAAACAAGTTTTGCGAGATTATTGGCTCATGCTTTCCTTTGTATTCTTTGCCTTTATGGGTTATTATTCCTATATAAATAGGGTTTCTCAGCATACGCGTAACATCATCCTCATCAAGCTTATTGCCTCCCATTGTTTTTTCTATCCCTTTTCTTGTCTTTACCTTTCTAATTTTGTTTCTGAATCCCTTTGCATTTAACTCCTCTTTAATTTCAGAAAGGCGCTTGCCTTCCTGGCACCTCTGATACGCCAGCTTTACAGCCTTAGCCTCTTTCTTGTTTACAATGAGAATGTGGTTCTCAAAATTATAGTCATAACCAAAAGGAATCCAGCCACCATGCCATTCACCATTTATAGCCCTTCTTTCGATTGTTGATTGCGTTCTTTCTGAAATCAGCTCACGCTCAAACTGCGCAAAACTTAAGAGCATATTTAACATCAACTTGCCAGCAGAGGTGGAGGTATCAAGAGGCTGGGTTGCAGAGGCAAAAATTATATTATGCTTATCAAATATTTCAACTAGATGGTAAAAATCCTTTGGCGAACGGGAAAGCCTGTCATATTTGTAAAATAAAACCGCATCTATCAATCCAAGTTCGATATCCTGCAATAATTCCTGTAACGCAGGCCTGTTTAAATCCTTGCCTGAATGCCCGGGGTCCTCGTAAATTTTAGTCTCAGTCCACCCCTCGTTTTTTCTAATGCTGATAAAGTGCCTGCATATCTCCTTCTGGCTGTCCAGTGAATTTGCTTCCCTTTCAGATTTTCTTGCCTGCTCTTCTGTTGAGACTCTCGTGTAAATGGCACATCTTATAATCTTTTTATTTTCCAATTCCTGTTTCGGCATAAGCACTCTCCTTGCGCTATTAAAAGAAGTTTAACATACTTTATGAAGCGAAGCAAGTATTATTTTTACGAAAATTAATCGCAAGTTTGCCTTGTTTTTAGTTGTGAAAGTAACTGCGATCCTTGAATGTCCATATCTGGACTTTGTCGTGAGTAATGAAATCCTTGAGTTTGATGCTGGAAGCGGTAAAATAAAAGCCGTAATTATTATAATTTTGCCGGCAGATGGACACCTAAAAGACGGACTATGGAGAGGATAGCGGAGGCTATCGTAAGGCTTGATTAAACAATGAGTTATGTAAAATTTTGAACTCCCTATCATATTTTTCTTGCTTTATACGATTTTAATGATACAATCTTTCCTAGGTATAAGGCGATGAGGTTCGCCGTATAACCACCTCAAATAAGAAGGTTAATAACCTCTACTAACAATGGTAGAGGTCTTTTTGTATAAGCCTCTACCGGATTACTGGATAGAGGCTTTATTTTTCAATCATATGAAGATAACCTTGATCAGGCACGGTCAAACTTTATGGAATAAAGAAGAAATCTTCCGGGGGAGGTCGGATATTCCTCTTGATGATGTAGGTATAAAGCAGGCAAAAGCGATAACCAAGAGATTATCGTTTTTTGATATAAAGGCTGTTTACTCAAGTCCGCTTAAACGCGCATTAGAGACAGCGCAAATTATTGCCAAGCGATTTAATCTTAAAGTTAAAGTTGATGATGACCTTATTGATTTTGATTTTGGAGAATGGCAAGGCTTAAGTCTAAAAGAAGTTCAGAAAAAATTCCCAGAAACTTATCAGCAATGGTTAGAAGAACCGCACCTTGCAAATATTCCAAATGGGGAGAATCTGGATAATGTGCGTTCAAGGGTGACTAAGGTATTGGACAAAATTATAAAAGAGCAACAAGATGATGTAGCAGTGGTTTCTCATAGAGTAATAAATAAACTTCTTATCCTGACAGCACTTTCTTTAAATAATTCTTATTTTTGGCAAATAAAGCAGGATGTAGGTGCGATAAGCATCTTGGATTATAAAGACGAGAAGCTCACTCTATCTTTGCTAAACGATACGTGCCATTTAGATAGAGCAGAAGAAAACAAAGATTTTTAAAGATGGAAAAACATGAACCTTATTTTAATTTACTAGACGCTCTTAAAGAAAAAGGGTGTCCGGTTTGTTTCTTGCTCAACAAGAGCACTCATAAATCGATGGATGATTTTTTATACGAAAGCGTCAATGATCCCGGTCTCCGGCAGGAAATAAAGGCATCGCAGGGATTCTGCAACCGTCATGCCTGGCAGCTGCAAAAGTTTGGCGATGGCTTCGGGCAGGCAATTGTCTATAGCGATTTAATGAATATCATCCTGAAAAAATTAGAGGAGATTGACGAATCTCTTCCCATTAAAGAAGTGCTTAAAAAAATCAGCCCGGGAACTGGCAAGAAACATATCTGCATCTTCTGCAGGCAAGAAAGGGATGCCGAAGAGCGTTATATTTCTGTATTTTGGGAAAGTTTCGATGATCCCGAATTCAGCGTTAATTATAAGAATTCTTTTGGATTGTGTCTGCCGCATATAGCCTCTGCGCTTAAAAAATGCAGGAATAAGGAATTTGTCAAAGAGCTTATCGGAATTGAGGCGCCTAAACTGTCGGGTCTAATCGGGGAATTAAAGGAATTTTTGCGCAAGCACGATTACCGTTTCTCAAATGAAAAATTCGGCAAGGAAGGCGATTCCTGGATTAGGGCAATTGAGAAATTTATCGGCAAGGAAGGGGTATTTTAATATGGTTGATGAAAATATCTCAAAAAAGACGGCTTTTAAATTTATCATTTTATTGGGCGTAGTCAGTCTTCTTGCTGATATGACTTACGAGGGCGCGCGCAGCATCACCGGTCCTTACCTGGCTTTATTGGGAGCAAGCGGAACTGTAGTCGGGATTGTCGCAGGGTTTGGAGAATTAATAGGCTATGCTTTGCGGCTTGTATCCGGCTACATCAGCGACAAGACAGGAAGATATTGGTTAATTACTATCTTTGGATATACGATTAATCTTTTGGCCGTACCGCTTCTGGCGTTAGCAGGGCGGTGGGAAATTGCTGCAGCCCTGATGATCACAGAACGAATAGGGAAGGCAATCCGCACCCCTAGCCGCGACGCGATGCTCTCGCATGCAACCAAAGAGATAGGGCGTGGGTGGGGCTTTGGCTTGCATGAAGCCATGGATCAAATAGGGGCAATGCTTGGACCTTTAATTGTAGCAGCAGTCCTTTTTATTAAGGGTGGTTATAAAACCAGCTTTGCCGTACTGCTTATACCTGCGCTTTTAGCGCTAATCGTCCTTTTGACGGCTAGACATCTTTACCCCAAGCCAAGAGAGTTAGAGGCAATTTCAGCTACTTTGGAAACTAAAGGTTTCCCTCGGGTATTCTGGATATACCTTGCTGCGGTGGCTCTTGTGGCGGCAGGTTACGTTGATTTTCCGCTGATTGCTTATCACTTCAAGAAAGTTTCGGTTGCATCGGATAATTGGATTCCCATTTTTTACGCAATCGCGATGGGAGTTGACGCTTTGGCTGCACTTTTGTTTGGGCGTTTATTTGACCGCAAAGGTGTATCCATCCTTATTTTTGCCGTTCTCGCATCTTCGCTTTTTGCTCCACTAGTTTTTCTAGGAGGTTTTTATCCTGCTTTATTTGGGATAATGCTATGGGGAATTGGCATGGGGGCTCAAGAGTCTATAATGAGGGCTGCTATTGCTAATATGATTTCTGCAAATAAAAGAGGTTCAGCTTATGGCGTATTTAATGCTGGGTATGGTTTATTCTGGTTTCTTGGAAGTGCTGTTATGGGTATATTCTATGATATATCGATTCCTGTGCTAATTGTTTTTTCGATTATAACCCAATTAGCTTCAATTCCATTTCTTATTATGGCAAAGAGAGCGATTAACATTAAGCGTGCAGAGCTATTTTAAGTTATTGTATAACCATTTCAAAAAGAAAGGCGGGTATATGTCAAACATTAAACAAGTAACAGCGAGGGAAATCTTGGATTCAAGGGGCAATCCTACCATAGAGGTAGATGTGGTTTTGGATAGCGGCGTAAGGGGCAGGTCAGCGGTGCCATCAGGTGCGTCTACTGGGACGCGAGAAGCTGTGGAATTAAGGGACGGTGATAAAACAAGATTTCTAGGAAAAGGGGTTTTAAGGGCCGTTGAGAATGTAAATAAGATAATTGCCCCGGCGTTAATCGGGAAGAATCCTGAGAAACAGGAAGAAATCGACTCTTTAATGATTAAATTGGACGGCACTGAGAATAAGAGTCGTTTAGGAGCAAACGCCATCCTCGCAGCGTCAATGGCAGTGGCTAAAGCGGCGGCTCTGGATGCCGGTATGCCGATTTATCGCTATCTTGGTGGCACAAAGGCGGTGAGGTTACCTATACCGTTTTTAAATATTCTAAACGGCGGCAAGCATGCTGATAATAATGTAGATATTCAGGAGTTTATGATTGCGCCGATAGGCGCACCTTCTTTTAGAGAGGCATTACGTTATGCCGCCGAAGTCTACCACGCGTTAAAGGGTATTTTAAAAGCAAAAGGTTTAAGCACATCAGTGGGCGATGAAGGCGGTTTTGCGCCGAATCTTGCGCGTAACGAAGAGGCGATTGAAGTCATTATTGCTGCTATTGAAAAAGCTGGTTACAGGCCCGGAAAGGATATCGCGATTGTTCTTGATCCGGCAGCCAGCGAGTTATATCAAGACGGAAAGTACTTACTTAAAGCCGACAATAAGAGTTTATCTTTCGAAGAAATGGTTGATTATTATGCGGGACTTGTTTCAAAGTATCAGATTATCTCTATCGAAGACGGCCTGGCCGAAGGCGATTGGGAGGGCTGGAAGATTTTGACGCAGAAACTTGGCAATAAGATTCAATTGGTCGGAGATGATATTTTTGTCACTAATCCCAAAATCGTAGCCGAAGGCATAAAGCAGGGCATTGCTAACGCGGTTTTGATTAAACTGAATCAGATTGGCACAATAACCGAGACGCTGGAGACTATCAAACTGGCTAAGAAAGCGGGATACGCCTGTATGTTTTCGCATCGCTCGGGCGAGACCGAAGATTCATTCCTGGCCGATATTACGGTAGCTACTAATGCAGGTCAGTTAAAAACCGGCGCTCCAGCGCGATCAGAGCGGTTAGCAAAATATAACCAGCTACTTCGCATTGAAGAAGAGCTGGGTAATAAGGCGGTATTTAAAGGTACCTTAAAGTGAGGTATTACTGTCCGAGCTGCTGGAAGGATTATTGGGATAAAGATTTTGAGATTTGTCCTGGGTGCGGTTACAATATTAAAGCGCACAATGATAAAGATTATGTGGATAAGCTTTTAAACGCATTAAATCATCGCGCAGGAGAAGTCAAGCATTGGGTAATAATGATACTAGAACAGCGAAAAGAAAAACGGGCAATTCCCTATCTTGAGAAGTTGGCCGAAGATACAGATGATCCGTCTTTAGCAAAAGCTGCCAAAGGCAATTGTAAAAATTAATGCAGACGCATAATATTTGCTAGCGAGGCGATGAGGCTCGCATAACGCCTTCGATAAAGGCTGATAGCTTCTACGAAAATTAGTAGGAGCTATTTTTTTAAAATGCCATGATATCGATAATAGGTAGAGATAAGGAAATAAATTTAATCAATACTCTGATGCAGCAGAGAAAAAACATCATTGTATTTGGCGAGGAAGGTGTCGGAAAATCTACGATTATCCAGAGAATCCTTAGCGACAAAAACGAAAATATCCTTCACGTTCAAAAAAATGGTACGCTTCGCGAGACACTGATAGGTATTGCTATGGCTGGTTTGCAGCATAGTTCGGCCATCGAAAATCTTAATATCTTGGCCCTGAAGAAAAAATGCTATGCAATTATAGATAAAGCCCCAATCTATATTGTCCTTGACCATATGGGAAGAGTAGAACCAAAACATTACACATTTCTTATCTACCTACTTGAGAAGAATATCCACTTATTAGTTATTTCCAGGGGATTAGACAAAAAATGTATCGGGCATCTACGCATGGCGCTCTATGGCTTTGAGAAGGTAGAGATAAAAAATCTTGATAGAGCGGCTTCAAATAATCTTACGGATTATTTTATGAAAGAATTCGGCATTAAAGTTACCAAGGAAGCGGAGTTTAAGCAAGCAATATTTGATTATTCCGGAGGCAATCCGAAGATAATTAAAGGACTCTGCTTTCTTGCCAGAGACGTCAAATATCAAAAGAATGAAGCCATTGACGTAAAGCTTATGGATTTAGACCGCAGGATTAGCGAAGCAGTTCATTAATTATGTTTAAGAGCAAGACAAAATATACCTGGGAGGGATGGGAATCATCTGGAAAAGAAGACTGGGTATTTAGCGTTAAACATCCTTGCGAGCTGATAGGGGTGCACGCTAAGTTAATTGACGGTCAGCTTAAAGATTCGGAAAAAGTGGAATATTGCATCTATTCCCCGCGCGTTTCTTCAACCTCAATGCCATTTGGACTAAAAGCAGAGGAGTCGTCTTCGGGTATATGCGTAACAGACAAAAGGTTTATTATCTCAAATAACAGGCACATTAAAGGAATGGAGCCGACGCTAAACTCTATTAATTTTGAAGATATACTTTCTTTTAATATCGGCAGCGCAATGCTTTTAAGCTGGTTTTCTTTGGAATTTGCTGAGCGAGGAGATACAACAAAGCGGTTAACGATAATATTCAGCTCAAACGGCAGACAACATTTCCAAAAGGCGCTGCGCATTTTTAAAAAATACAGTCTTGCCATAAATACGGATGATTTCAAATTGGATTCTTCTTTTCCGGCAGCATTTATTCATAAGATTAAAGATAAAATTCATAGGGATTACTTAAAGGCCCTTCTTAGCGAGCAAGAAAAATGCATTTTAACTTTTTCCTGCCGATATGTCTGGGAGAAGATTTTATATAAACGTTCCTTACTTAAGCGGGGAAAACAGGTAAGTTATCTTACCAGCAAGGCAACGGCTCTGTTGACTAATAAGGCGTTTATGATTGCGCGAGACGGCGTGGAGTATTCGATAGGAACTAGCGTAGATATCTTTAATGTATCTTTGGATAAAGTCAAAGATATTGGTATGTTTGAGGAAAATACAGATGGTGGAAGGATTCATAAGCTTAGAATAAATTTTGCCAAAGAAGTTAACCCGGCTGCCCTGGATATATTGTTTACTGATATAGATGAAGAAACAGAGATTTTCCTAAATGATATCCCATCAATTTTAAACTTAACACCCAGCCTTAATGGATAGGCTGGTGTTCTGTTTTCTACAGAAGGAGGAGAGAAATGGGAAGTTTTAATCTGTTGTGGCTGGCACCAATAGGCTCGCTTTTGGCGCTTGTGTTTTCCGGGTATTTGGCATGGAAGGTCCTTAAGAACAGCAGGGGTAGTGAGAAAATGAAAGAGATTGCTGATGCTGTTAAAGAAGGCGCTAAGGCATATCTAAGGCGTCAATATTCGGTAGTGACAATTTTCTTCGTGGTAGTGTTTTTCATTTTACTTTGGTTAAGTTTTAAAGGATATCTTGTGATATTCGTGCCATTTGCTTTTTTAACCGGTGGATTCTTTTCTGGTTTATCCGGCTATATAGGGATGTCTATTGCAACAAGCGCGAGTGACAGGACTGCGCAGGCAGCACGGACAAGCCTAAATGGCGCGTTAAGAATTTCATTTTCCGCTGGAGCCGTGATGGGGTTTGTAGTCGTTGGTTTAGGCCTTTTGGATTTAACTATCTGGTATTGGCTGCTTAATTGGTATTATTCAACGCATGCGCTATCGCAAGGAATAGACAAAATCGGAGCAATTACCTCTACCATGCTTTGTTTTGGTATGGGTGCTAGTTCTCAGGCCCTTTTTGCTCGCGTAGGCGGTGGGATCTTCACCAAAGCAGCTGATGTGGGCGCAGACTTGGTAGGAAAGATGGAAGCAGGGATTCCTGAAGATGATCCGAGAAACCCTGCTGTTATCGCGGATAATGTGGGTGATTGCGTAGGTGATTGTGCCGGTATGGGCGCTGATCTTTACGAATCATATGTAGGTTCAATTGTTGCTACTATGGCTTTGGCTGTTAGTGCCGGATTAGGTGTTGCCGGAGTTACAATTCCCATGGTTATGGCAGCAGTTGGCGTCGTCGCTTCTGTCATAGGTACATTTTTTGTTAAGTCCGAGGAAAAAGCAGAGCAAGGGGTATTACTTAAGGCTTTACGTAAAGGAATTTTTGCCAGTGCGGTATTGATTGCAATTTTTTCGTATTTTATTGTAAAGACGGTCTTAGGCCAAAACCACATGGGTGTTTATTGGTCAATTATTTCCGGTCTTGTAGCGGGTCTGCTTTTGGGTCTTTCGACAGAATATTTTACCTCTGATAAATATCCCCCTACTCGCTCTATTGCTAATATGGCTTTAACAGGCCCCGCCACAGTTATTATCGGAGGTTTATCTGTGGGTATGCTTTCTACAGCTTTGCCTGTTCTTCTTGTGACTGCGGCGATATTAGCAAGTTTCTACTTTGCCGGAGGCACGCATAATTTTAATGCCGGGCTTTATGGCATAGGAATTTCAGCGGTAGGGATGTTATCAACTTTAGGTATAACCTTAGCCACCGATGCCTACGGCCCCATTGCCGATAATGCCGGAGGCAATGCTGAGATGTCGCATTTAGGTCCCGAAGTAAGGCAGCGTACTGACGCTTTGGATGCTTTGGGCAATACTACTGCGGCTACAGGAAAAGGGTTTGCCATAGGCTCAGCAGCATTGACTGCGCTTGCTTTGATCGTAGCTTATAATGATAAAATTGCTTCCTTAGGCAAAATTATGGATATGAACTTTATGAATCCGCGCTTGATCGGAGGTTTGTTCATCGGTGGAATGCTACCATTCTTATTTTGTGCTTTGACTATGGGAGCGGTAGGACGGGCTGCGAGTAAAATTGTGGAAGAAGTAAGAAGACAGTTTAAAGAAATAGCCGGATTAATGGAGGGAAGAGCAAAAGCGGATCATGCAAAGTGTGTTAGTATTGTTACTGCCGCAGCGCAGAAAGAAATGATTTTACCGGCACTTTTAGCTTTAGTTGCGCCGATACTAGCAGGAATATTTATGGGGCTTGAGGCAGAAGTGGGATTATTGTCCGGTGCGCTTGTTTCGGGATTTGTGTTGGCAGTGATGATGGCAAATGCAGGCTGCGCTTGGGATAATGCCAAGAAGTATATTGAAGCAGGCAGGCATGGAGGTAAAGGTTCTCATAGCCATAAAGCAAGCATTGTTGGCGACACTGTCGGAGATCCCTTTAAGGATACTTCCGGGCCGTCGCTTAATATATTGATTAAACTGATGTCTATGGTCTCAATTGTCTTTGCATCTTTCATTATAGCAAAAACAATATTTAAATAACATTAATCGCACGATAGGATTATAAAAGGAGGATTTTCTGTGGAAGGAATTTTTACTATTGCAGCGGTGTGGCTTGGATTGGCAGTTCTATCTACAGTTATTGCATATCACTTGAAGATGTCAATTGCTCTTATTGAAATTTGTATCGGAGTTGCGGCAGCTGCCGTAGCCAATCATTTCTTTGGAGCGAATGCCTTGGGGAGCAACCAGGAATGGCTCCGGTTTTTAGCCTCAACAGGTGCTATTCTGCTTACTTTTCTAGCAGGAGCGGAGCTTGATCCTAAGGTCATAGCTTCCAAGAAAAAAGAAGTGCTTGTGGTAGGGTTTATCGGATTTCTAGCGCCGTTTCTTGGCTGCGCAGCCTTAGCCAAATTTATTCTCCATTGGTCTACTCAAGCAAGCTGGCTAACCGGGATTGCTCTTTCTACCACCTCTATGGCTGTTGTGTATGCGGTGATGCTGGAAACCGGTTTTAACAAAATAGAGTTCGGTAAAGGGGTTTTAGGAGCTTGCTTTATAAATGATTTAGGAACAGTCATAGCGCTGGGGCTTATATTTGCGCCGTTTACATATAAAACGCTTGTTTTTGTGGTCGTGAGCGTTGTGGTTTTGGGGTTATTTCCCTTCGTGACAAGTTTCTTGACGAGAGCATACGGTAATAGAACTGCTGCTATCAGGGCTAAATGGGTAGTTTTGGTATTATTCGGGCTCGGAGCGCTTGCTCTATGGTCTGGCAGTGAGGCAGTGCTTCCCGCATACATAGCGGGGATGCTTTTAGCTGAGTTTGCGGCAAAGGAAGATCATTGGGTAAGGCGTATGCGGACATTGACAATAGGTTTTCTTACACCGTTTTATTTTTTGCGCGCCGGAACATTGGTTTCGGTGCCAGCTTTGATTGCAGCGCCAATTGTATTTCTGTTTTTATTCGGGGGTAAGGTCATCTCAAAGATTTTTGGGCTATATCCGGTTATCGGACGCTTCCGCAAGGAACGCAGAGAAAAATGGTATTACACTCTAATGATGTCTACTGGTCTTACTTTCGGCACAATTTCCGCTCTTTACGGATATTCGCATGGCATAATCAGTCCGGAACAGTATTCTTTTTTAGTAGCGGCCGTTATCGCCAGCGCAGTCATACCGACCATGATCGCAAGTTTTGCGTTCATGCCGAAGCACCTTCTTCATAAAAATGGCGAGGGCAGGATAGCAATTAGAGAATACGGCATAGATGAGGAATAGATTATGCGCAAAATAATAAATGAAGCTAAAAATAACCGGAGGGATTAAATGGGGAAGGTTAATGAGAATATTTTATTGAAGGTATTGGTTTATTCAAACGAGCAAGAAAAAGGCATAGCGCTTTATGAGCGAATAGTTCTGAAAGCAAAGGAACTCGGACTAGCAGGCGTAACAGTTGTTAAGGGTATGATGGGGTTTATTGGAGAAGATAAAATACATAGGCCAAAGCTGGCCAGCGTCTCGGAGAGATTACCCGTAACCATCGAGATTATGGATACGCAGCAGAATATCGATAGGCTTCTGCCTTTTATCGATGAGTCAATTAAGAACGGACTAGTTGCTTTGGTGCCGGTAAATTCCTTGAAGAAGTAATGTTTTATGTTCAAAATTTATATCGTTATAGGTATTATATTTGGCTTGCTTGCAGCATTGATGGCATTTGTTATCACCTGGCGAGAATATGAGAGGCACCAGTTTACCCAAAAAAGGATTTTTAAGGAAGCATTCCAATCCGCAATTTTTGCCTTTGCCATTTTTCTGTTTTTATCGCTTGTTGTAAGTTTTTTTCTTACTCGGTTCATTCTTAAATAATCACAAAAAGTAAATCCTCCGCTGGTTTTAATAACTGGCGGAGGGATAATGTAAAATAAATTGCACGCTTTTAGAGCAAGAGTTCTTTGAAAAAGCAATAAAAATGGCATACCATTAATGGTTGTTAAGCATTATTAACCATTAACCGGGCCTTACGGCCCAAAGGAGGTATGCCATGAGAAGCGTTAACTTCTCAAGTGATAATTTAGCAGTGCAATGGCAATATGTAAAGAGGAATTTAGGGCAGCTGGGCGTATTGTATCAGTTTGACGATTTTGAATTCCAGGCACGCGGGGTTATCCAAAGGTTAATCCAGGATTGTGTGGACGAAGAATTCGCCTTACAGATACGGGCTCAAAAATATGAACACGCCCCTAACCGGCTTGATGAGCGTCAGGGCGGTTATGAGCGTAACCTTACAACAACCTTCGGAACATCGAGGATACGGATACCGCGGGTCAGATTTAATAAGATAAAAGTCCATTATTCGCTCTTTGAGAAGTACCAGCGTAGACATAAGAAGTTTGACCGGATGGTGCTGTTATCGATGTTACTCGGGCACTCGGTGCGCAAGCAACGAAGATTCTTCCGCGCTTTTCTTGGCGATGCCGTAAGCCATACGACTGCCTCCCGGCTTATCAAGAGCCTTGAAGGAGACCTGCAGCATTTTCGGACCAAACCCATACAGGATATTTACAAATATCTGGTTATCGACGGCTTATGGGTTAAGGTATACGATGGCAGGCTCAAAGATATGGTGATTCTCTTTGTCTTAGGTGTAACCTTAGATAACAAAAAGGAGATCATCGCCTTTAAGCTTGCCAAGGGCGAGACTGAAGAAGAAGTAATCGCTCTTTTAAATGATCTCTACCGCAGAGGCCTTGAAGGCAAGAACCTAAAACTTATTGCTTCTGACGGGGCAAAAGGTATACGCGCTGCTATAAATATGGTTTATCCTTACGCCAAGTGGCAGCTCTGTTATGTGCATAAGCTAAGGAACTTGATAAAACACATCCGCTACAAACAGCGGCATCGTAGGGGCATGATGCGCCAGTCCGGAATTATCTATGATTCAAGAACAAAACGGCAGGCAATAAAGCGATTCGAGAAGTTCTGCGCAAGATGGCAGGATATTGAGCCATACGCAGTGAAGTGCTTCAAGGATGGGTTCTTAGAGACATTGCATTACTTTGAGTTTAGTGAGGATAAAAACCTGATTAGCTCAACGAACCATCTTGAGCGTGACTTAGAAGAAATGCGCAGGCGTATTAAGATCCAAGGGTATTTCAAATCAAGTAGAAGCGCAAATCTATGGGTGTATGGCATTATAAGCCAGGTTGGGCAAGAAGAACAACCAGAGGTTATGCCTAAACATATAACAATTTTCAGAGAGCCTAAATATGAAAGCGTACAATTCTCTTGACAACACTGGCGGAGGTATTTTGTTTCCAAAAGCAATGTATTGTGCTATAATCCATAAATATGGGTATACGGGTAGAATATCTAAGTAACAATCAAGGAGCGGAACATGCCTGCCAATAAACGCATAAAGAAAACGACCATCGAAATCACTCACGACCAGTATTTTTTTCTGAAAGAAAAAGCTCTCGAATTACAGAAACAGAATAAGAAAGCCTCTATAATATCAATTATACGAGAACTAATTGAAAAAGATTTAAAAGAATGGCGTAAAAATAAAAGATAATCTCAGTTTTTAAAAATTGTATGCGCATATTATTAGTAGAAGACGAAAAGAATATGGCGAGTTTTATCAAGCAGGGGCTTGAGGAAGAGCGTTATGTGGTCGATGTTGCTCCCAACGGAGAGAAAGCGCTTTTCTTGGCGGAAATAAATCCTTACGACTTGATAATTCTCGATGTTATGCTTCCGGATACTACCGGTTTTTCTATCTGTAAAGATTTGCGGTTCAAGAAAATAGACACCTTTATTCTCATGCTTACTGCTCGCGATGACGTGCAAGATAAAGTATTGGGCCTTAAGACCGGGGCGGATGACTATTTAAGTAACCCTTTTGATTTCGATGAGCTTTTGGCGCGTATTGCCGCGCTTTTACGCAGAAAACGCCTGGATAAAAACCCCATCCTTAAGGTTGCGGATCTTGAATTGAATCAACTGACCCATAAAATTATACGGGCGAATAAAGAGATTAGCTTAACCAGTAAGGAATATAGTTTACTTGAGTATCTCATGCTTCATGTCAATCAAGTAGTAACGAGGACCCAGATATCAGAGCATGTTTGGAACGAGGATTTTGACAGCTTGACCAATGTCATAGACGTATTTATAAACCGGCTGCGTAACAAGGTTGACCGAGGTTTTAAGAAAAAGCTTATTCATTCTCTGCGCGGTACCGGCTACATGCTTAAGGAATAACGATGCAAAAATCGTTTCGTAGAAAGATTATGACCGGTTTTTTGGTGATGGTATTTTTATGCGCTTTTACGGCAATCCTTGCTTTTATAACTACGCGTAATATGCAAAAGTTTTCCTCAATACGATGAGGGATAATGTTTCATCTCTTAAGGCGGCGGAAGAGTTAGAGCTGGCCTTGCTTAGCCAAAGGGGTTTTTTATCAAGTTATTTTTTAGACGGCGATCCCGTTTGGCTTAAAAGACTTGAAGAAAAGAAGGCGAATTTCGAGGAATGGCTGAAGAAGGCTTCGGTAGTTGCCTTAACTCCCGCCGAGAAGGATATTATTAAAGACATCAACCTCCTTTATAAAACTTATGAAAGCAAACGCTATAGAGCTAAACAGCTTTATGATTCGGGAAATATTCGGGGAGCAAGAAATATTCTTCTGAAGGATATGTGGGGCGCCTTCGAGGCTCTATACCAAAAGTGCGAGGACTATATTCGCATTAACGAATCAATCATTGAGAAATCAGAGGCCTCTTTACAGAGAAAAGTCATCGGCATGATGATTTTAATTACAGTTCCCGCGTTCGCAATAATCGGCTTAGTAGGCTCCATGTTTTTTTTGTTAACGCGAAGAATTCTTGCCGCCGTTGAAGATATTGCAGTAACCACACGGAATATAAATCTTAAAAGCCTAAGCGGCAGGGTAGGCACCGCGGATTTGGAGCAAGAGATGGAATACCTTGCCCAATCGATTAACACGATGCTTGAGCGTTTGGAGAAGTCTTTTGAATACATAAAGGAGTTTAGTTCAAGCATCGGCCATGAATTAAAGACTCCGCTGGCTATTATTAAGGGAGGATCCGAGATTGCCTTACGCAAAGAGAGACAGGTTGAGGATTATCAAAAGGCCCTGAAGGTCAATATCGAAGAAGCAAACAGGATGATTCGTATTGTAGAGGATTTAGTTTTTCTGGCAAAGCTTGACACCCCCGCGGCAAGCCCCAAGGCTTGGCCTTGGGGACTCAGAGCGGGAGGCGAAGCAATTTTGAGGAAGATAGATTTCGTGGTAAACTATTGGCATGGAGATAAGGAAAACTAGCCATGCCCGGTATGAGCTATGGTATCATCTGGCGTTTTCTACCAAGTACCGCAAAAAAGTATTCAATGACGAGAAAACCCGAAGAGATACCAAAGAGCTCTTCCGAGAAATTGCTGAGTACTACGATTTAGAGGTTGGACAGGTAGAAGTACTCCCAGATCACGTGCATCTGACCATTACTGCACCGCCAAGGATTGCTCCCGCTGAGGCAGTAGCCATACTGAAGAGCGTGAGCACGAAGTTGCTGCTGAAGCGCTACAGGTGGCTCAGGAACTTATACTGGGGAAAAGAGGTTTGGTCAGGGGGCTACTTCGTGCGAAGCATTGGATCAGGGCTCACCAAGGAAGCCATCGAGAAATACATAAAGGAGCAATCCGAGGAAAAATAATCTAGGAAAACAAGCCCCGACCCTTGGGGTCGGGGTAATACATTTTTCGCTTGACAATAATGAATAGGTAGAGTAAAATAATTTAATAGTAAATAAAAGATTAGAAATCTAAGGCCGGAGGTTTTAGATAACTAACCTTTCGGCTTTTTTTATTTGTGATGATGCGACCCCGTATAAACAGCAGAGTTTGAAAGAAAGGATTTCTAATGGTTTACTATAAAATATTAGCGGAAGGAGGCAGCAGATAATGGCAAGAGGTAAAGTAAAGTGGTTTTCAGACCAGAAAGGTTATGGATTTATCACTCCCGAGTCAGGCAGTGATGTGTTTGTGCATCACAAGGCCATACAGGGCGAAGGATTTCGGAGTCTGGTTGAAGGCCAGGCAGTCGAGTTTGATATTGAAAAAGGCCCTAAGGGTAATCAGGCTGTAAACGTAGTCAAGCTATAACCTAAAAGGAAAACAATGGCCCGGTATCCTTGAAGAGCCGGGCTTTTATTTTTCTTAAAAATCCTATTCTTGCGATAGGAAGGAGATTAAAGATGCATACAGGTAAGATAAAAAAGCTAGTTAGCGAAAGAAATTTCGGTTTTATTAACGATACGGATGGCAATGAGGTATTTTTTCACCAGAGCAGTCTTGTCGAAGTAAGATTTTCCGATCTAACCGAAGGCCAGACGTTAGAATTTGAAGTCGAAAAGACAGTAAAAGGTCCGCGCGCCCTAAACGTACACCTGAAACCCTGACGTTTAAAGGTGAATGATGAGGATAGTATTTATTGAGCCTCGCGCTTGCGAGGCAAATGTGTACAGTAAATTTTCCATGCCCCTTCTGGGTCCGGTATACCTGGGGACTATCCTTAAAAATAGGGGACATGAAGTTGAAATTTATAACGAAAATATCCAGGTGCCCGATTACGCTACTTTAAATGCGGATCTCATCGGCATTTCTATTTTGACTTCAACAGCCAAGCGCGGCTATGAGATCGCTGGGAGATTCCCTAAGGAGAAGGTAATCATAGGCGGAGTCCATGCCAGCCTTCTGCCGCGTGAGTCCTTGGAATTTGCCAGACAGGTGGTAACGGGTGAAGCCGAGCTGGTCATCGCCGATGTTGTTGAAGGCAGAAGGAGAGAGCCGGTTGTGCAGGGGATGCCCGTTGAAAACTTGGATATTTTACCGAACCCAGATTTTTCGCTAATTAAGGGGTACAGTTTAAACCAGAGGATTATGCCTATTTCTACATCACGGGGTTGTCCTTTTGATTGCAGTTTCTGTTCTGTGACAAAAATATTCGGGCGTAAATACCGTTTTCGCAGCCACCAGAATATTATCGCAGAGATGAAATCCAGAAATACAATCTCATTCTTCTTTTGCGATGATAACTTCGCCGCTTGTCCTAAACGCACTCGGGAATTGTTGAGCCAGATGATAAAAAATAATCTGTCTGCTTGGACGGCTCAGGTACGCTGTGATGTCGCCAAAGACAGCGGACTTCTGAACCTAATGTCCAAGGCAGGATGTAGAAATGTTTGCATAGGCTTTGAATCGGTTAACGCCACCACGCTTAAATCTTATCAGAAGAAACAGACGATAGAAGAAATTATTTGCGCTATCCGTTCTTTTCATAAAAGAAGGATAAAAATACACGGAATGTTTGTCTTGGGCGCAGAGTACGATAATAAAAACACAGTTTGGCAGACACTGGAGTTTGCGATAAAACAGAAGATAGATACTATCCAGATGTCAATCTTGACTCCCTTTCCGGGAACAAAGGTGCATGAAGAGCTAGATGCGCAAAAACGGATTTTTACTAGAGACTGGAGTCTTTATGACGGTCAACATATTGTCTTCAGACCAAAACTATTGTCGGCCAAGGAGCTTCAGATTAATGTCCTTAAGGCGTACGCTAAATTTTATTCTCTCTACAGGACATTTTTCTTGCTTCTTAAGTTACGGTTCAGGAATGCCGCGTACGGTTTTATGGGGCATATTATTGTCAAAGAATGGATAAAACGTAACGGAAAGATGCGTTGGTTGTTGCAGATTTAACCGTAAAATTATGAT
>JAMWCI010000071.1 GCA_023818655.1 Candidatus Omnitrophota bacterium
TTATCTTTAGTAAATATAACATACAATTGTGTCTGTGTCAATACTTTACAAATGGAAGATTTTGTTATATTATATATATTAGAAATTAAAAAAGATAGGAGGAATTATCGTGGATGAAAAAAAATCAACCAAAGGCATAAGCCGATTAGGCATATTCGGGATTTATATCTTAGCTGTCTTACTGGGTATTGTTGCCAGCAAATTTTTCTTTGACTTTATCACTTTCAAAAAACATCTATCGTTAGGAAAAAAAAATATCGTATTAAAATTTACTCGCAAAACCAATCCTGCGTCTGCAGTAAAATCAAAAACGTTTTCCTCTCTGCCTGAGCATCGTCAGTCTGAGCCCATATCCCAGAATAATACGCCTGCACCTTCTCTGTATTCTCGCTCTAACACAGTATCAGCCAATGCCTTTGTATTAAACGGTTTATTCTATGCCCATGAGGAAAATTACGCCTTAATTAATAACAAGGTTGTAAAAGAAGGAGATTTTATAGATGGGGTCAAGGTGGTTAAGATACTTGATGATGGTGTAAGGTTAGATGTTAACGGCTCGATGGTATTTTTATCCTACCGTTCAGGGCAACGTAAATAATTGGTATCGGTACATTGAGTACCACCTTTGCCCTGCCTATATCGGTAAGCAAAACAAAACGATTTTTCTTTCCCAAGAACTTCTTATCACGGTGATGCGCCTGGATAATACTCTTAAACGAACAACCTTTGATTATTGTCGGCAGTCCTGCTGCGCTAATTAGTTTTTCTATCCTCGCCGCCTTTGCCGAACTAATAAGACCTAATTTTTTGCTGATTTCGGTTTCTACAAGCATACCCAAGGCTATTGCCTCTCCATGGTTATAGGATTCATATTGAGAAGCCGCTTCGATAGCGTGGCCGATAGTATGTCCAAAATTTAAAATTGTGCGTATCCCTTTTTCCTCCCTTTCGTCTTTTGCCACGATTTCTGCCTTGATACGGCTACAACGCTCAATGATAAATTCCATTGCGGCATATCTACATTCGAGGATAGCGCGGTATTTCTTCTCTAGATAAATAAATAGTTCTCCGTCTTTAATAGCGGCGTATTTTATAACTTCTGCCAATCCTGAACGTAACTGCCTGAGATTTAATGTCTTGAGAAAGGATATTTCACTTAATACCAGACGCGGATGATAAAATGCGCCTATGAGGTTTTTACCTTCGCTTAAATCCACAGCTGTTTTTCCTCCTATGCTTGAATCCACCTGCGCAAGCAAGGTAGTAGGTATTTGTATGTAAGATACACCTCTTTTGTATATAGAGGCGACAAATCCACTAACATCGCCTATAACTCCTCCCCCAAAGGCAACGATGAATATTCTTTTTCTTTTATCATATTTGGCAATATCCTTCAATATGGCAGTCGCAGTTTCTAAAGATTTGCTTTTTTCTGTGTCAGGGATGGTCTTTATCTTTGTCGAGAATCCCGAAGAAGATAGGATACTTTGCAGTTTTTCCGCGCAATGTTTTTTCACCGTGGGATTAGTAATAATGTAGGCGTGAGCGCCAATATCAATCTTTTTCAGAAGATTTCCTAATCGCGGCAATATACCCCTGCCGATAATAATATCATAAGGGTGTTTTTTTAACTTCAAATTAACTATCCGCATAATGTTATTGTTGAATTTTATCCAGAAATTTTTTATTTATCCATCCGAAGGTATTATTTGTAGGGATTATCTTATACCAAACATCCTTCTCGCCGGTGATAATAACTACCTCATCTCTGTTGGCCTGCCCCAATACAGGAGATTTTTGGGTAGGTCCAAGCCTAAGATTCACGTTATCTTTTATCACCTTCCCCGTAAGGCAACGGTTGTTTATCTGTTCTACTGGAAGCTGTCCCTGAATTTTTGTAATGCATTCCACCATATCCTTGCGGATATAGCAGGGGGCATCTTTAGGGATACGTACTTTGTACCATTCGTAATATTCACCTACTGCTTCTAAACGTGTTTTTTTCTTTAGGTTACATATTAAAGCAGAGGCAACGGTGGAGTCGGCACGGATATTTATATTATCGCTATTAATCTGACCTACAAAAGGAAACTTTTCTTGGGCTAGAGATATACCACGATATAAAATTAGGATGCATATTATACCTTGAGCTGCTTTGCTGCTGAGGAATCTTACACCCATAATTTATTTCTTTTCCGTAGATTTGGCGGCTGGCTTGGTGGCGGAGGGTTGTTCTTTTGCAGTCTCAGTAGCGGTAGCTGTAGTTGCGCCTTCGGCGGTAATGGCCTCTGCTTTTTCTGCCTTCTCCTTCTTTATCTTAATCCTTACGGTTTTGATTTTTGGTAGGCCGTATACTTTATCCCCTTCCTTCCACTGTCCTTTCTCCAACATAATTCTCAGACGTTCTGTGCGTTTTAGAACAGACCTCTGTTTCTTATCCTTATCCGATAAGGCTAAAGACGGATGTATAGACATAGTTTATAACCTCCTGGTAATATAGCAACCTTCGTATCTTTTTTTCAGTTCCGATAAAACCGGATGTGCCGTTTCTTTATCTGGAAATGGCCCTACGTATAATACAGAGTATTTACCCTTTTGAATAACCTTAGCGTTAAATCCCTTTTTCTTTAAATTATCCGCCTCTTTTTGCGCATAAACATTAGTCTTATAACTGGCTAATTGAATAGCGTAATATTGTTTGTTTTGCCAAAGGGCCTCTTTTATAGTTGTGTCTTTTTTCACAATGACCCTGTCTTGCTCAGGGGTATCTGTTGGAATAGGCTTATTTATTATTACTCTGGAATCGGTATTTATGCCTCCTTGAGTTATTCCCGAAGAGGTAATGGGATTGATTCTTTTTCCGCGCTCTACCCCTAAAGTAAAAAAGATAATTGCGTTCACAACAAATAAGATAATCAGAAAGACCGTTTTTTCGTGACTGCTAAAATAAGTGGATATGCGCAGCCCAAAAGGATTGCCTTTTGTATTCCTGATAACCCTATCCGAAGAAAATAACTCTAATTGCGCATTACTATTTTCCATAGTAATTTAACAATTATACATCTTGGTCCGGACTGGTTTCAAGTAGTTTTTTGTATTAATCTTTTTAATTACCCTTAAAAATGCCTCTACGATACGAGGATCAAATTGGGTACCGCTTTTTTTCTTAATTTCTTTCACGGCGTCACTAATATTCATTCTTTCCCGGTATGGCCTGCCGTAAACCATCGCCTCAAAGGCATCGGCAACTGCCATAATCCGTGCCCCTTGGGGAATTTGTCCTTTTTTAAGTCTTGATGGATAACCTGTTCCGTCGTATTTTTCATGGTGGTGCATAATGATAGGAATAACCGGCTTTAATATCTGCATTGAACGCAGGATTTGCGCACCTTTAAGGGGGTGTTTCTTAATAATGGAATATTCCTTGGCTGTTAATTTAGTGGTTTTAGTGAGTATTTCATAGGGAATATCCACTTTTCCTGCATCATGCAGGAGACTGGCATATTTGAGACTTTCAATCTGTTTCTCATCAAGGCGCATCTCCATTCCTATAAGGGCAACCAGCTTACTGAAATAAGGAGAATGGGTGTATTCCTGAGGAACACGCGCGTCTAACAAAGTGACCAATGATTTTATCCCTCCTAAGACCATCTTTTGCTGCTCTTCGTACAATCGTAGATTCTTTATCCCTATGATTGCCTCCTCCAACACTGTCATAAGCATTTCTTGGTCAAATTTATCAAATGGCGGTTTGTTTTTCTGACGTCTAAGAATAATCACGCCAATTATGTCTTCGCAAATTAAAGGTGCGGCGAGCAAATTGTCTTTGCGTATACACGAGAGATTCTCGATGATTCTTTTTTCCAAAGTGGAAGCAATCTTTGTTTTTTTATCGATTAGGTATCTTTTTCTCGTACTGACCAAACATTTTATGACCGAGTATTTCTTGGTGTTGTCAAAGATAGAGATAAAACAAGACTGGGAGTTGAATATCTGGCAGATCAGACGCGCCAGACGGTTTATCAGGTCTTTTTGTTCATAGGTAGAGTTAACTAGCCTGAAGATGCTGTGCATTGAAGAAATCAGGGATTTATACTTTTTCGTAGGGGTCAAATAATTTTTTGTACTCATCTAAACAATACCTGTCTGTCATTCCTGCGATATAATCGCAGACCACGCGCTTGACGCCATCCTTAGCTATCTTGTTTCTTGTTTCCGTGGGTAATTGTTCTGGTTTATCCGTATAAATCTTGAATAACTCCTTTATAAAAAGTTTTGCCTTTGTGCTCATCCTTACCACGCGATAATGCCGGTATAGCTTCTCCATAAGGAACTCTCGCAACGGCCTTCTCATTACGCTCATCCTTCTGCTAAAGATTACTATTTTTTTATCCATCTTCTTTATATCCAGATAAGACTTTGGCTTAAAAGACGCTATATTTTTTTCTGTTTCTGTTATAAGGTCGGTAACCTGCATATTTATAAGAGAACGGATGATTAAATACTTCTTTTTATCCTCTTCTAACCTGTTATATTTTTGGGAGATATTTTTAGCGATAGCTCTCCATATCTCTAATTTCTCCAAGTCTTTTTCGTTAATCAATCCCGAGGCTAAACCATCGTCTACATCATGGTTATCGTATGCTATTTCATCGGCTATGTCTACAACCTGTGTTTCCAGTGAAGGCTGCTCTTTAGGTAAGAGTTCTTTCACATAACCTTCTTTATCAAATGCAGACGAATGTTTCACTATCCCTTCTCTTACTTCCCAGGTAAGGTTTAGGCCCGGGAAATCCGGATAGCGGTCTTCCAGATAATCCACCACCCTTAACCCCTGCAGATTATGGTTAAAACCGCCGCTTTTTGCCATCAATTCGTTTAACGCCTCTTCTCCTGCATGGCCAAAAGGGGTATGCCCCAAGTCGTGTGCCAAGGCTATCGCTTCCGTTAGGTCCACATTCAGACGCAATGCCGAAGCAATGGTGCGGGCAATCTGAGCCACTTCTATGGTATGCGTAAGTCGAGTGCGGTAATAATCGCCTTCGTGATTTACAAAAACCTGCGTCTTGTATTCCAGTCTCCTAAAAGCGGCAGAGTGAACTATCCTGTCCCTGTCTCGTTGATAACACGATCTGTAATGATGCTCTGGTTCCTTATGCACTCTGCCGCGGCTGAAATAACTTTTCATAGCGTAAGGAGCCAATAGTCTATCCTCCAATTTTTTAATTTCATTCTGTGTAAGCATCTTTCAGTTTTTTGGACAATTCATCAAGAGACTGAGAGATTATTTTTGTATCAAATATAACCGGCATAAAGTTTGTATCCCCTAACCAGCGGGGAACAAGATGGAAGTGGAAATGACCGGTAATTCCAGCGCCCGCCTGAGGAAAAAGATTAAATCCTCCGTTATAACCGTCTGGCCTTAATACTTTATCTAAAAGCTGCCGCGCCTTACTCAGACTCCGGAAAAAATCTATAATCTCATTGTCTTTTAGGTTGTAAATATCGGCAATATGTCTCTTCGGAACTACCATAAGATGACCATTATTATATGGAAAGGCATTCAGTATTACAAAAGAATAACTGCTCCTAAAAATTATCGCTTTGCTATGCTTATTTTTAAGCGAAGCGCAAAAAACGCATCCTTTTTTGTTCTTTTTTGCCGTCACATACTTAATCCGCCATGGTGCCCAGAGTCTATCCATAATTTATAATTTTATTATTTCGGCTTCAATATCACCATTGATTTCAATTATACCATAGGAATTATATGGGGTAAATACCTTATCCGTTGGACTTCCTGGATTAAAATAAAGAATGCCATTTATTTTCTTGTTAAAAGGAGTGTGCGCGTGTCCAAAAATAACGATATCTACCTTGTCATCTTTAAAAGTATTATATATATATTCCAGTAAGTGATTTGACGCACCAAAACCATGCGTTACCCCGATATTGTAACTGCCGACTTTAAACACTATTTTTTGAGGCAGGATTTTCTGCGTCTCTTCATTATCCATATTGCCGTATACGGCCTTTACGTTATTACATACAGACTTTAGCTCTTCCAGTACTTTAATATCAACAAGGTCTCCGGCGTGTATAACCATATCTACCTTTTTAAAGGCGTTCAATATTTGCTGTGGTATGGCTTTTGCCCTATCCGGTATATGCGTATCAGCAATAACTCCTATTTTCATATCATTACCCACGGTTTGGCGAAATAGTCAAGTATCTGATTGATGGAATTTAGGTCCCATGTCCATATCTTTTCTTCCAGTGCGCGCAGTCGGGCATTAGTATCTATATCGGTCAAGGTAACGATTATTTTACGCTGTGATTTATGACGGTATCTTTTGCATTCTTTGGCAAATTCCATAACATCTTCCTCAGAAACTGATTCCGGTTTGATGCCTATTATCCATATACTTTCGCTTGAGCGTCCGATAAGACAATTATTTAAGCCGCATCTGTTTAATTCCAGGTATTTAATTTCGCGAAAGCGATTGAGTTTAATCTTTCTCTTTTCTATCTGCAATACCTCATCTTCAAAAAGCCTGAGCAACTCAGTCATTCTTTCCGTAAGCGGCTTACGATAATTTTGATAAAAATCATCCATCATCTGTTTAAGCCCAGCGCAAAATTTCTCCTTCAGCATATCTTCACTAAAAGCAAGGGAATTTTGTTTCTGATGGTAAACAAATCTAAGCCAAAAAGCGAATACGCGGTCGTTTATTTTAAGAAAATCTCCATTACGCATAATTATATCTTCCTCTAAAAGATAGTTTAATCTACAGATAATTTCTTTCTGTTGTTTATGTAAGGACTGGGCAATGTCCTTAATTTTGTTTCTGGCGTCAGCTATGGAATAAAGTATGGCTAGATAATCAAGAAAGAACTTTGTGTTCATCAGGCGACCAAGATACCCAGAGAACCTTTGATTCAATGCCCCTGAGGAATCTAATAATTCGTGTTGAAGTATATCTGTGAGGTCGGGTCTTTCCGACTTCAATAAGGCATCAGCAATGATTTTTAAATACAGGGGATTCCCTCCGGTAAAATGCACGATAAAATCAGTTATCTGCGTAGAGAGCCTTGCCCCTACCTGACTCTGGCGCAGATAATTTTCGCTAGTCTTTATATCAAACGGCTCCACGGTCATTAATTCAAAGTTTCCAAATAGCAACAAGAAGTCTTTAGCGAGCAATTCTTTGGTTTTATATTTTCTTGAGCTTATAATAATATACATAGTGTTGCGTTGCGTCAGAAGCAACTTTGCCCATTCCTGGTATAAGTTGCGTATTTTAAACGATTCTACGTTATGAAACTCGTCCATAATTACAACGCAAAACTTTCCGGTTTCTTCGTGCAGAGACTCGCAGAGGGATAATAGTTCAGTAAAAATATTATTCTTTTTTCCTTTTTCAATTGCGTTCAAGATACAGTTTATCTTTTCTGAGGTTAAAGGAATATATCTTTGCGCTTTCTTCAGGAGGTAATCCAAATCTTCTTTTAGCGAAATACCGCTGTTAATTAGGAAATTGTAAAGCATGCTACCGATAAATCTTCTAGCAAAGGCAAGAAGCGTTTCCTGTCTCGTTTCCACATAAA
>JAMWCI010000072.1 GCA_023818655.1 Candidatus Omnitrophota bacterium
TAAATATATTATGTCCATTTTTCTCTTGTCGCTTTTCCAAATTAAATACATAAACTGCATCCCCTCCTAAAGTATGAGGGTATTTTTTGGTAATATGTAATATTTTCATTTATCCTTGTGAATCAAATTCTTATCTGGAATCAATGTAAATTTTAACGGTTATCCTCATGACAACCACCATGCCATTCTCGGAAAACACTTACAGTCAATTAACATAACCGCAGAATCATATTTTTAAATCCGGTATCTCGATAGCTAATTGATTCTAACAGATGAAGTATATTTAAAACACAATAGCAAAACTTCAAAAAATATTTAGCTATAATGCCTGTCTCAATACCTACCTGCCCGAATTTTTATATCCTGTCTTTATTTATTATCTTAAGATAAAATTCTTCATTCTTTTGAGTTACAATATCCCAATCATACTTCCTAGCATTATCCCGGGCGCTTTTTGCAAAGTTGCTTCTTAAGACACCATCAGTCAATAATTGCATTGTTTTTTCTGCAATGCTATTCGCATTTGGTTCACAAATAAAACCATTTTGATTATCTTTTATAAGCTCTATCGAAGCGTTTAAATAGTGATCTACAGCAATTACAGGCAATCCGCAGGCCATCGCCTCAATAACAATAATGCCAAAACCTTCTCTGACTGAAGGAAGAACGAAAATCTTTGAGCTCTTTAAAAATGAAAATATCTCTTCTTCGCGCTCAAAGAAATCTTTAAAAATGACATTATTTTCTAACCTCAGCTCCTGTGTTAAACTAATAAGATTATATTTCTCTGGCCCATCACCAATAATAATGCATTTTATATCATCTATTTTTCTCTTCAATAAAGAAAGGGCGTTAACTAACATGTCAACCTGCTTATCCTTTATCAATCTGCCTACAAATATTAAATCACTGCTTTCGGTATTTATAGATACGCTCCCTATTAGTTTTAAATCGATTCCATTAGGAATTATCTCTATTTTCTCTTCTTTAAAACCGTAAGTAATTAGGTGGTTCTTTACTCTTTTAGTATGCGCAATTACATTTTCCGATAATCTAATAGTTAATCTTTCAATCAAACACCCTACGAAACCTATAAAGCAGCCTAAGTATTCATACCAATAATTACCCCATACCTCTTGCCAAGTGGTAACTAAAGGAGTATTTCTCAGAAAAGAAAACAATCTTATTAGGAAAAACGGTATATATGGAAAAGCGTTACAATCAATAATGTCAAATTTCTCTCTATAAAATCTCGGCAAAAGAAATAAAACAAAAAACAAAATTTGAAATGGATTTCTTATTCCTATTTTTAGATAGCGATTCAAGTTTATGCCGACTCCATGAACATGAACTCCATCTTTAATAAAATAATGATTTCCTTGCCATAATTTCATTCCATATATATGAACCTGGTGACCATTTGAGGCTAACCTTTTTGCCAACTCCCAAAATCTCTTCTCAGCCCCACCAATACTATAAGGATAAACTAAATCGTAAACATAAGCGATCTTCATCTTGTTTATTATATTTTTTCATTTTATTCTTAAGAATAATAGGCTCATAAAAAATGAAGAAAAAATTGTCTGTAAACCTATCACAAGAAGAGTCATTGCTAAAATAGATTCTCTTATTCTGTATAATGCCCCAAAATTACTGTTTAACCATTCAATAAAAATAAATAAATTTATAACGAATCCAATTAAAAACAAAAATCCGCCTATGATTAATCCTTTCTCGAGACTAAAATTTCTCTGAAAAAAAAGCGTAATGCGATCATATTTTAATAATTTCTGACTAATAGCATAAGTATGAGCATATACACCAAGGCTAACCAATTGATAAGAAAGTATAGTCAAGGTACTGGCAAAAACCATGAGATGAAGTTCCCAATAACGCCCTAAGAATAAAAGCGGTCCTCTCGCTAAGAACAATAATAAAAATACCCCACTGCAAAATCCTACTAAACCCGGTATAATATAAAGCCAGAGCGGACAGTAAAGCAACATAAATCTTATATGGCGCCAGGCATCTGAGAAAGGTTTTAGCTTTGAGCGGCCGGCTCTTGGGAAATAATCTATGGGGATCTCGCTGATTTTTAAACCGTGACTTAATGCCGAAACTATCATTTCCGTCGCAAACTCCATACCCGGCGTCTTAAGTTGCATCTTATGGTAGGCATCCTGCGTAAAAGCGCGCATTCCGCAGTGGATATCGGAAAGACGCGTCTTAAAGAAAAGACGGCACATTCCGGAAAGTATAGGATTTCCTATGTAGCGATGGGACCAGGACATTGCGCCTTTTTTCATCTTTCCCTTAAACCTGGAACCAATCACAAAATCATACCCTGAGCGCAATAGACTCAGGAATTTTGGTATATCGTAAAAATTATATGTGTCATCGCTGTCGGCAATCACGATGTATCTGCCCTTTGCCTCCTGCAGGCCGCGCAGGTAAACCGCTCCGTAACCGCGCTTGGGCTCAATTACTACTTTTGTCCCTGCTGCCAAAGCAATATCTACTGATCTGTCCATGGATTTGTTGTCGGCAACGATTATCTCGCCTCTAATCTTCTCTTTTACAAATACATCCTTTATCTTGTTGATGCATATTCCCAAAGTCTCTTCTTCGTTCAAGCAAGGCAAAACTACAGAGACCTCAATATCATTACCCATAAACTAATCCCAGATAATTTCAAAAACCCGGATATGACCGGCATTATTTCTAATATCCAGAAATGGTTTAAAATGCGATAACCCTTCTCCGTTTAAATAATAGAGTCGCACAAATAAACTCTTTGCCAACTCAGGAGGAAGCAAGAGGGATTTATATTCGCCACCCTCTTTAAATACTAAAGCGCAGGCTGAAGAATCGCTTTTTAAAGGAGTGATTTCTTTAAGCGCGCCCTTATCCAAAATAAAGAGACTTTTAGGCACTTTATATCTGCCATCCCTTTCGGAAAAGAAGTATCCTGTGTTATCGTTTATATTATAAACGAATTTGTTGTCAAACAAGACTACGCCATTCTTCTTTTCTCCGCCGCTTAAATCACCGTATAATCTCAAAGGATTGGTAACCCAGTCGTCCAGTTCGCTTGAAGGAAGCACTGCCGCCTCCAGATAGAGGCGCTCGGCATCCTCTGGCCTCAAGTCAAGATTGACAAGCCCTGCAATAATCTTTTCCTTGTTTATTTTATAAAGATTATTTGCCACATATACCTTCAAAAAATCCCAATTGCCCAAAAAAGATATCGGTTGAATCGTATGCTGCATATTCGGGTCTACTATAAAATAAGCCGGGGCAGGACGCTCAAAGATAATCCTAATTACCTCCTCTGCATCCTGAAAGGGCAGATATGCGGATAATAACGTCTTTGCCTCTTCTTTATTCAAAGCAAGTATCCTCTTTAATAAAACCATCGCCCTGAAAGAATCCTTTAGATCAGCTTCTATTATCTCAAAAGCCCTGTTGCCTCCGTTATTCAACATCCTCAGGATTGCCAAGGCCTGCCTCTCGTTATCAGCCAAAAGGACATTAGCCATCCAATAGGCCTGGGGGGTATTCTGACTCTGACCATCAAAGATAGTCCGACGTCGCGCTATCGTCTTGAACCAGTCGCCAAAATCCCACCATGAATTTAAAATAGCCTGCGCAGACGTATTCTTTCTGATATAAATTAAAGTTTTATACCAACCCTCATCCAACAGGGGAAAAATATTATATGCGGTATGAAAACCATTCTTCAAGATAACGACCAACATCGCGGATATCGCGATAGTAAAGAGACACTCTAATAACCGCTTCTTCCAAGTTACGATATAGCTGTAAATATCGCTCAGTAGCCAACCAAGGCATATACCCATCGGAAGAATCATAAACATTGTAAGACGCACAGCATGCAAAGAAGCAAAAAATGTGGCTATAAACCAAAAGATAAGTATATTTATCGCCTCCGCAGAGAACCCCTTATAATGCCGCGTAAATGCCTGCCGTAAATACAATATAATCACAGAGATAAAAGAAAGAAGATAAAGAATAACCCCTCCTACCTGATAACTAAGATGTCGGAATTCCGGCTGGCGCAATTCCGCTACTGTGGAATAAACATTCGGCCAAGGCGAAGCAGTAATAGGCTTGGTTAAGAAAAACGCACTCTTAATCTGGGAAAATACCAACCATATCGGCTCCGGACCGCAAAAGATAATTACCCAACAGAGACTTAATAAAGAAAATAAAACCAGATTTGCGACGTGTTGTTGCAATGAATCTAGCATAGCGCTATTGTCTGTTTTTATCGCGATAAGACGGGCATTAAGTATGGAATACATCTCATAAATCACAATCACCAGAAATATAAACCACCACTGCTGCCACGTAAAACAAAATAATCCTACCAGCGAAGAAGAAAAAATAAGCCAAAGGACTTTCTCTTTGGAATCCCCTGCCTCAACTACCTTAAGATATGTCCAAACAATAGACAGGGGTAATATTAGATTTAAGACATCAGTATCAAACCATCCGGCGCAACTACGGTTGATAAAAATAGGGGAAAGTCCGACAAATATGGATGTGGTTATTGATGCAATCAATCCCCAGCGGTAACAAAACAAAAACAAAATAACTATGAAAATAGCTAAAAACAAAAGCGGCAGGTAAAAAAGAAATGTGAATAGAGGAATATTCTTAAATATAACAAAAATCTTATAAAGATATGCCGAGATGTAATAAAGAAAATGATTCCAGCTCATCGACTGGCCAATAGGCGCCCACATCAGCATATCCATCTGCTGGCCGTCGCGTTTTAGGTCTCCGGGATAACCGTGAAGCAGGATATTCTCTACATAGCGCGCCCAATTCCAGCAATCCAGCTCCATAATAAAAGTCTGCCCGGACTCATCCTGATATTGCGCCTTTAGTTTTTTATATTCGTTGTCAATATCTTCTTTAATTGTCCGAGCGTTCTTCTTTTTAAAGTCGGCTATGTATATCCGCAATAATTCGTCTTTGGCCAGAGGAGAAAAATGCGCAAATCTCTTATCAATCTCTGCGGTTGCCTGTTGGTATATCTGCGCCTCTACTCTGTCTGCGGCCTCTTCTTTAAGGCGGGGTAGATAGGCAGGGAACAGGCGGAAATAAATATTGACAAACAACACCAATCCCAGCCAGACAAAAAAGACGGTCTTATTTTTCATCTTATTTAATTTATCATATTTTTACTTTTTGACAAGAAAATTTACTGACTACTGTAAAATATGAACCGATACGTTACATCTAATCTAATTATACGAAATGATGTCGCGCGGATACTTCAGACGTATAGCTGGCAAGTAAACATAGTTGGCCTAAGCCAGCCAAAGAAAGCTTAACCCTCTAAAAAGACGCAACCTGAAAACAACGCATAATTCCCTTGTGAAGAATGTTGAAAAAGGCAAATAGCGGATTAATTCGTGGCTACAGAGGGCAATTTTATCGTAGAATTCATCGTAATCTGCGGGTTATTAGAGGTATTACAGGGATATTTAGCCTGTGTCAGATCCCAACAACTAACTACCGTAACATTAATATAATTAGCTGAGGTGTCGTAATTCCAGCTACAACTAGAGATCCTGGTTGATATGTTTTCCCATTCTATGTTACAGGTCGTACAGGGATTGCCGCTACAATTTCCACAGTATCTTACCGCTCCTACGCTGTTATTAAAACCGTAAGCTACCCAGTAATCGTCCGTATCGCGACTTCCACTGGCATTGGCGTCTACATACACATGCAAGGCGCTGCTGTAGCCGGAAACAGGACTGCTTGTATCCACTACGCTCTCTCCTAAGGCAGGATTGCCTATTGCCAGAAGCAAATTCTTGGCCATATGCTCAAGCAGATAAGAAACTTCGTTCTGCAACTTTGCGCGACGGTCGGCAGTAAAAAGATGATAGTGGCTAAAAACATCGATGCTGCTTACCCCCAAAACTAATATAGACAAAAGAACCAGCGTCACCAGCATCTCAATAAGACTAATTCCGGATTGAATCTTCTGCATAGAGATTAGAACGACCAGTTGCAATTAGTGCAGGTAATATTCACTTTTACCCGCGTAAGGTTCGTATCTATACCGCCAATATTAGCATCCACCGCCACATCTACATAATTGAGAGAATAATTTCTGGTATCCATCGTTAACGTCTGGTTAACGCAGTAATTGCTATTACTTATGCAATTGCTTCTCCATTGGTCAGCCCTTACCTGCATCTGTAACGGCTCTAGAAAATACCTTCCTAACTCCGCGTCTGTCATCCACATTTCTGAACGGCTAAGATGCCTTCTTGCGGAAAAAAATACCGCGGCTAAACCAAGCATAATTACAGCAAGAAGTAACGCTGAAACTATCACCTCAAGCAGAGTGACCCCTCTTTTTTTTGTATAGAGAAGAACGTTTTTTTTCATACACCTTATATTAAGGATAAAAAATTCTGTGTGGTAGCCAATAACTAATCAGGGACATTTTACCCCGGCGCCTGCCTCGTTTGCGCAGGTGGGCTCTGCAGCGCTGCTATACTCGCAACTCCAGGAGCGGGAGTTATCTGCGCGGGTAGCTATTGCCAACGTATTATTAAGACTGTAATTCCAATTTCTGTTTGCGCCTGACGGTATATCCAAGCTAAGGTTGGCATTGATTGCCGTTATCTCGGTAATAGTACCTGAGGAAGGATAATAATTGCCTGTATCCATTCTAAAGATTTTTTCTGCTTTTTGTATGAGTTTAAGGTTGGCGATTGCCTCTTTGTCTAAAGCTCTTTCTTTGGCGGTGGTGTAGAAGGGATAGGCAATAGTAGCCACGATACCCACTACTACCACCACCATCATTAACTCAATCAGGGTAAGCGCCTTATTCATCTACCCTTTAAAATTAGGGTTAGAATCCCGCGTCTGTACAGGTATAATCAGGCAGGGAAAGCTCAGCACAACTAATCGTGCCATTCACCGCAATTCTCAAAACATAACTGCCCGAACGTCTTATGAAACCAAGCATATTGTCAACACCAGGAGTTCCATTATAAGCCTCAAGACCCTCAAAATACCGTAGGGTAGAAAAATTCACGTCCAAGTCATCGCTATTGTTGGTATACCTCCCGTGTTCCGTATAATACCTGAATTGCGCGCTACGTATGGCGCCAAGAATTAACTTCCCTTCTGCGCATCTTGCCCTTTCCGCTACCCGGATAAACCTAGGCAAGGCAACCATTGCCAAGATACCAATTACAATAACCACTACGATGAGTTCCAAGAGCGTAAAACCTTTTTCCACAGCTCCTCCTTTTTTCTTGTCTGCAACCGTAACTAATCAGGGGCATTTTACCCCGGCACCTGCCTCGTTTGCGCAGGTGGGCTCTGCAGCGCTGCTATACTCGCAACTCCAGGAGCGGGAGTTATCTGCGCGGGTAGCTATTGCCAACGTATTATTAAGACTGTAATTCCAGGCACTAACCGGCGAAAGGTCAAGTTTTAACCATCGGTTGATTGTCGCGATATCTCTGGTATTTGTACT
>JAMWCI010000073.1 GCA_023818655.1 Candidatus Omnitrophota bacterium
ACAGAAGAGATTTTAGATACTAGTGGTAGAAATATTACTAAAAAAGCACGTCAAGAAATGATTGAGGTAATTGCTAAACCGGTATTAAAAGAATATATTGATAAAAACACAAAATACTTTGTAAATGAAACGGGAAAATTTGTTATCGGTGGGCCTCAGTCAGATACAGGTATGACCGGAAGAAAAATAGTGGTGGATACCTATGGCGGGGTGGTTGCTTCGGGAGGAGGCGCTTTTTCAGGCAAGGACCCTACTAAAGTTGACCGTTCCGGAGCTTATATGTGCCGCTATATCGCCAAAAATATCGTAGCTGCGGGTATGGCGGATAATTGAGTATTTCATCTTGCCTATGTAATAGGAAGGGCAGAGCCGCTGGCAATTATGGTGGATACTTTTGGCACTGGAAAACTGCCGGAGACAGCCCTAGTAAAGCTTATCCGGGAAAATTTTGAGCTTACCCCGCAAGGTATGATTAAATCATTAGACCTGCTGCGGCCCATATATAAAAAGACGGCCTGTTACGGACATTTTGGCAGGCTTGAATCTGATTTTAGTTGGGAAGACACCGGGAAGGCGGCAAAGTTAAAAAAGTATGCGCAGTGTTTATAACAACTGCAATATCAAGGAGCCAAGATGAATTATGAAATCAAAGATATCAGGTTAGCAGAAAAAGGGGCGCTGCGCATTGAATGGGCGCGGAATAATATGCCGGTATTAGGGCTAATTGTACAGAGATTTGCCAAGGAAAGAACTCTTCGGGAGATTAAAATTGCCGCTTGCCTGCATGTAACTACGGAGACCGCGGTTTTAATGGAGGCATTAAAAAAAGCAGGGGCCTCAGTGTTTCTTTGCGCCTCTAATCCTCTTTCTACACAAGATGATGTAGCTGCAAGTCTTGTAAGGAAATTAAAGATACCTGTTTTTGCGATTAGAGGCGAGGACACAAGGACATATTACCGGCACATAAAATCCGTATTGGCGGCTAAACCCGATATAACGATGGATGACGGAGCGGACTTAGTCAGCACTATTCATCACCGTAACTCTAAGGCGCATACCAATATTCTCGGAGGCACCGAAGAAACAACTACTGGCGTAATCAGGTTAAGGGCTTTGGCAAACGAAGGAAAATTACGTTATCCGATTATTGCGGTAAATGACGCTCAGACAAAACACCTTTTTGACAATCGTTACGGTACAGGTCAGTCTACTGTGGACGGAATAATCCGCGCCACCAATAAGCTGCTTGCCGGAGCAAATTTCGTGGTTTGCGGTTACGGCTGGTGCGGTAAAGGCGTAGCTAACCGCGCTAAAGGCATGGGCGCAAATGTTATTGTGGTAGAAACAGACCCCCTGCGGGCGCTGGAGGCAAAGATGGACGGATTTTCTGTGCTGCCGATAAAAGAAGCGGCATATAAGGGAGATGTTTTTGTTACGGTAACTGGCGATACAGAGGTAATCCGTAAGGAGCACTTTAAGATAATGAGGGACGGCGCAATTATCGCTAATGCCGGACATTTTAATGTGGAAATAGATATTGTCGGCTTAAGAGGGTTATCCTGCAAAAGAAGATTAATCCGCGATTCTGTGGAGGAATATACGTTTAAGGACGGCAGGAGAATCTATCTGTTAAGCGAAGGTCGTCTGATAAACTTGGCAGCTGCAGAGGGGCACCCTGCGCAGGTGATGGATATGTCTTTTGCAAATCAAGCGCTGTCTGTAGAGTACATTAGACTTAATTATAAAAAGTTGACGCCTCAGGTCTATAAGGTGCCTGAGAATATAGACCGCGATATCGCAAGACTAAAATTAAAATCACTGGGCGTTAAGATAGATACTTTGACAAAGAGGCAGAGGAGATATTTAGCCAGCTGGGAAATGGGAACGTGATAACCAAAAGGAGGCTGGGATATGGAAAGGATACTTTATGCGGATGATGACTATGATGTGCAAAAGTATATAGAGGATATCCTCTCCAAGGAAGGCTACAGCGTGATTATCGCAAAAGATGGAGCTGAGGCTCTGGGATTAATTAAGGCGCAGAAACCGGATTTGGCGATTTTGGATTATTTTATGCCAGGGCTTAACGGTATAGAGGTTTGTCAAGCCCTAAGAAAGGATGAAGGCACAAAGGATATACCTATTCTTATGGTTACCGCTTACCCCAGTGAAAAAGAAAACAGCCTGAGCGCAGGCGCAACGGATTTCATCAATAAACCCATAGATAAGACTGATCTCCTCCTGCGTATAAGGTCGGTTTTAAAGGTAAGGGAGATTAAAAATGAGCTGCAAAGGATGATTGCGTATTTGGCAGAGCTTGAGAAAGGCAATAAAATAGGAGGTGCCTGATGCAGAGAAAAACAGGTTTTATTTTTACTGCTACTCTTCTTGCGGTAATTTTACCCGCTCCTTTATTTGCCGGAGGACTTAAAGAGAAGCTTCAAAATAAACTCAGCGTGAATAGCCAAAGCAATATCCAGTATGATTACAGTTTAGGTGAATGCGCACAGGCAGGAATATCAGGGACCTGCTTTAACCAATACCTTGCTGGCGCGGGTAGTCAGGAAAGCGCTAAACGAGTTGTGGCAGAAAAAGATTTAACGCTCTCAGAAGGTGCATACCCAAAAGAAAAGGAATCTTCTGAACAGAAGTCTTACAGAAGATGTTTTCCTCAACCAATACTCTCCTCTTATGCTATCTATAAGACAGAATACAAGGCAGAGTTGGATGAGGATGTAGCTACCATCAAAGGCAGAGCCATTTTTGAGGTTTTTGGGAAAGGTCTGATCAGATACCTTTGGTAAGTAGTAAAGTCGGTCTTATAGACTCGACTTTAAATCGCGGGACATCATATATAACCATGGAGGGTGGGAGTTATTATTTAGTAGTTGATAAGCCCGGCAGATACAAGAGATAGAATTTTTGGTTAAGGCTAACCGTGAACGCAAAGGCGGTCCGGGAAGTTTTAGCTTTGAGGTAATCACATCGCCGATTTCGAAATTTGAGTTTGTTATACCCGAAACAGATGTGGATATCTTTGTGGAGCCGGCAATCAAAGTGGAAACTAGGAAGGAAGGTAATACGACTGTGGCTTGGGCAGTGATGCCTAATACCAATTCCATTGCCGTACGTTGGACCAAGGCAGTAATAAAGGAAAAGATTGCCTCGGTTAAATTAGAGCCCAAGGTTTACGCAGATACCGCCACCTATGCGGCTATTGGAGAGGGGCTTATCAGGTGTTCCGCTAGTATTAATTACAACGTGCTGTAATCCGAAATCTCCAATATGCGCTTGGCGCTGCCTGAAGATGTAAGCATCTTGGATGTCAATGGGGATGCCCTGCGCTGGATTGGAAAACCTTAAAGGAAAACGGGACGCAATATTTGGATGTTTACCTCAATTTTGGGGTAAAAGGAAACTATGCCTTGAATGTAAGTTACGAGAGAAAAATTGGTGATGGCTCGGTAGTGGCAGAGATACCTGCGGTGAAAGTGGTAGGGGTAGAAAGGGAGAAAGGTTTCTTTGGCTTGGCGGAATCCACAAACGTGGAGCTTGCGGTAAATAAAATCGATAATGCCACAGCTATAGTGGAAGTGGCCAAGCATGAGGAGTTGCCGGTGTTAATTACTGCGATTGACTCTGCGGAGTATGTGAGTCTGCAGACGGAGGAAGGCAAGATACTTACCAGGGCAGTTTATCAGGTAAGGAATAATGTCAAGCAGTTTGTGCATTTGATATTGCCTAAAGATACAAAGTTATGGAGCGCGTTTGTGGCGGGCAAACCTGTCAAACCCGCTAAAGATAAAAACGGAACTATACTTATTCCTTTGGAAAAATCCAGTTTTAGCGGAGAGAACCTAACTCAGTTTCCCGTAGAGATTGTTTATTTAAGCAAAGCCCATGGAATGGGTTGGGTGGGAGGTCTGAAATTAATCCTGCCAAAAACCGATATCCCGACAAGCAGCTTAAACTGGTCGCTTTATCTGCCGCAAGATTTTATTTATTTTAATTTCGGCGGGAATGTAAAACAGACAACTATGACAGATGCAGCGAGAGGATTAACTGATGGGTATAGACGCAGAAAGATGGGGGGTAATGCTTCGGAGGGGCGGCAAATAATCCCTTCTCAAGCTGCTAGCTTAGAAGAGCTTAAAGAGGATGTTGTTCGTTTTTCTCAGGCAGCAGGGGCGTTACCGATAAAGATTGATATTCCCAAAGAAGGCAAGCGCTATACTTTCTCAAAGCTTCTGGTTACTGAAAATGAAAGTCCATGGGTATCGCTAAATTTTGTGAAGGCATTTAAACAATTGCAGGGATTACTTAAATTATTTATCTTTATAGTTATCATTGTTGGTGATAATAAAAGCAGTTAAAAGAATTTCGGCTCTATTTAGAACAAAGACGTAAAAAACGCTTATTATTTTACGTTTCTAAAACGGATATAACAATGGCGATAAAAAAAATTGCGGTTTTAACTACCGGAGGAGACGCGCCGGGGATGAACGCGGCTATCAGGGCAGTGGTGCGCACTGCCATAGATACAAAAGTTGAAGTAATGGGGGTCTTCCGCGGTTGGTGGGGGTTGATTAACGAGGAGTTAAAACCTCTTAGTCATCGGTCTGTTTCAGGGATTATCAATCAGGGAGGCACAATCCTGAAGACCCAGCGCTGTCCGGAGTTCCGCACCAAGGAGGGGATGGATAGGGCGGCAGCCACTTTAAAGAAATATAATATCGAAGGAATAATTGTGATTGGAGGAAACGGCAGTTTTGCCGGCGCGCACGAATTTTATAAACAATATGGCGTTGCCTGTGTAGGGATACCGGCTTCTATAGATAACGACATAAATGGTTTTGACACTACGATTGGCGTAGATACGGCGATAAATACGGCGTTGACAGCCATTGATAATATCCGGGATACAGCTACCTCTATGGAAAGGATTTTTGTAGTAGAAGTAATGGGCAGGGAATCCGGATATATTGCGCTGCAGGTAGCCTTGGCCGGCGGATGCGAAGATGTAATTATACCAGAAAAGAAGTTTGACTGTCAGCAGATGTGTCATCGGATAGTAGAAGGAAGTATTCGCGGAAAGGCAAGCTGGATTATTGTTGTCGCCGAAGGAGCTGGAAGGGCTGAGGAGGTCTCGCGCAAAATTACCGAGATAACCACTTTGGAGACTAGAGCAGTTGTGCTTGGGCATATTCAAAGAGGAGGCAGGCCTACGGCATTTAGCAGAGATATGGCTTTGCGCCTTGGGTATGAAGCGACAAATCTTCTCTTAGAAGGCCAGTGCGGCAAAGCAGTGGGGTTAAATAATGGCAAAATTATATCTATAGACCTAGAAGAGGCGATTAAAAAGAAGATTTGGGAAGTAGATAGCATCTACAATCTGATTAGAAAATTAACTTAGGAGGGAGTAGGCAGAGATGGGCAGGAAACCGTTGGATATCGAGAAGGTTGTTTTTGAATTAATCATGAATGACGATATTGCTAATAAAAGGAGATTGGCCAAAAGAATAAGCGACATCGCCTATAAAAAAGGGATTTATCCTTCAAGTATACACGAGCTTTATATGGCGCGGGGAAGAGAAGAGTTTGGCGGTTTTACTGTTCCAGCGATTAATCTACGGAGCATGAGTTATGATTTAGCCCGCGCAATCTTCCGGGTTGCCAAAAACAATAATTCAGGCGCATTTATCTTTGAGATTGCTAAATCCGAGATGGGTTATACTGCCCAGCCTCCTATAGAGTACTCTGCGGTTATCCTGGCGGCAGCCATAAAAGAAAACTGGCAAGGACCGGTTTTTATCCAGGCAGACCACACCCAGGTTAATGCCAAGAAGTACCGGGAAAATCCCGAAAAGGAATTAGAGGGATTGCAGGAGCTAATCGCCGATGCCATCTCCGCCGGATTTTACAATATTGACATTGATTCTTCCACCATCGTAGATTTGTCTCAACCTGATATTAAAAAGCAACAGAAGGATAACTACGAGGTTTGCGCAAAGTTGACACAATTCATTAGACGGATTGAGCCGCGCGGGATAACGGTGTCTGTAGGCGGTGAAATCGGAGAGGTAGGCCAGCAGAATTCCACTCCGGAAGATCTGCGCGCCTTTATGACAGGATACAGGGAAAGGTTAAGAAAGGGATTAATCGGCATCTCCAAAATTTCCGTGCAGACAGGCACTTCGCATGGTGGAGTGGTTTTGCCCGATGGCTCTATTGCTCAGGTTAAACTGGATTTCAATACCTTAAAGACACTTTCTGATATTGCGCGTAAGGAATACGGCCTGGCTGGCGCCGTGCAGCATGGCGCATCCACCTTGCCGCCTGAGGCATTCCATAAATTCACCGAGTGTAATTGCGCGGAGGTGCATCTGGCTACGGAATTCCAGAATATGATTTATGACAGCAAATATTTTCCGCTAGAATTAAAAAACAGGATTTACGCATGGCTTAAGGTAAACGCTATCTCTGAAAAAAAAGAAGGTGAGACCGAAGAGCAGTTTCTTTATAAGGCGCGCAAAAAGGCGCTGGGTCCTTTTAAAAAAGAGATTACGAGCCTGCCTCAGGAAGTCCGCGCTGCTATTGCCGCTGAGATTGAAAAGAAATTTGATTTTCTTTTTAAGCAGCTTAGCAATATAAATAACCGCGACCTTATCGAAAAAAATATCCTTCTTAAACGGGTTATCGTACGTAAACGCAAGGCCTCAGGAAAGGAAGTTGTTCACGATGGAGAAGGCGCGGATTAGGGCGCAGGGATATGGTAAATAATGAGCGATTTATTAGTGCGCCTGAGGAAATGATGAATACGACTACAAAGAGGAGGATGTTTTATGCGTTCAGATACGATTAAAAAAGGAATCGAGCGGGTCCCTCACCGCGCGCTTTTGTATGCCACAGGACTTAGCAGAAAGGATTTAAAAAAGCCATTTATAGGAGTGGCTACCTCTTTTACAGATTTAATCCCGGGTCATATTGGGATGCGGGATTTAGAACGTTTTATAGAGCGCGGAATCTGTTACGCTGGCGGAGTGCCGTTTTTCTTCGGGGTGCCGGGGATTTGTGATGGGATTGCCATGGGGCATTTAGGGATGTGCTATCCATTGGCCCTGCGCGAAATCGTTGCCGATACCATCGAGACAGTTTGTAATGCCCATAGTCTGGATGGCATTGTCTGTCTTACTAACTGCGATAAGATTACTCCCGGGATGTTGATGGGGGTAGCGCGTTTGAATATCCCGGCGATTATCGTTACTGCCGGGCCTATGCTTTCCGGAAGGTTCCGCAAGAGCAAACTTGCCTTTGTACATGATACCTATGAGGCGCTGGCGCGGGCAAAAAAAGGAGAGATATCTTCCGAAGAATTAAGCTGTCTGGAGATGGAGTCCTGTCCCGGGGCAGGTTCATGTCAGGGTTTATACACCGCAAATACTATGGCTTGTATTACTGAAACCATAGGGATGTCTTTGC
>JAMWCI010000013.1 GCA_023818655.1 Candidatus Omnitrophota bacterium
AACGCACCTCTTTAACCGCAGTAATACCTAAGTCAAAAATATCCTTTTTGACAGTGTCTCCCACAACGTCAAAGGTTCCGGGTTTGTCTTTAATTTCAATTTTGTAAAACATGGTAAATTGTTAGCGGATGTGGCGGGTAACTTAAACTACAGACTTAATCTGCAAAAAATCTTATGCACATTGCGCAGGTAATAGTCCAGGTCAAAGATATCATCTAACTCCTTTTTGCTTAGATAGCGCGAAATATCTTTGTCGCGAATAAGATTATCCTTAAAATCGCTCTTCTCCTGCCAGCTCTTCATAGCTATCCGTTGCACTATGTCATAGGCCTTCTGGCGCCTCAGCCCCTTTTCCATAAGGGCAAGTAATACCCGTTGAGAGAATATCAGGCCGCGCGTGCGCACAAGATTCTCCAGCATATTATCCGGATAAACCTTCAGACCCTCTGCGACTTCAATAAATTTATGCAACATATAATCTAGGGCAATGGTAGAATCAGGAAGGATTATTCTTTCCACCGAGGAGTGCGAGATGTCGCGTTCATGCCATAAGGAGATATTTTCCATAGCAGCTAATGCGTTGGCGCGCAGAATTCTGCTTAAACCGCAGATGCGTTCGCAAATCACGGGATTGCGTTTATGCGGCATAGCGGATGAACCCTTTTGCCCTCTGCCAAACGGCTCCTCTGCCTCCAAAACCTCTGTTCTCTGCAGATGCCTTATCTCAGTAGCGAATTTTTCCAGACTTGAGGCGGTAATCGCTAATCCCGACATAAAAACAGCGTAAATATCTCTTTGAATTATCTGGGTAGATATCTTGGCTGGCTTAAGTCCTAATTTTCTGCAAACGTATTCTTCTACGTAAGGTTCGATATTGGCGTAAGTGCCAACTGCCCCGGATATCTTGCCGACAGATACCTCTTCTTTCGCCAGTCTTATGCGCGCAAGGTTGCGTTTGGTCTCTTCGTACCAAAGCGCTAACTTAAGTCCAAATGTCGTAGGTTCGGCATGAATCCCATGCGTTCTGCCGATGCAAACCATATCCTTGTGTTTCTTGGCACTAAGCGCAAGAACCTTCAGCAGTTTAGCTAAATCCTGCTCCAGTATTACCGAGGCGGCTTTTAACTGGACACCCAGCGTAGTATCCAAGATATCAGAAGAAGTTAAGCCCATATGCAGATATTTGGCGTCCTGCCCAATATATTGGGCTACATTATGCACAAAGGCCACCACATCATGTTGAGTTTTTTCTTCTATTTTTTTAATCTCTTTAAGACTAAATCTGGCTTTCTTTTTAATTCTTTCTACGGCGGAAGATGGGATTTTATTGAGTTTAGCCAGCGCCTCTAAGACGAGCATTTCAATAGCCAGCATTGTGTTAAACTTGAACTCATCGCTCCAGATTCTGGAGATTTCCGGAAGACTGTAACGTTCAATCATGGGTTCTCCTTTCAGGGAATTCTTATTATAGCAAAAATAGGACCTTTGGCAATAAAAATGCTTTCCGTAATTTCAGAATTAACCTAGGACAACATCCAGAAGTATTTCTTTGGCAGGAGGAAACCTCTGGATTAGACGGCGGGAGATTAATATGAATGATGGGTTATTTACTGTCAGTTGTTCGGAATCTAATGTGGCTTTGATAATTTTATATTTACCGTAGTCAAGTAAGTGCGGATTAGAGAAATTAATGCGTATCCTACGGTTACAAAATATCTTAGTTATGCCGATATCCCGAGAATAGTTAAATTGCTCCCGCGTTAACTTCGGTTCTATCAATAGAGCGCCATCTTTTCCCCTTACCCCGAAAACCTGAGTAAGCAAAGTTAAAACAAACCAGCTGGCAGAGCCGGTTAAATAGGAATACATGCCTCTGCCTTCAGCATTAAAATACTCCGGGATACAGGGATAAATCTTGCTCTTATCCTGCGCCATTGCCATATTGTAAATAGAAGAAAGCGCCTGCCAAGCCTCTTTCACAAAACCGCGTTTATACAAGGCGTAGGCAAACATTACGGTCATATGGTTAAAGAAAGCGCCGTTCTCCTTGTCGCCGTAAACAAAAGAAAATGCCCGTCCGAGATTATGTTGCTCTTGCCGGAAATCGCTGTTTAAATGATAACCTTTAAGGTTCTTATCCCAGAGGTATTTAGCGACGGATTCTATGATTCTCTTTACCTGCGCATCAGTAGCGGTCCCGCTCATTACAGGAAACACCTGCGAGGCCAGACAGATGCGCATAACGCCATTTTGTCTTCCTTCTACCCTCCTGCCCTTGTTGTCATAATAACCGTTAAAGAATCCCTCCCTAAGCCACTCTTTTTCTCTTATATGCTGTATTATCCAACTGGCTTTACCCTGCAAATCCCGGATAAGCGTCTGGGTTTTAACATATCTCTTTTTTCCGCTAAGGCAAAATTTTGTCCTCCTAAAATACTCCTCCAACAATCTTTGTTTCTGCAGCGCGCTATTATAGTCTATCTTTCTAAGCAACAATAAAAATTCTGCAAAGACAGTTAGTTGCGGCTGATTTAATTTCCCTAAGAGCTGAGCCAGATTGTTCAAGTTCTGGGCGTACATACTGGTAAACGCCACGCTCTCGCCATTTTCTTTAGCCATATCCAAGCCGTCGTTCCAGTCTGCGCCCTCAAGCCGAATATGGTTATGCCTGCCTACATTAAAAAATTGTATCAGATTCTGCACCAACAGATGTTCCAGTATTGTCCCTCTGTAAATGTTGCCAGCTGCGGTTGTTAAGCGATAGCCATAGGCAGGATTCCACTCTCTATCGCACTGACGGGCGCGACAAAGCAGATGGTCGCGAAAATAGGGTGCCTCTTCAAATAAAATATCGTAATCGCCGGTTTCGTTCAGGTATAAATCCAAGGTTAAAAGCGGCCAGATACCGTGGTCCATCCAGGTTCTGGGAATATTGTTGCGGTCAGAGATAAATTCCCCTGTTTTTTTACCGATGATGGTAGCATTTGAACCGTCAATGCGCACCCCAGAGAAATTATTAAGAAGCAGCGGCCGCACAGCTTTAGGTTCTTGCAAGATTAAGCCAAGAGCATCTTGCCATAAATCCCGCCATCCTCTGCCTCCTTTCCCATAATCAAAATCCGGCAAAAAAGAGCACCCGAATATCCTGCGCAGTATCGGCTGGATACTTACCCAGCGAAACCAATTGTCAAAATCCTTCTCCTGAGTATTAAGAGCAAAAGTATTGGCTTTTTTCTCCCAAAAATCCTGCATTATTAAAAAACTATTTCTTACGGCACCTTTCTTTTTAAACTTATTTAAGCAAGCCGAGATTTCTTTCCGGTTTTCGGTGATACCCATTATAATCGTATATGTGCGGATTGCCTGCGGCTTTAAATTAACCCGGGCAAAACGCAAGGCAGCCATCGGCTCCCTGCCTTGTATCTGTTCTCCAGCAGGCAGTTTATTAGCGAATACCGCCTCGGGATGCTCCAGGTCTCCCGAATCTCCGCAAAAACTATCCTGAGTCGGATAAATGTGCTGCGGCGGATTGCCTTTGTCGCTCCATCCCAATACAAAATAAAAATATTTATTGGGATTATGCCCTGCCTCGTCAAAAGCCAGAGTCGGATGCGCTATCACCCCGTATTTATCAAGGGTAATTCTTTGTAGAAGTGAAGTTACATGCCGATGGTCGCGCAGGTTATTTGCGCCCCGACAATACATAGGGATAGCGACAATAGGCACAAATGTCAGGCTCATTCTTGAGATATTCTTAAGAGTAACCCGCATTATCTCAACCGGCTCTCCACTGGAAGGTATAAAAGAAAGGACATCTGCAGATATTCCGATTTTTTTATTCTGCCGGCTCACCTTATGCCAGAGCATGCCCGCCTCCAGCTGAAAAGAGCCTTCGCTACAACAGGACCAGATATTTTTTTCATTTATATATATCCAGAAATTACGAAAGGACTTCAGGTTTACGAGGTCGATACGCGATACCGGAGCCATAAGGAAGGCGTCATTACCTGTCTTTATATCTCCGTGCAAGTCAGGAGAAACAGAAGACATAATCCGTTCGTTACAAAGCGGAAAATACAAACTCTTGATTTTAGCTGCCGAGTTATAAATAAAGGTAGCGTTGTTACCGGTAAAACTCCATAACCTCTTCATAGTTTTTTTAACTTACCACAGCCATCTGCCTTTTGCAAGGGATTTTGAGTTTCGTATTGACTAATATAAATTTAAAGTGTAAATTAAAGGACTGTGCGTAGAATCGTCAGGAAAAGTTATAAGATTATCACTGCCCAAGATAAAAAGATTGTTCTGGAGAATTTCTTTTCGCTCTCTGCGCTTCAGGGAATAACCTATCTTATACCTATCGCTATCCTTCCGTATCTGATAAGGGTAATCGGGCCGGAAAGACTGGGTTTGATTGTCTTTGCCCAGGCCTTTACGCAATACCTCTTGATTCTTACGGATTACGGCTTTAGCGTCTCTGCCACAAGAGAGATATCTCTCTGCCGGCAAGATAAAAACAAACTCTCTTATATTTTCTCATCGGTAATAATAACGAGGATAATCTTGACGATAGCAGGCTTCTTAACACTACTGGCGACAATCTGTTTCATCCCAAGATTTAGGCAAGACTACTTAGTTTATCTGTTAAGTTTCGGCGCGGTTATCGGCAATGCCCTTTTTCCGGTCTGGTTCTTCCAAGGCACAGAAAAGATGAAATATGTCTCTAATATAAATATATTCTCCGGCATATTAGCGGTATTCTGCGTGGTTATTTTTATCAAGAAACCCGCGGATTATCTGCTTGTCCCCCTAATTAACTCCTTGGCGATGGTAGGTAGCGGAGTAGCCGGGATTTTAATTGTATTCCGGAGATTTGATATTAAGTTTGTGCGCCAGAGCTGCGCGGATATCAAGGCGCAGTTAAAATCCGGATGGAATGTTTTTATCTCTATCGTGGCCATAAACGCCTACACTGCCAGTCGCATATTTGCCGTGGGCCTTTTGACCAATAACTTAATCACCGGCTACTACGCTATTGCCGAACGCATCGTCTATACCATCCAAACATTCCCTATACTATCATTCTCCCAAGCAATATATCCGCGTATAAACAAAATTTACGACCGTAACCGAAAACGCGCTGCCTGGATAATGCAGAAACTCCAGCGCTCAACCCTGATAGTCTGCGCAATAGCGCTTCCTGTTTTTTCACTCCTTGCCCCATTATTAAGCGGATGGATGTGCGGCGTGAGAACGCCGATAGTTATTTCCACTCTCCAGCTCCTGCTTATTTCCGTTCTCTTTATCAACGCCAATATCTTCAAGGTGCAATATCTGCTTGTCTGCGGCAAGACCGATATTTATTCGCGCATCCATCTTACCGCGGCCTTGATAGGTATGCCGCTGATATTTCTTTCTATATACTTATTCTCATACTTGGGCGCCGCGCTTTCTACCATCCTCATAGAGGCAGGCGTATTTATCCTTACTGCGATAGCTATCATAAAAGTAATATAAACAGATATTCCGATACGGAGGGAGTTTTAGGAAAAGAGAAGGATTAATAACGCAGCCCATGCTCGATTTCAAGTTTATAGATGAAGCGCTCTACGTTGTTAACCTTTGAGATAATCACATTAACCTGAGAGATAATGCGGGCTAATTCAAGAATAACCACAATCAACAACATACAAATTAACACCAAGAAACCCGTTGAACCTGTATTTTCCTTGAATCTCACCAATAGCCCCCTAATTTGATTTTCTTCTCTCATCTTATATCATATCTTCTTAAACAAGAAAAGTCAATATCCCATTTTTTATTGACCTTACTATAAAATTTTCCTTGTGCGAGGGGTAATTTATGCTAAACTTTAGCTATAATGATAAAAATAACGTTGAACAAAAAGGCATTTTCTTTAATAGAGATAATGATGGCGGTAGCGGTATTAACCATTGCTATTATTCCTTTCCTTTTGGCGATATTAAATGGAATCCTGCTCATAGACTCCAGCAGGAATCTTGTTTGCGCGGCAAACGACGCGCAGTATGTTTTAGAAGAAATGAAAACTATTAATTACGCTAATTTGTCTACCTATACCCCTCCGACCTTTAACAATTTAAATAACGAGACCGTGACACTGGATAAAAACATAGGAGCAACAATAAGCACGATAACCGTAAACATAAACTGGCAGGAAACAGAACGTGTCAAAAACATTTCGATTGCCACATGTTTTGCGCAATAATCCGAATGGATACACCTTAACAGAAGTTCTATTTTCAATCATCCTTTTAACGGTTATAATGGGTTGCGTTTTCTACGCATTGAATATAATCCAGGATTCCACCGCGCTCAGCTCAACCAAGGCGAATCTGCAGGCTTCATTAAGATACGCTCTGGATTGGATAGTCAAGGATGTACGCCAAAGTGTCAGCTGGGATGTTGCTAACAATAAGCCGTCTAGTTCGTATATAAAATTCAGGCAGGTTCAAGGATGGGACACTACCGCAGATACCTTTTTGTTAAGCTCTTATTACTTGGAATATATATATGACCCCAATGCGCATACCATTACCCGCAGGCTTTCCGATGCCACAAATAACACCCTACAGACATGGGTCTTTCACAATATAACGCAACCGCCATTCAGCACGGTTAACTCTTCCGGAACAATAGTAGCATTAAACTCAACAGACTTATTAACCAGCAGGGTATTGATTATACAAATCTCCGGAGAAACTCAAGTCAATATTCACACCTCTACAAGTTATACCTTAACAGGGGAGGTAAAGATAAGAAATGGGTAGACCTAAAGGCCAGGTGCTGGTTTTTTCTCTCATATTTACCTTAGTTATAGCCAGCTTAGTGGCAGCATTTTATTTTAAAGCGACGAGCGAGAATCAAATGGCAAGAAGGTTTTTGAACTCTACAAAAGCCCTTTGGCTGGCAGAGGCCGGTATTTCTCAGGTTAAGGGTAGCCCTGGTCTGTCTTCTAAAAACGGTAATCTCGGTAACGCAAATGAAAGTTATAACGCTGTAGTCGCCCTTATTGTAGATCCCTACTACAGCATAACTTCTACCGGCACTGTTGTCACAGCCAACGGCAAAAGTGTAAGCCGGACTGTAAAGGCAACTGTTCAAACCGGCAGCGTTGACTCCACAAAGTTCCCTTACGCCATCCAGACCACCACAGATTTGGAGATAAAAGGTAGCGCCAGTATCACGCCCAGCAACAGCTGGCAGGAGTATGCCACTTTAAATTTTAACGACCTGTTTGGAATCTCCAAGGATACGATGAAAGCCAATGCCACGCATTATTATACGGATAGCACTTTTGGTATCCCTGTTGATGGTATCACGTGGGTGGATGTGGCCAGTGGAACAACAATGAATGTAACCGGCAATCTAACTGGTAGCGGAATCCTGATAATAAATGGAAATGTAAAGTTTGCCGGAACCATAACATTTGATGGGATAATATACGTAATCGGAACACTGACTATGACCGGAAACTCCACAATTAATGGGGCGGTGCTTGCGGAAAGTAGCACTACCGTAGATACCACTCTCTCAGGAAACGCCGATATAAATTATAACACCACAGATATCTCCAATGCCCTCACCAATGTTCAGTTTCTGACAAAAAATATCGTCGCCTGGCAGGAAATCTAACTGTTGCTATTTATAAAAAAGACCCCGCAAAAAAAGCAACTGCGGGGTTTTGTCTTTTTTGGTTGCGGGGAGCCGATTTGAACGGCTGACCTTCAGGTTATGAGCCTGATGAGCTACCAGACTGCTCCACCCCGCGATATTCAACTCATTGTCTTGGCAAAGATTCCACCCTTTTCTATTTTATATTCTACTATACTTTTGCCTAAATGCAACAAAAAGAGTATTATCTTTTGTCCTCCACTGGTATAATCTTAACCGGCATCTCGCCTTTACGCACTATACCCATTTTATCACGGATAATCCCTTCTTGATAAAGCGAGTCTTTCTCTGCACGATATAGCTCTTGTTGTAAAAGCGCGTTTTCTATCTCCAGGCGTTTTATTTTTTCCGCCAACTCACGGTTCCTGTCGCGTAACTCTTGTAACTTTGTGTAGCCCGGCAAAAATAAAATCAGAGAAAAAACCGCCAGGGCAAAAAGCAAGAAACCCTTTCTTAAAATCAGCAGCATTATCTTCTACTTCCACAGCGTGCCTGCGTAAACAGCCCTTGAAGCCAAATCTTCTTCTATTCTTAAAAGCTCATTGTACTTACAAATCCTGTCGGTGCGGGATAATGAACCGGTCTTAATCTGTCCGACCCCTGTAGCTACCGCTAAATGCGCAATAGTGGCATCTTCGGTCTCGCCTGACCGGTGCGAGATTATGGCGCGATATTTATTCTTCTTGGCAATATTTATTGTCTGCAGGGTTTCCGATAGCGAACCGATCTGGTTTACCTTTATCAATATAGCATTTCCTATTTTTTCCGCAATCCCCTTTTTGAAAATCTTGGGGTTTGTTACAAAAATATCATCTCCAACCAGCTGCAACTTCCCTCCAAGTCTAACAGTCATCTCCTGCCATCCTGACCAATCATGTTCACCCAGCCCATCCTCTATGGAAACTATGGGATATCTGCCAAGCCAAGACTCATAAATCTGGATTAGCTCCCCTGTGGTCTTCTGAGAACTCTCAAAGGTATATCTGCCATCTTTAAAGAATGAACTGGCTGCGCAGTCTAAAGCCAAAAATATATCTTTTCCGGGCCGGTAACCTGCCTTCTCTATCGCCTCTATAATCAAATCTAGCGCCTCCTGATTAGAGCGCAGATTTGGCGCAAACCCTCCTTCATCGCCTACAGAAGTAACCAGGTATTTGGATTTAAGAATAGATTTGAGGGTATGGAATACTTCTGCGGCGTAACGCAGCGCCTCTCTGAAGGTCGGGGCTCCCACAGGCATAATCATAAATTCCTGAATATCCAGGTTATTATCCGCATGCATCCCACCGTTAAGGATATTCATAAGGGGTATGGGAAGAATCCTCGCTTTTTGTCCGCCTAAAAATTTATAAAGGGGTTGTTTCTTCGTAATGGCTGCGGCTTTTGCGCAAGCTATAGACACACCCAGAATGGCATTGGCGCCCAAATTAGATTTGCTCTCGGTGCCATCCAACCTAATAAGAAGCTTGTCTATCTTCTCAAAATCTACAGCCATTCCCTTTAGCTTGGAGGTAATGATGGTGTTAACATTGCTTACGGCCTTTAATACGCCTTTGCCTAAATACCTCTTCTTATCTCCGTCGCGCAACTCCAACGCCTCATTCTCTCCTGTAGATGCCCCTGAAGGCACGGCGGCGCGGCTGATGACGCCGTTATCTAAGACTACATCCACCTCTACTGTAGGGTTTCCCCGCGAATCCAATATCTCCCTCGCCTTAACATATTTTATCTTTGCCATATCCGTTTTCTCCTTTTAATTGTTTTCGTTGATTAGGAATTTTAATTATACACGTAATTGCCGTCAAGTCAAGACAAGAAAAGGTTTGACTTCGTGTATTTAATGTGCTATTTATTATTTAATATTTTTTAAAAGAAAAGGGGATATATGATGAACTGGAGAAAAATTAGGTTTTACTGGAAATTATACTGGATAAGGATAGTTGGCATTATCTTGTTGGGGATGTTATTTATCTCTGTAGTAATTCTGGTGATCAGGGGCCTGCGCGCATGGAATGAGTCAGAATCATACCTCAGACAGTCGCAAATGGCAATGATCCCCTTGCAGCTCTACTTGCAGATTATCATGGCTTTGATTTTCGGGGTAGTCTATACTTTTATGTGGTATTGGTTGATGTTCAAAAAAGGCGCGCAATCCTTCACCCAAACAGCCAAAAAATCAATTAAAGGAGAAGAGATTGGCGTAACCTGGAATGATGTTATTGGGATGGATGAGGCAAAACAGGAGGCCCTGGAAGTAGTCAAGCTGATTAAGGACAGGGCTGAATTGCAGCGCATAGGAGGAAAAATCCTAAGGGGGATATTAATGCTGGGGCCTCCCGGCTGCGGAAAAACCTATCTAGCCAAAGCTATCGCTACAGAGGCAAAACTGCCTTTTATCTCCATGTCTGGTTCGGAATTCGTGGAGATGTTTGTAGGAGTGGGCGCGGGCAGAATTCGTAGCCTTTTTAAAAAGGCGCGCGACCTCGCAGAGTTGCATGGCGGTTGTATCATCTTTGTGGATGAAATAGACGCGGTAGGTGCGCAGAGAGCAGCTGACGTCGGCTTCGGCGGACAAACAGAAACCAACACCACCTTAAACCAGATGCTTGTGGAGATGGACGGCCTTAAGGAAAAAGACCTGAATGTGGTTATTATCGGCGCTACCAATATGCCGGAATATTTCTTGGATGCCGCCCTGCTGCGTCCGGGCAGGTTTGACCGAAAAATCTATGTGGACAAACCTAATCTTGAAGACCGCATAAAATTATTTGAATATTACCTTAACAAAGTCAAATATGACCAAAATAGCGTTAAGACCGACCGCCTCGCCCGGATTACTGTGGGTAACAGCCCGGCTGATATAGCCAATATCGTCAGGGAGGCAGCGCTTATTGCCGTGCGCAACAAGAACCCTCTCATTACCATGAAGGATATTGATGACGCCAGGGAAAGGATAACCCTTGGTATTAAACGTCGGGTGAAGATGAGCGAAAAAGAAAAATGGCAGGTCGCCTACCATGAAGCAGGACACGCTATCGTAACCTACCTATTGGTCCCCACCAAAGATGTCTTTAAAATAACCATCACTCCTCGTGGACACACTGGCGGCGTAACCTGGGTGCCGGAGCGGGAAGAGATATTTATCGAAAACCAGAATCAGCTTTTAAACGAGATAAGAATTTCCCTTGGTTCTTATGCCGCAGAAAAAATAAAATTGGGCTTTACCAGCGCCGGGGTAGGAGGCGATTTTGCCAACGCCCTTTATACAGCGCACAATATGGTCTGGCGCATGGGGATGGGTAAATCCGGACTGATAGGGGATTTCCACGCCCTTGATTTCTACAGGCGCATAGGCGGCACTCCTCTTATCTCCGAAGAGATAAAAACAAAGTTGGATTCCGATGTGCAGGAGATAATGCAGGGATGCCTTAGAGAGGTGACGGAGTTACTGCGCAAAGAAGAACCCCTCCTGGACCGTCTGGCCAAAGAGCTGGTAGCAAAAGGGGAATTGAATTACGATGAAATCGAGGCTATTTTCAAAGAATACGGTAAGGGCCGCGCTCAATAGCCTCGCACTCTTCTTCATATTGCTTTTATCCGGCTGTTCTCCCTCAACCGCCCCCACCTATTCCATAGAAAATATCGCAACTATTATCCAAGATATCTGCCAAAAAGAATATAATCTTGGTGTCAAAGTAAAACTGACGGGAAAAACCCTTTGGGTTTATATGCCAAAACAGGAAATCGTAGAAAAGGCCAGCGAAAAATATACCGATAAATTTGAGATTGAAACCAATGAAGTCGCTTTTAAAAATGGGCGTATCTGGCTCAAATATTCAATTAAGGCTATCCCGGATACCGAAAAGACGCAGGAGTATAAATATACTAAATCTATCTCTGGAAATATGAATAATGCCTGGAAAGTTATCCGCCGCGTACTATTTAGCATAGAAGACCCCCAAAATAACGAACCCCGCTTCTGCTGTGTGATTGCCGCGGATACTGATAACGGCATACTCTTGCAACAGACCTTTTACTATCTGGATATGAAAAAGGTATTTTACGGATTAATGTCTTGGGAGGAATATTCACACCGCGAGATACAGCGCACTACGATAGACTATAATTTAATCGGAGACGAGGATGGCCGCTACATTGATTACCATGATATATCTATGGAAGAATTCCTCGCTGAGCAGATTCAGCAACGTATAAAACTTAAATTTCAAAAACCAGAGGTAGACCGAAATGCCGATATAAATAAGGAGATTATCAAGGTAATTGCCTATACCGTAAAAAACTATGGAATGAAGGATTTTATTTCTGTAGAACTGAATAATTTGGCTGGTGGCGGCAAGATTATCTTGAACCGGGCGGCAATCTGGGCAGAACCTAAGGATTAGAGATTCTCACTTTCCTGCCTTCTATCTTTAACCTGCCTTCTACAAAAAGCCGGATTGCCTCCGGATAAAGCCGGTGTTCCAGGCGGTGAATCTTTTTCTCCAAAGACTCCAAGGTATCGGACTCGTCTATTTTAAGCGCCCCCTGCAGGATAATCGGGCCGTGGTCCATCTCCTCATCCACAAAATGCGCGGTGACGCCGGTAATCTTGACTCCGTAATCAAAGGCGTCTTTTATCCCTTCTGTCCCTTTAAAAGAAGGAAGCAGCGCAGGATGGATGTTTAAAATGCGGCCAGCGTATCTGCGCACAAAATCGGCAGTTAAGATGCGCATAAAACCAGCCAAAACTATCAATTCTATGTTGTGGCTTTCCAGGCGCCGGATAATCTCTCTTTCAAATTCTCTTTTGCTGGAGAAATCTTTTCTTTCTATCAAGGCTACTTCTATACCGGCGCGCTTTGCCTTTTTAATCGCTCCTGCGTCAGGATTGTCGCAAACCAACAGGGCAAGATTTGCCTTTATTTTTCCTGCCCTTACCGCTTTTATAATTGCATTAAAGTTAGTGCCTCTGCCTGAGGCAAATACCGCAATATTCATCATTAGTTTACCTTGAAATCCAGGAGCCGTTCTCCCTCCTGGCTATGGCATTAGTAGGACAGACCTTAAAACACTCTCCGCGATTATCGCATATATTATAATCAATTACCGCAAGTTTATCTACCACTCTAATGGCTTTGACCGGGCAGGCCCTTTCGCATTTCTGACAGGCAATACAACCAACAGCGCATACATCCAAAACCATCTTGCCAAAATCAAGCGACTTGCAACGCACGGCATAGGCCTTAGTTACAGGAACAAGGGTAAACAGTTTTTTTGGACATATGCTTACACACTTACCGCAGGCAGTGCATTTATTTATATTAACTACCGGCAGTTCTTCATCATTCATAGTAATTGCACCAAAGGGACAGGCCCTGGCGCAACTGCCAAAACCAATACAACCATAGACGCATGCCTTTGGACCAGCCATAACCAGATTCGCCGCTACACAATCTCTCAGGCCATCATATATAAATTTATCCTTTACCCTGGATTTTCCGCCATGGCAATGTAAAACCGCAATCGTCTTTATCCTTTTCTCAAGCTTCTTGCCCAGAAGTTCGGCTATCCTTTCCTTTACCGCATCCTGCGCCACCCTGCAGGCATCTACGCTGAATTTTCCGCTTAAAATCCCTTCGGCAAAGCCAAAACAACCCGCTCCTCCGCAGGCTCCGCAATTTGCACCCGGCAGAAGACCGTGTATCCTCTCCAGTCGTTCATCTATATGCACAGAGAATTTTCTGGAAGCAAGAGCTAAACCGACGCCAAAAATAGCTCCTAACGCGCCCAAGATTAAGATAGGTATCAATATTTCCATTTGCAGATTTTTCTTAAAATCTAAACCCGCTAAACCCCATAAAGCCCATAGACATTATCGCGGCAATCACAAAAGCCAGAGGAAATTCTCTCATTGCCTTTGGCACATAGGCAAAATCCAGACGCTCCCTGATTCCGGACATAAACAGCATAGCCAGGGTATAACCAAATCCAACACAAACACCCTGAAACACAGAATAAAAGAAACTTCCCGCAACGGGCTTTCCGTTGACAAAAAACATATCTACGTTTAATACCGCCACTCCCAGCACAGCGCAATTAACGGTGATTAACGGAAGATAAATACCGAAGGCGCGATAAAGCGCAGGGCTTATCTTCCTGATGACCATCTCCACTAACTGTACAAAGGTGGCAATGACCAGAATGAAAAAGATGGTGCGCAAATATGTAAGATTAAAAGGCACAAGCAGATAACGGTAGATAAACCAGGTGATGATTGAAGAAAAGGTAATAACAAAGGTTACTGCCCCGCTCATTGCCAAGGCAGGTCGCGTCTCTTTGGAAATAGCGATAAAAGAGCAAAGACCAAGGAATCTGGAGAGTATAACATTATGGATAAATACCGCGGAAATAAATATAGCAATTAGCTGAGAGGGGTTCATACTCTTTCCTTTTTAAGAAGGTTAAACAAACCCAAGAGTAAACCGATTACCAGGAGCGCGCCAGGAGGCATCCCGAATAAAAAAATAGGCTCAAATCCTTTGAAGAGCAGATGCCCCAAGAATTTTCCGCTACCCAGGATTTCTCTGATTGCGGAGATTAATATAAGCGCCAAAGTAAAACCTATGCCCATACCAAGCCCGTCAAAAAGCGAATTCAAGACACTATTCTTCTGCGCATAGGCCTCTGCCCTACCCAAGACAATGCAGTTGACTACAATCAAAGGTACATATATACCTAATGCGCGGTATAAGAGAGGGCTGTAGGTCTTCATTGTCATCTCCACAATAGTTACAAAGGTAGCTATCACCACGATAAAGCAAGGGATGCGTATCCTATCCGGTATAAAACCTTTAATTAACGAAATAATGATATTTGACCCCACCACGACGAAGGTTGCAGCAATACCCATACCAATGCCATTACTGACTGTAACGGAAACCGCAAGAGTAGGACACAGTCCCAACACCAATACAAAAGTAGGATTCTCTTTAATTATACCTTTGAGAAACTCTGCGAATATTTTTTTCATCTTATCTTGCTTCCGTATACCCTGCTCTTGGTGTACCTGTCTATTATTGGCACGGCGGCATTCATTATTAATATGGCGTAGGAAACACCTTCGGGATAGCCGCCCCATAGTCTAATTATCGCTGTAAGCAGACCGCAACCTACTCCAAAAATAAGCTGTCCTCTTCTGGTCAATGGAGAAGTAACATAGTCCGTAGCCATAAAGAACGCACCCAGAATCAAACCTCCGCTTAAAATATGAAAAAGCCAGTCGCCCTGAAATAGACCATGCGCAGAAAAGATGTACGTAAGAACGCCAACTGTCGCTACATAAGAAACAGGTATATGCCAAGAGATGTATCCCTTCCATAAAAGAAATAATGCGCCTAAAAGCAGTGCCGCGATACACACCTCTCCGATACAACCGCCGCGGTTGCCTAAAAATAAATCCCAGTAAGTTATCTTGTCAAGCAATTCTCCTTCTTTTAAGACAGCCAGTGGCGTGGCTGAACTTAGCGCATCTATCTGCCAACGCGGATTTGCCCAAGTAGTCATATATTTCGGCCAAGAGGCCATTAAGAAAACCCTGCCCACCAGCGCCGGATTAAAAATATTCTGGCCCAAACCTCCAAAAATCTGTTTCCCTATAGTAATAGCTACAAAAGAACCAACAATAGGCAACCAAAAAGGAGCTTCCGGCGGCAGGTTATAGGCAAGCAGGAACCCAGTAACCACCGCGCTTCCGTCTAAAACCGTGATTTTTCTTTTAGTCAATAACTCCCTCGGTAATTACCGCGGAGATAACCGCTAAGACAATTACATATGCCGCATTCGCCCCAAAGATAAAAATTCCGCTTATGCCTGCAGGGACAAGACTTGCCGCCACCATCCACATAATCTTGCGGACGGAGTCGCCCTTATGCAAATGCGGGGCGCTACTAACAATTAATCTATCTTTCATTTTTGATAATCTCCACTATCTCGGCTGCTTTTTTAGCCACTGATTCTGTTACTGCCCGGGAAGAAATACTGGCTCCGGTAATCGCCTCTATTTCCTGCACCATTGACAATTTCTTCTGCGCAAAACGGCTGGCAAAAGCATCTTCGGCAACGCGCGTTCCTAATCCTGGAGTTTCATTTTGCGAAATTATCTTTATGGCATTAATCGTGCCTTCCCTGGTCATACCCACCATTGTATCTATGGTGCTGGAATACCCTTCTCCGCTTGCCTTAAAGGCAACGCCAATAAAATTACCTTTATTATCGTAAGCCTTGTAATAGATAACCTCGCTTGCGGACTTAACCGCCTCAAAACGTTCTGCCTGCGGCAGTACCTCTTTAAGACTGGCTTGTTCCTCCGCATTGGCTTGGGCAATAATCTTGGCTTTAGTAAAAGAATTTACCATAGACAGAGAAAAGGCAGCAGTAATACAGATTAAAGCAAGCACTGCTCCGTAACGCAATATTTCTCTCATTTGGACACCTCTAATTTTGCTCTTTTTATGCTCTGGGTTAACCGCCTTTTTGCTGGGCAAACATAATTGCACAACCCGCATTCAATACAATCCAGCGCATTATACGCCCTTGCCGCACTCCACATCGCTTTCTCTGAAGCCAGATTAATCAAGCAAGGCATAAGGCCGGCAGGACAACTCCTGATGCAGGCGCCGCAACGGATACAAAACTCCTCCTCTTCTATGACAGACTCCTTCTTATTTAAAAGCAGTACGCCGCTGGTTGTCTTAGTTATGGGAACATCCGTAGTATATTGCGCAATACCCATCATCGGTCCTCCGAGAATTATCTTTGCGGGTTCTTCTTTAAGTTCGCCGCAGAAACTAATCAGTTCTTTTATAGGCGTGCCTATGCGCACAAGGAGATTCTTGGGATGAGAAATACAGCCTCCTGTTACAGTCACCACGCGTTCATAAAGAGGCTTACCCAGATAAACCGCTTCGTAAACCGCAAAAACAGTAGCTACATTCTGCACCAAAACCGCCACCTCAAAAGGCAACTTGCCTGAAGGGACCTCTCTGCCCAATATGCTCTTTATCAACTGCCTTTCTCCTCCCTGGGGATAAGCAGATGGCAAGATTTTAACAGTAAACCAGGAGGCGCGCTTTTGAAACTGTGCGATAGCTTCAGGCTTGTTATCTTCAATAGCGATATACACATTCTTGGCGCCAGCGGCTTTTGCGATTAACTCTGCGCCCTTCAATATCTCATCCGTCTTTTCTATCATCAAACGGTAATCCGCGGACAATTCCGGCTCACATTCTGCGCCATTAAGAATAAGCGTATCTAACGGCTTAGGCGGGTTAAGCTTTATGTGCGTAGGAAACCCTGCTCCACCCATACCAGTAATACCGGCAGAGAATACAATATCTCTTATTTTCTGCGGGGTTAAAGAATTTATCTGACTATCGTCTCTGCCGCTATATTCCTTTTTGTCTGAACCATCATTATCAATAACTACAGCTTTAGAGCGACCGATGAGCGGATGCGGCCACTCCTGAATACCGGAAACCCTTCCGGCAATAGAGGCATGCACAGGCGCCCATACATGAGACTCTACCTTGCCAATTAACGAACCTGTAGTTACCACATCCCCAACCTTAACTACGGGAGAACAAATTTTACCTATATGTTGGGATAATGGAATAAATACCTGTGGCGGAAGAGACAGCTGCTCAATGCGACTTGTGGCAGCGCGTTTTCTGTGCTGTTCTATTCTAAACATGTAATCTTATTATTCACAAGAAGATTCAAAATACCTATTACCGCAAACAGTCCTCCTATAAAAATAAGGATAGAAAAAGAAGAAACCCTGTCCGCTAGAAAACTGCTTAACAGCATGCATAAGAGAAATCCTAAATGCATAACAATCTCCAAAGAGCTGAAAATTTTGCCCAGCATATTACTATCGCTGACATTATGTATGATGGTATTAGACGCTATCATAATAGGAGAAACCGCTATACCTATAAAGAAAGACAGAAGCGCCGCAAAATTAAAATGCGGGTAACGCTGAATACCCAACGCAAAAACCACAAGCATACCTCCACTTGCGACTAAAGAAATAAAAATCATCTTGTAACGGGAAATCCTCTGTCCAAAGCGGCCATAGATAAGCGACCCCAGGAAAAGCCCTGCCCCCAGAAAAATAATTAAGAACCCTAGGTCCTTGGTTGCCGAATGCAGGGTCTTTTGCACAAAAACAATAATTACGGTATATACGGCGCCCAGCGCAGACCAGAGTATAAAGATTATCCCTGCGGCAAAACGGATACTTTTGTTCTTTACAAAATACAAAATGCCATCTTTTAACTCCTGCGACACTGATTTCCTGAGTACCGCCACTATTTCCCGTTTCACCTTCTTAAAATTGACTTTAGAAGTTGCCTTTTTGGAAATAAAAAAAATGCACATCCCTGAAAGAATAAAACTCAAGGAATCCAAATAAAACCCTGCCTTTGACCCAAGCCATTCCACAATCAAGCCGCTTATCCCGAATCCCAATATCGCTGCAATCATACCTGTGGTATTCACTAAAGAATTGGCGATCAAAAGCTCTTGATTCCCAACTATCTCAGGGACAATGGATAATTTTGCAGGCACAAAGAACCTGCCCACTGAAAAAACAATAAAGATAATCAAGTATATAGGCAACATACTCTTGCTATGAAACAAAAAGAAAGGTATTGTAAAAACCAGCCCTGCCCTGATGAAATCGCATACATACATCGTACGGCGTCTATCCCATCTGTCTACATATGCGCCAGCAAGCGGCCCAATGAGAAATACGGGAATAATGGTGAAAGTAAGTATCTTGGCGATACTTAATGCCGAACCTGGCGTACGCGTATATACAAAACCTATAAGCGCCATCTGGTCAAGCCTATCCCCTAGTTGCGAAATAATCTGACCTATCCAAAGCAGGAAGAAATTGCGTTGCTTTAACACCTCTCCGAATCTAGACACAATCTAAAATTCTCCTTTGCCTCACTGTCACCCAAAAAGCGCGGGGAAAATATTTTTCCCCGCACACCTTTAGGGTTGTCGATTCTAACAGCTACAAGCCGATGAGAGGAATCGAACCTCCAACCCGCGCTTTACGAAAGCGCTGCTCTACCATTGAGCCACATCGGCATTTTCTTACAGAAAAGATGATAGCATTATATCAATTTTGTTACCTTAGTCAACTTTTCTTTTAAACAAGTTAAGCAAGCAATAGTGTGTAAAGATACATTTAAACTACATCTTCTAATTTGTGATATATAAGTTAGTTTAACCAAAGAGCATGTCTTGCTTGAAGAATTCTGCAGTCCTGGCATCATTCATACCGCATGACGTTTAGCTGTAGATACTCCTAATGTATTTTCTGACACTTATGGAATATATCCTCCTTTCGTTTTGGGCTGTTTCTAGCAGCCCTTTATAGAGGATATAGCCTTTTTTTAATTAAAGCAACTTATTCATTACACGCTTTATTGTATACTAACTGAATAAAAAAATATTTGACAAAAACAAAGAATATGCTATAGTCAGTCTTAACAGATTAGCAAGGAGAATTGAAGTTTTGCAAGTATTAAGTAAACCGTAAAGGCGAAGATAGTACAAGCAGGCTTTACGGTTTTTTTGTTGTGGAGGAGGTGAAGAAGTAGCAAATGGCAAAGGGTAAAGTAAAGTGGTTTTCAAACCAAAAGGGTTATGGCTTTATCACTGCTGAAGACGGCAAAGATGTATTTGTCCACTACAGCGCAATCAAAGGTGATGGCTATAAGTCCCTGAATGAGGGGGATGCGGTTGAATTTGATATCACCCAAGGACCCAAAGGCGAACAGGCGACTAACGTAGTAAAAGTCTAATCCTAAAGTAGCCAATAATTAAACCCCGCAGTACATTCTGTATTGCGGGGTTTTTATTTAGGAGAACGAAAAATATGCGCGGAAAAGTCTGCCTAATCTGTACTAAAAAATGCCTTTTTTAACTCTACGAAACTTTGATATATTGTGCGTAAACACAATTATCGCATAACTCAGCTAATTGCAATTAATTAAAACAAAACGAGAGGCTGATAAAAACCTCTCGTTTTTATATGGTGCCGAGGAGAAGAATCGAACTTCCGACGCCGGCCTTTTCAGGGCCGCGCTCTACCACTGAGCTACCTCGGCTTTATCGCTGGCTAAACCTGTTACAATAGCTGCAAGTAAACTATCTTGTAATACTACTTAGTTTCAGGATTTTATTCCTGCAGTTCATCTCCCCCTTTTCCTAGCGAGGGTTTATCTTCGTTCCTTTTCCTTAGTTGTCAAAAAAATATACTGGTCAGTTATTGCTTATCCTTAAACCAGAATTTTATCACAAAAGGAGAAAATATCAAATAAATTAAAAAGTATAGCGCGAGGGTTATGCCGGGCTTATGCAGGGCTACGGCTACGGCAAGGATAACGGAGAATAGAACAATTATAACAACTATTTTTCTGTCAAACAGTTCCTTTACTCCTTCAAGATTCAAATATCTTATGTGTGAAATCATCAACAAAGAAAGAACAATAACTATCATAAGAAATAGTGTAGGCGCAAATTCAAATATCTCTGTCCCTACCTTATTTCTGTATATAAGAATAAAAGAAGCAAGTACACCGCCGCTTGCCGTAGTAGGAAGACCATAAAAATACTTTGTAATCTTCTCCTTGGGTGTAACATTATACCTAGCCAGGCGCATAACGCTACAGAATAGATAAAGAAAAAGCGCAAAGATTGCCGCCAGATAAAACCGGCGGTAAATAAACAGGTAGCCTAAAATGGCTGGGGCTATCCCAAAAGAGACCACATCTATCAACGAATCCAACTCCTTGCCAAATTCGCTGGGCGCAGGATTGCGCCGGGCAATCTGGCCGTCCAGCCCGTCAAAAACAACAGCGAATAATATTGCCCACGAGGCCAAGGTGAAATGCCCTTCGATGGAAAAAACAATAGAGATAAAGCCGCAAAAAAGCCCGATAATGCTTGTGAGATTGGCCCAGAAATTCATTTTACCTCATTTATAATCTTCGCATACAATTCCTGGGCAAGGTTTAAATTAGGCATATGGTATTTACGTGCGGATATCTTAATCCGGGTGGTCGCTGGCGTCAGATGAATTAACCTTATCCACACCTTGCTGGAATCCGCCTGTAACTCTATAGTCCCTGTGTTGATATCCTCTTTTTTAATCATACCGCGTATCCTGCTTACCGTAAGCGCGGCATTCCATAGCTCATCGTATGGCTTGTCTGTCTCGCCTTGAATAGTATCTCTGCTTACCACATATGCCCCGGCAGCGCCTACCGCGCCTCCCACAATAAACCAGCAACCGCAAAGATTAAGAAACAAAAGTACCGCCAGCGCAAAACAAATGATTTTCTCTTTCATTTAAGCTCCTTTTTGGTAATAACCCTGATAAGACAAATAGTAGCCAGACCCAAGATGATACTCCAAGAAACTATTAAGAATATCCACCCCCCAATATTCATCTTGCTCCTTTTTTTATTTAAGCAGTTTTATGCCCCGGCTTGCTCTCTTCTTCGCCAGGCAATCTTTACTAACACCGCCAGTATGACTAAAATCGCTATTAACCCCACTCTGGTAGCAATGATAAACGGTCGGTTATCTGCCGCAATTTTCTTCATAAAGATAATCGGTATCCATTCCTGTTTAAACCACATACCCAGAATAAAAAACAGGAATAGAGGCGTTATATATTTAATAATAAATTTATACACCCGCGGCACAGACATATCCGCGCCTTTGTGTATTTCATCCCAGGCCTTCTCCATCCCAAAGACCCAAGCAAAAATAATGGCCTCTACCGTAGCGAATAACACAAGAAAGAATGTCCCTCCCCAAAAATCCAATTCATCCACTACGCCCCTGCCTAAGAAGAATATTGCCGGCTGACAAAGAATAAAGGATATTATCCCGAAGATAGACACCGCCTTCTTCCTGCCAATATCAAATTCATCCTCCAGGAATGCCACTGCTGGTTGGGCAAGAGAAACCGAAGAGGTTATACCAGCCAGAAAGAGCAGAAAAAACCACATAAATCCCAATACTGAAGATAATGGGAGTTTATTTAGGATAAGTGGAGTAGTAACAAATCCAAGATTAAATACCCCTGAAGCTGCGATATTCTGAATATCTACCGGACCAAAGAAAACAAAAGCTGCCGGTATAATAATACTGCCCCCTAAAATCACCTCGGATAATTCATTGGCACTGGCTGCAGTTAACCCGGAAAGCACTATATCGTCCCCTTTTGAAAGATAGCTGGCATAGGTAAGGATAACGCCTATGCCGACGCTCAAAGTAAAAAATATCTGGCCAGCGGCTTCCAACCACACCTTGGCGGATTTCAGGGCCGATAGGTCAGGATTCCACATAAAACCAAAACCATTAAGGATATTCCAATCGGGCTTAAGGGGATCAGGCGCGCCCAAGGTAATTACCCGGATTAATATAATAAAGCCGAATATAAAAAACACTGACAAGGCCCATTTACAAACCTTTTCTATTCCGCCTCTGATCCCATAATAAATAATCACAATATTCAATATAAAGGTAATCAGAAAAAAGAAATAAGCTGTGCCTATCCCCTGAAAATACCGGTTGTGTTCTAACCCATGAAATCCACGCAGAAAACTCTGCATTCCCGCCTGGTCAATAATGCCTTTGTATTTGCCTGTCAGCGCAAAAAAACTGTAAGCCAGAATCCATGCCTCAATATATGTGTAGTAAATAAAAATGACCAATGGGCCGAATATTCCGATAATGCCGAAATATTTGATAAAACGGTTCTTCTGCCAGATGCTATGGAAGATACCGGGAGCAGTTCCATGTTCAAATCCCCCTCCATAACGACCCAAAGTCCATTCTATCCACATTAAGGGTATGCCTAAAAGAAAAAGCGATACAAAGTAAGGTATCATAAACGCCCCGCCGCCGTTAGAAGCGGCTTTGGCAGGAAACCTCAAAAAATTCCCCAGACCAATAGCTGAACCTGCCACAGCCATAATCACCCCCAGCCGAGAACCCCAACTATCCCTTTTCTTCCGACCTCTCATTTCTTATCTTCCTTGCAATTTAAGAACCATTTTTCTAAAGTCTCCAACGCCCTGCTTACTTGCGGACTAAGCTTATCCGTAAAAGAAATATTTTTTGGCTGTATCGCCAGAAGTATTATATCGGTATGCAAATTTTTTTGCAAGTAGTTAATTACTAACGCAATAGAAGAATTGTGAGTGTAAAAAAAATTAGTTGTCTCTATCTCATCCGCTTCTATCTCGCGTATCTGACCGGCATCTGCCCCAAAATCAACAGCGTCGACAATGACTACAGTCTCGGGTTTGTCTTTAATAATCTTGCCCAAATAATTCTCAGGGTTTGCCCCGGCATCATATACTATGTGGGAAACCTTAGTCTTTATGCGACTACAAAGCAGCGACCCTACGCCATCATCTCCACGCATCACATTTCCTATACCAAGAATAACGGTTTTCCTCTTAAGGTGCAGTTTAAGGTGCTCAAGCATCTAAAACTTCTTTCCGTGGCGATATGGCCTCATTTTGTTGTAAGCCATTTTTTTAAGCAACGCCTGTTCCAGATTTATCTTTTTCTTCCCGCAGTAATCAAAGATGCGTATGCAGCAATCTGCCAGCTCTTCTGCTACCTCTTCTAAGCCAGCATGGTTACGCATCGCTTCTAACGCCTCTGATAACTCCGAATGCATAAGAGCGATTATCTCGGCATCGCTACGTTCTTCATCCCACCATCCCTTTTTTCTGGCGGTGCGGTGGCATTCTTTAATGTAACGGCTGATATCCCATCTGTCCTTTGTTTTCTTCATCATTTTCTTCTTCATTATCTAGAGTTACAGTATTTTTTCAAATCGGCAAAAATAATTTTGGCTATTAACTCTTTGGCATATGTAGAAGGCGAGGATATCTCAACCTGAGTCTTTCCGCGTGCGGTGTCTTTAAAGAATATGCCTACAGGAGTAGTATCTTCTTCTGATACGTACAACGCCAGCGTATTTTTGGATTTATCCTCATAGTAGATGTACGTCTGATGATCAGACAATGCCTTTTTAACAAGTTCGTAACACTGCGGACGAAGACAATCAAACTCTTCGCTAACAGCGTTCTTCCTTTCGTCTTCTAGAACCTTTGTGGAAACGCCCAGAAACCCGCGACAACTTTCTTTGAAAGAACTGCATCCGCATATATAAACAAAAAGCACAAAATAAGTAATCTTCCTCTCTAAATTCCTCATTCCGCCTCCTTTTATTCGTTAATTACCCGACGTATCTCCTCCAGATGTCGACGCGCCTCTTCCTCGCCTCTTCTGGCAAACTCACTGGCCCTGTGCAATTCTAACCAATACATACCAGAGGTATCAGGGTGTAAAACTACATCTGCAAACTGCGCCTCTCTTTCCGCCACCTCAGACTGCAACACCTCAACGCTGCTAAAAATTATATCAAGTATATTTGTCTTAAATCTGTCTTTAAAATAACCTGCCAGATCAAACCATTTCTTCTCGTTTTGCCCCGAGATGTCCTGTGACAACTCGTTTTTTATCCTAGTATACTGACGAAAGATATCTTGCCTGGATGGAGTAACGTTGACAGCAATAATCTTTTTTACCCCCATCTTGAAAAGAACCTCTGTAGGCAGAGGATTTATCACTCCGCCGTCAAAAAGAAACTCTTCTTTGAATTTAAAAGGCGTGAATACCCCCGGCATGGCGCAACTGGCCATTACCGCTTCCAATAAACACCCCTCTTCTAACACCCGAGACTCCTTTTTCTTCACGTCGCTGGCGACTATCTTCAGGGGAAGTCTAACATCGCTAAAGGTCTTTTTGCCAAGATGCGGCTCAAGAAACTTCCGTAATTTATTGCCTTTGATAAAGCCGAGCCAAGGGAGGGTAAGGTCTATGAGATTCCAGATATGTTTTGGGGCTTTAAAATTTTCTGCAATCGCAAGGATTTCTTCAGCAGACTTGCCTATCGCCCAGAGGCTGGCAATGAGCGAGCCTACGCTTGAACCGACAACCACGTCTATTGGTATTTTTTCCTCTTCGATAACCTTCAAGACACCGATGTGACAAAAACCATAACCAACTCCTACCCCC
>JAMWCI010000074.1 GCA_023818655.1 Candidatus Omnitrophota bacterium
GGCGTATTAAGATACAGGGCTACTTTAAAAACGAAAGGAGCCTTAACCTTTGGATTTTGGGCTTATAAAACATATAAACTTAAAACCAATAAAACAGCCTAAGAGAGATAGTTTAAAACAAAAGTGCGAAATATTGCTTGCTTGACTCACTTATAATTTAGCTTGACAAAAAAAGATATCGGTGTTATTATTTTCACATTCGTAATACAAAGAGGCGTCATATGCCTTTGATAGTAAGATTTGGAGTTTCTTTGGATAAGGGGCTCTTGGAGAAGTTTGATAAACTTATCCAGTCCCGAGGTTACACCAACCGCTCAGAGGCATTCCGGGATCTCATTCGGCAGGAGTTGGTAAAGAAAGAATGGCAGGAAGGTAAAGAAATCGCCGGGGCAGTTACCCTGATTTATAACCACCATAAAAGAGAGCTCCTTAATAAAATCACCGATGTGCAGCATAACTTCCAGAAAATAATCATATCCACGCAGCATATCCACTTGGACCATCACAACTGTTTAGAGATAGTGGCTATAAAAGGTAACCCCAGAGAATCGCAGAAATTGGCAGATGCTTTAAAGTCTATTAAAGGGGTAAAACACGTAACCTTAAGCATGTCCAGTACCGGTAAAGGCATTGATTAGCCGGTATTATTTTTTTTCTTTGTCGGTAGCACGATCTTTAATATCGTAATAATACGATTGGAGCTCAATGTATCACCTTGAGTTATAAACAGTAACCCCGCCGACCTATTCTGGGGAGTGGCAGCGGGGCACGGTGCTTGGAAGAAAGCTAAGCAACCAAGCCAAGCCATAAGTATACCATAAGCTTGTGTCTGGGTAAGTAAGGAGCAAGATATGCATATACCAGACGGATATTTGGGGCCGGCAACCTGCGGATTTTTTTACGGCCTGATGATGCTAATATGGATGGCTGCGTCAAAGATAGTTAAGAAAACCCTAAAGGCGCAGCAGGCGCCGATATTGGCAATAAGCGCGGCATTTAGTTTTGTGATTATGATGTTCAATGTTCCGATCCCCGGAGGCTCAACCGGGCATGCTGTAGGAGGTGTTTTGGTAGCCATACTTTTAGGCCCCTGGGCAGCCTGTATTGCGGTAACCGTTGCTTTAGTGGTGCAGGCGTTGTTATTCGGTGACGGTGGGATTACTGCAATAGGAGCTAATTGTTTCAATATGGCTGTGGTTATGCCTTTTGTAGGTTATTATATTTATAAAGCCATTAGCCATAATGCGCCGTTTAATTCTAACAGGAAGGTGATTGCAGCTGGCATTGCAGGTTATATCGGTCTTAATGCGGCTGCTATTTTGACAGGGGTTGAGTTTGGATTGCAACCATGGTTACACCATACTGCAGGCGGCCAGGCGCTGTATTGTCCTTATGGGTTAAATATAGCAGTGCCGGCAATGGCCGGCGAGCATCTTTTGATATTCGGATGGATTGAGGCAGTAGTTACCGCTTTAGTAGTTAAATATCTTAAGAAGCAGGCGCCTGAATTTTTTGAAGAAGGATGAATGTAACTATGAAAACTACTGCGAAATTGTGGATTGGTTTAGGGATTTTAATCCTCCTTTCTCCTTTGGGGTTGATACTGCCAGAACATTTTAAAGCTGGCGATGCCTGGGGAGAGTGGGGAATAGATACGATTAAAGAATTAGTTGGCTATATACCGCAGGGCTTGGAGAAGCTATCCAATCTTTGGCGTGCACCTTTACCTGATTATGCTTTTAGAGGCTGGGAGGAAAAAGGCTTGCCGCATTTGAGTTTTGCGTATATAATCTCAGCTGTCATAGGCATAGGGATAGTTGTGGTCATTGTCATTGCAATAGGGAAGTTGTTATCAAAAAAGGAAGACTAATTAAGTGTTAAAAAACCATAATTTTATAGAGCGTTCGATTATGGGCGCTCTGTCTTTCTTTAAGGAATCTATTTTTGCCGAAGAATGCGCCTCCCAAAAAGGCTTTCTACAGTCTTTAGATCCGAGAATAAAGGCAATAACCTTTATTTTGTTTATTCTTCAGATACTCTTTACTAAAGATATTATCGTTCTGTTGTGTATTTATGCAGCATGTCTGTTATTGGCTAAGCTCTCTAAGATTGATTTAGGATTTTTCTTAAAAAGGACATGGGTATTTATTCCGCTATTTTCACTTTTTATCGCTGTCCCTGCTATTTTTAGTATTTTTACTCCCGGTGCGGCATTGATCACTTGGAGAGTGGGTGGTATTACCATTATCATTACCCGCCAAGGATTGGAGGCAGCGACATTATTCGTTATGCGCGTTATTACCTCGGTATCTTTTGCCGTATTGTTGAGTATTACTACTAAGCACTTCGCACTACTTAAGGTTTTGCGGCTCTTTAAAATACCCCAGATATTTGTAATGACTTTAGGGATGTGTTATAGGTATGTATATTTGTTCATTGAAGTTATAGAGAATACCTATCTTGCCATTAAAAGCCGCGTCGGGATAAGGATGTCTCCTCAAAGGGGCCGACATATTGTTGCCTCCAACATCGCCGGTCTTTGGCAGCGCTCATATCAACTAAATAAGGATGTGTATAAGGCAATGCTCTCGCGGGGATACAGTGGCGAGCCGCTTATATTAGATGACTTTAAAACCACTCTTATAGATTGGTTATGGTTATTTGCGGTGTTAGTTGTAAACGCTACGCTGCTTTATTTGCGTTATCGCACCGCGTAAGAAGATAATTATGGATGATACAATTTATGAACTAAAGGACGTATGTTTTTCCTATCTGGGAAGATTTCCGGCGTTACGTGATATCAATATGAATATCGCTAAAGGCCAGAAGATAACAATTATCGGCGCAAATGGCTCTGGCAAATCCACTCTTTTACAGATGCTGGATGGGCTAATCTTTCCTGATAAAGGTTGTATTAAGGCTTTTGGCAAAGAATTAAAAGAAGAGATTTTTAGGGATGACGGTTTCTCAAGGGATTTTAGGCAAAGGCTGGGTTTTGTTTTCCAGAATCCTGATATCCAGCTTTTTTGTCCCAGCGTTAAAGAAGATCTGGTCTTCGGCCCTTTGCAGCTGGGAGTTGAGAAGAAAGAAATCGCCAAACGGCTGGAAGAAGTATTAAGTATTTTGCTGATTGAACATTTATTGGATAGGTCGCCGCATCAGCTAAGCGTGGGCGAAAAACGCAAGGTCGCGATAGCTTCTATTTTGATGATAAATCCGGATGTCCTTATTTTTGACGAACCAACCGCAGGGCTTGACCCTTTGACTACCCGGCATATTATCGACTTGCTTATCCAGAAAAATGAGGCGGGTAAAACTATAATTACTTCTACCCATGATTTGCATATTGTAGAGGAAATATCTGATATTGTTTATGTATTTAGCCAGGAGAAAAAAATAGTTGGGTTTGGTCCGCCAGATAAAATCTTAAATGATGCGGCGTTACTTAAGACTAATAATCTTGTGCATATACATAGTCACCGGCATAAGGATAAAATACATATTCATCCGCATCTTCATTTAGACCATCATACCGAAGGATAATTTTCAGGGATTTTATAACAAGAGAGGGGATTATGAGAAGATTTATTTTATATCTAATTCGCTGGCAAATGAGTACGCCGATTCTTTGGCTTGTGGTGCGTAATCGGGGAGCCGGTATCGGTTCAACCATTATCGCCAACCTGATTGGCGGGGCGATATTCTTCTGGGTGGATAGGTTTATTTTCACATCTCAGGCGGTTGAAGTTTGGCATATCAAAGAGGGCCGCTGCGATAAATGCGGGATTCAATCGCACCTGTGGAGATTAGTTAAGACCGTCGGATACGACCGCAGCAACGCAAAACCCGTATTTCTGTGTATGAAATGCTCCAAAGAAAAGACCGACGCCCTGAGGGCGCAGGGAATTCCTGTAAGAGGCAAGAGTAAGTGATAAAAACAGGGTATTTAGGTTTTATACGGAGGCTAAGGACTTGTAAGGTTGTCGGAGAAACTCCAATCAGCACATCTTTAAACTTACCTTTTAAAGATTTGACGGAACGTTTTAGGAGAATCCTTGTTTATTTTTTGACAGTTCATAGATAAAGAGTCATTATTAGCATATGCCAATAATCATTGGAGGGGTATATGCCAAGACCTTTTATACAAAGGAGAGTCTGTTGTAGGCCAGAATCCGATTATTTTAAACCCAAAGGTATTCCTTTGGATTTCCTCAAAGAAGTAAAGCTGACGATGGATGAACTTGAAGCCTTTCGTCTTACGGATTTGGAAGGAATGTAAATAAGTCAAGTAATAGTGTGTAATGGTTCATTTAAGGTTACATCCTCTAGTTTGTGATATGTAAGTTTGGTTAAGCCGAAGATGTATCTCTCAGCGAAAAATCTATTTCTGAAGCAGCCGATTTTCTTAATTCGGCTTCTTATCTGCTTAAAGTAAAGCTCAAGTACTCTACGCCATCTAGTGATATACTGAAAATCAAACTCAAGTTTCAGCATAGGCTATACCCTATTTTCGTTTTAGGCTGCTATTATACTCTTTTTAAAGGATATAACCTTTTTTAATTAAAGCATACGCACTTTATTGTATGTTATCGCGCAAAACAGAATATGGAATGTTGTAAAGAATGGATGAGACGTGCAGTTTTTGGTAAGCCAAAAAATTCTTAGGATTTGACGTAAAGGATTATATTGAAGCAGAACACAGGTTCTATCCCGGAGATTTTATCAAGCGCTACAATATCAAATTCGGAGCCACTTTCGGGCTATCGCATAATTTGACGCAGAGCGCATTTTTTAGACCGGCCAATTTTGATTCTAAGATTAGCGGCTTTTATTATGCAGGAGCCAGCACGCAACCCGGATGCGGATTGCCTGTAGTTATCGCAGGCTCAAGAATCGCGGCCGATTTGATTTAAAAACCTGATTGCTTTTTGAGTCGTATAATCCGGTGTAGACGCCCCTGCCGTAACCCCCACGCTTTTTACATTTTTAAACCAATCCGAGTTTATCTCTTTTTCCGATTCTATCCAGTAAGTTCTTTTGTTCAGCGATTTGGAAATCTCGTATAATCTTCTGGTGTTAGCGCTTGTTTTCGAGCCGATAATAACCATCGCGTCGTTTTCTTTTGGCATTTTTCTTATTTCTTCCTGTTTTATCCTGGTGGGGAGGCAAATTGTGTTAAAGAACTTCAGGTTTTTTACATACTTTTTTAAAACGCCAACAATGCGCAAGGCCATTTCCATGTTTTGCGTGGATTGCACTATAATACAGGCCTTTTTCAATTTTTTAAATTTTTTAGCCGATATTTCCCTCGGCTTATCAATTAGAATGGCTTTGTCTTTTAGTTGTCCGATAATTCCCAGCACCTCATCGTGATTTTTATCTCCGATGATTATGATGCGGTAACCTTTAAGCTCCATCGCTTTGGCAATTTTATGAATTTCTTTGACCATAGGGCAGGTGGCATCAATAATGTTATAGCCAGACCTTTTTGCCTTATCAAATATTTTTGTCCCAGCGCCGTGCGCGCGGATTAAAAGCGTCTTACCTTTACCGCAGGATAATTTTTTTATTTTTTTTATCCCCATTTTGTTTATCTGCCTTGCCACGTCTTCATTATGGACAATATCCCCGAGCATAACAATCTTCTTTCTCGACCTTGTCGTATCTAAAGCGATTTTAAGCGCTCTTTTTACACCGAAACAAAAACCCGCAGATTTAGCCAAATTCACTTTCATAAAAACTTCCCCCCTATAAAAATCTTTGCGATAATAATGATTTTTCTTAATTTACTTACGGTTGCGCGTTTGCTAAAAATATCATAAGCGTTTCTTTCTATTTCATTCAAAATGCCCGCATATATTTCTTTTATAGCCAGTATGACCAACCTTGATTTTACGCTGTCAACCAACTTTATTCCGGGGGTAGAATCTGCGTAATACTGTCTTGCCCGTTTTATTTGGAATCTCATAAACTCTATGAATCTTTCATCTATTTTTTCTGTGAAGAAATACTCCTGCGAAATCCCGAACCTCTTGAGTTCATCCTGAGGTAAATACACCCTGCCTAGCGCAAAATCTTCTTTTATATCCCTTAAGATATTAGTCAACTGCATCGCTACGCCTAACTCTATGGCGTATTTCTCGGCATAATTATTCCTGCATCCGAATATTTTAAGAATCACAAGACCTACCACTCCGGCTACCCTGTAACAGTAGTTGTATAGTTCCTGAAAGTCATCATAGCGGTTTTTTTTCAAGTCCATATACATCCCCTCTATAATTTTATCAAAATAAATTTTAGGTATTCCGTATTTGTTTATTGTATGTCTGAACGCCAGCAATAATTCTTGGTTTAACGGCGTGTTAGCGTAGCTAGACGCGATATCGTTTGTTAGTCTGGATATTGCTTCGGCCCGGAGGGCTGAACTGTTGTCATCTACTGCCTCGTCACTTAACCTGCACAGTGCATAAACAGAATATGCGGCATTGCGCTTCTCCTTTGGCAGAAAGTTGGAAGCAAAGTAAAATGTCTTGGCATACCTTTTAGTGATTTGTTTAGCCAGGATAAAACCTGATTTGAGAGATTTATTTTTATTGAGAGGACTTAACATGGTTTTATTTTACAACTAAAGGAATCCGAATCCAAGATAAACTTTTTGTTGTTTTTATCCGGAGCTGGCAATAGAATATAGCTATATGTCAAGATACGCCCTTGTGTTAATTTTTTCCGGGATAGTCCCATTTTTTCTAAGCTTTTTCCAGCCGTTAAGATTTTATAAAAACCAAAAGGCGCTGGTTTATACTTTCGTTTTTATCCTGTTTATTTTCGGAGGGTGGGATATTTTTACTGCCTGGCGCGGACACCGGTATTTTAATTCCGCGGCTGTCTGGCCGACACGCATTATAAATTTACCCTTAGAGGAAGTTATATTTTTTATAGTCATTCCGTTCTGCTGCATATTCACCTGGGAGGCGATAAAGTTTATAAAGACAAGGATAAGATGAAGGAATATACTTTTATTTCGTTGGTTTCTGTATTTGTCAATATTTTTATAGACAGGGCGCTAAAAATAGACATACTGCAGAAAAAGGAGTTTTATATATTTTTATCCATAATAGTATTTTTTAAATTGCTGGTAAACAGTTACCTTACCGGAACCGATATTGTTATGTATGACCAGCGGTTTTTTTAGGAATAAGAATTGGCAGCATA
>JAMWCI010000075.1 GCA_023818655.1 Candidatus Omnitrophota bacterium
ATGACGTCGTATTTTTTCATCTTATAAAAATATGGTCTGATTTAGTTTCTTGGTATTGAAAGAGATTTAAAAAAAATAATTCTGACCACGTTTCCCCCGTTTTCATATGAAATACAATAAGTCATAACCATCGGTATGTCAAGCGGAATCCGTGCATAATTAATAAATAGGTTATATTTTCCGAAAGACAACGGCTCCATTGTAACCGGCAAAGCCGCAGGAGAGTTTTATGACGCAAGAAAGTTCTCTCTTTTGCGTTTTCTGGATAAGATTTATGTTGTGGCGGTAGTCAAAATCTTCGCAGTTTAAACAAGCCGGTATAGCGTTATTTTGCAGGGCAAGAATAAGGATGATTGATTCAATTAGCGCGCTTCCGCCAAGATTATGCCCCACATATGGCTTAAAAGCGGAAACAGGAGTTTTGTTTCCAAAAATATCCGCTATTGCCCTGGCTTCATACTGGTCGGTAATACGGATACCGACTCCATGGGGATTGATTAAATCTATCTCGGAAGAATTTATCTCGCTGTTTTTAAGCGCTTCTTTAATCGCCCGCTTATAAAAGACGCCGTTTATATCCGGATACACCACTTTCCAGCCTTCCAAAGAAAACCCTCCTCCCACATATTCGGCGTAAATCTTGGCTTTCCGGATGAGGGCGCATTCTAAATCCTCCAAAATAATCGCTGAATAGCCGTCCCCAAAGACAATTCCATTCGCGTTTTTGGAAAATGGCTTTATCTTACCGTCCTCTGCGTATAACCCTCTATCTTTAAACCATATATGTTTAAACAAGGTGCACACATCGTCTCCACCTGCTACTATTGCCGCGTTGATTGTTCCGCTTTTAATCTGCTGGCTGGCTGCATCTATAGCAAAAAGCCCTGAGGCGCAGGCATTGCTGGTAAAAAGCGAGTATCCATGCAGACCAAATGCTCTGCTGATAAGGTAAAGATACATAAAGGTTTGCAGGTCATAGCCATAATCCACAAATTTATCATAGAGGTGTTTATAGACATCTTTTGGCGAAGCATTCTTCAGGGAAAAATTATTTTTAAAATATGCCAACGCTTCCTGGATTATCCCCTGACAAAAAGGCTCAAATCCCGGATGCTCAATACTCAAAAATAAGCCGATATGGTTATCTTCTTTGTTATAGTTAAGCCCGCTATCGTCTAATGCGACCTTAACTGCTGCCAAGGCATAATTTAGGTCGCGATCAGTTCTTCCCGCCTTCCAGTTCTTCAATTCCTCAAGAACGGATTGCGTTATGCCAAATCTTTCTATATCAAATCCCTCTATTTTATGCGCCAAGAAACTATCCCACAATTCCGCATCCAGCGCTAAATCCACCCTCTTCACCTCTATATCTTGTTCTACTATCCTCTTCCAGAGAGTTTCTTTATGAAAACCCAAACTGCATATCGGTCCTAATCCGGTGATAACTACTCTTTTTTCTTTCATCTCTTTAGGCATATTTTTTAATTACCAAGATAGCGTTGTTGCCGCCAAAGGCAAAACCGTTTTTTAAGGCGATATTTATTTCTTTCTTTCTGGCAATATTGGGTACGCAGTCAATATCGCACTCCGGGTCAGGAGTTTCAAAATTGATTGTCGGAGGGATAATCCCTTCTTTAACCGCCATACAGGTAGCTGCCGCCTCAATCCCAGAGGCAGCACCCATGGCATGACCCAGCATAGACTTCAAGGCGCTAACCATTACCTCTTTATATCTTTCTTTAAAAACCTTTTTAATCGCCAAGCATTCCACTTTGTCGTTAAGGGTAGTTCCTGTGCCGTGGGCGTTTATATAATCCACATCTTTGTAAGTTATACCTGCTTCGTTTAAAGCTTTTTCCATTGCTCTGGCTATACCATCGGGGTCAGGCGCAGTAGGATGCGTGGCATCGCAGGAAAGACCATAGCCCAGAATCTCCGCGTATATATTGGCGCCTCTTTTTATGGCTAAATCTAGATCTTCAAGAAACAATATCCCCGCCCCTTCGCTTAACATCATTCCTTTGCGATTTTTATCAAAAGGCTGACATTTATCCGCCGACATAGCATAAATGCGCTGAAAGCCAGTGAAGGCAAGATAAGAAAAAACATCCACTCCTCCGGCAATAGCGTAGTTTAGTTCTCCGTTTTTGATTAAATCAAAACCGTAACCAATAGCGTAATTTGCCGCAGCGCAGGCAGTAGGAAAAAGACAATTCTGTCCCTTTGCCTTGAAATAAAGTCCAATGTTGGCAGAGATATTGTTTACCGATGATTGCAGTATTCTCTGCCGGTCAACGTCTTTCAGCCCCCCTTTTGCCCAGATTTGGATTAATTCTTCCAGCGGCCTTTCTCCGTTAGTGGTGCCCACAAAAACCCCGATTTTTGATTTTGAGGTATTCTTTAAAGAGAGATTTGCGTCGCTAAGCGCCAGTATGGAAGCGGCAACAGCCATCTGAGATGCCCGACCCAGAAATTTCACTTTCCTTTTAGGTATAAAATCCTCTGGATTAAAATTCTTAACCTCTCCTCCTTTATGGCACCTGAATATGCTGGTATCAAAGCCGGTTACCTCGCTTATACCTGATTTTCCGGCAATAATAGACTTCCAGAATTCTTCTTTGCCTATCCCTACAGAAGAAATTATCCCTATTCCTGTTACCGCTACTCTGCGTTTGTTGTCCATTGTCTGACTATTTTTTCGGTTTTATTCCAAAGGTCAAAGTTGCCTGAGCCACGACTTTGTCTTCTACGCGCGCTACGATATCCACCACGCCTGCCGTATCCATAATCTTTACTTTGTGCGCTTCAAGAATAAGCTTATCCTGAGGAAAAACAGGCGCCTTAAATTCAGCTCTTACCCTGCCCAGATAATAATTCGGATGGTTTGCGGCAATCTCCGGTTTGCAAAGACTGTAGAGGACAATCGCTGTCTGCGCCATCGCCTCTACAATCAATACGCCGGGCATAATGGGGTTTCCCGGAAAATGCCCGCGGAAAAAATCTTCATCCGGACGTATGTATTTTACTGCTACCACCTTTTCATCTGCCTGCGTTTCTATTACCTCATCAATAAACAAAAAAGGTTCGCGTTGCGGCAATATGGATTTAATCTTTTCTTTATCACAACGCATCCCTTTACTCCTTTTTTGCCTCTTTAAAATACTCAATTATCTGCTTCAGTGTCCTGATGTTCGGAATATCCTTTTCAGGAACGGTAATCTTGTAACGTTTTTCGAATGCCGCCACAATCTCAATTGCCCTTAAAGAATCCACTCCCAGATCGGTAAAGAGATCCGCCTCCGGGTTAAGCTTCTCCACCGGCACCTCGGTAATCTCCGAGACCATCTGTCTTAACTCCTCTTCAATTTTTGCATTAGACATACTTCCCTCCTTATTAAATATGGTTGTAACGCGATATGATTGCTGATGCGTTGTTTCCACCGGGACCAAAATTGTTAATTAAAACGCTGTCCACCTTTACACTGCGGCTGCCTTCCGTAACATAATCAAGGTCGCAGTCAGGGTCGAATTCCAAGTAATTTATGGTAGGAGGAATGAAATTCTGGGTAATGCTTCCTATTGCAGCAATAAGCTGTAATATACCCGCCGCGCTAAAAGATTCGCCCAGCATAGATTTAATAGAGGTTACCGCCAAGTTTTGCGCGGCTGCGCCAAACACTTCTTTTATAGCGAAGCTTTCTAATTTATCCTGCAGGGGCACGGAGTTTGCCGCGGCATTGATATAAGTAATTTTATCTTTATCCAATCCAGATTTTTTCAAAGCCAGATTCATAGAGTTTTTAAGCCCTTCGGCATAGGGATGGTATTTACCGCTGCGATAAGCATCAAAACAGTTTTCCACGCTGTCTATCTTGGCGTAAATACGCGCGCCTCTTTTTCTGGCAGCTTCCTCTTCTTCAATTACCAATACGCCCGCTCCCTCTCCCAGAATAATTCCGTTTCTGCGTTTATCAAAAGGACAGGATAATTCCTGACCATTAATGCCGGCAAGAAAGCCAATTTTATGGAAACCGACAAAACTCTGAAAAGACAAACCTTCTACCCCAGCAACTAATATCGCTTTTGCCCGGTTGAATTTTATAAAATCTACTGCGTACTTCAAGGCGTCAAGGCTTGCCGTGTAACCGGTAGATATGGTGGTATTAAACCCTTTAATCTTAAACCAGATGGATACCTGACTGGATGGCGCATTCATCGTCGTTGAAGGAAAGATAGCGGGATTGACGAATTGCGGTCCATCCACAACAGTTTCTTTGCTAAACTCCGCGATATTCCATATCGCCGATAATGTTGTGGCGGTCACTACGCCAACCTCACTGAGGTCATCTGTTTTGACTGTAAACCCGGCGTCTTCCAGACTCATCTTTGCCGCAGCGCACAAGAAGCGGGTGCTGCGGTCAAGATTCCTTAAACCCTTCTCGCCCAAAAAAGACTCCGCGTCAAAATCAGCAACCTCGCCAGCCTGATGCGCTTTAAATAAACCGGGGTCAAAAACAGTAATCGGACTTACTCCTGAGCGACCCTCTTTTAAGGTCTGCCAGAAGGCATCCCTGCCTATTCCATTCGGCGCAACCACCCCTACGCCGGTAATTACCGCTCTTGTGACTGAAGAATTATCCAATTTGTATAGAAAGCCCTCCATCAATTACCAGTGTCTGTCCGGTAATATAATTTGCGGCATCGCTAATCAGAAATTTCACTGCCTTAGCCACTTCATCACCTCTGCCGAATCTCCCTAACGGTATATACTTTAAAAACTTCTCCTTTTGTGTTTCCTTAAGCCCTTTTAGCATATCGGTTTCAATAAAACCCGGGGCAATACAGTTTACCCTTATGCCATATGGAGCAACTTCCCTTGCCAACGCCCTGGTAAAGCCGATGATGCCAGCCTTGGATGCCGAATAATTGGTTTGTCTTGCAATTCCAGTTATACCGCTTACTGAAGAGATATTTATAATTATACCACTTTTTTGTTTCAGTAAACCAGTTATGGCTGCGCGGGTCAGATTAAAAACACCTCCGAGATTAATATCAATCACATCTTGCCAATCATTTTTTTCCATAAATACCAGCGCTTTGTCATTGATGATTCCGGCATTATTTATCACGATATCCAAACCCCCAAAAAATTCCCTTGTTTCTTCAACCCATGTTAAAACCGCGTCAAAATCGCCTATATCCACGCAGGAGGCCCTGGCTTTTATCCCTAATGCGGAGATTTCCGCCAAAAGCTTATCCGCCTCTTCCTTGTTCTTCAGAAAACTAAAAGCTATATTCAGGCCTTGTCTTGCCAACTCCAGGGCAATCTCTCTGCCTATACCCCTGCTTGCTCCACTGATAATTGCGATCTTATTTTTTAAGCTCATCGCTCTCTATATTTCTCTTTATTACATCCAGAAAATCCTTGGTATCAAATGGTTTTAACAGATAATCCGCCACTTTTAACTCCATGGCGTTTTTATAACTTTCCTCGTCAGCATATCCGGTAATTAAAATTTCTTTTACAGGAGGCTTACCAGCGTCCTTAAGAACCTGACGGATTTTCTTAATCGTCTCTATGCCATCTAATTGCGGCATCCGGATATCGCAAACTATCAAATCCAAAGCTATAGTTTTGGATTTCTCTACGGCATCTTGACCGTTTGTAGCTACTGTAGCACTGTATCCTTGACTCTTCAGTAATTTCTGCAGCGTCTTGGTAATCAATCCTTCGTCATCAATGATTAAAATATTTTTTTTCATGCCCCGCTCCTTTTTCCTCCAGAAAAGGTTTAGTCACCCCTGTTTCGGTCGGGAATTACCTCTGACCGGTTACCGCGCAAATCGTGCTGTGGAGGAATCTTCGGGAGAGATACTGTAAATACCGAACCCTTTCCTACTTCTGAATGTACGGTAATTGTCCCTCCGTGCTTACTTACTATGCTTTGGCAGATGGATAATCCCAGACCTGTCCCCTTTCCCACATCCTTAGTGGTAAAAAAAGGGTCAAAAATTTTCGGCATTATTTCTTTAGGTATCCCCACTCCTTCATCTTTGACCGATAGGTGAATCCAGCTGGTATTTTTAAAAAGCAAGATGCAGATCTCGCCTTTTTTTTTCGCCGCCTTTATGGCATCCCGCGCGTTCAAAACCATATTGGTAAGGACCTGCTCCAGTTCGTTCTGGTTTCCATTGACTAAATATTCATCCTCTTCGGCTTTGCTGACAATTCTGATATTTTCCTGCGCCAGCTGGTAAGTTAAAAAGGAAGATGCGTTTTTTACCACGTTCAGCATATTTACTTTTGAAAACGCGCTTTCTTCAATAGGCTTTTTGGCATAAGTCATTAATTTCTGGACTATCGTACGGCAGCGTTTACTGGCTTCTTCAATAAGCGCAAGGGACTCCCTGGAATCCGCATCCAGCCTGTTTTTTTCCGCCAGTAACATCTGAGCGTTAGTCAAAATAGCGGTCAGGGGATTATTGATTTCGTGCGCCACCCCGCCAGCCAATGTCCCTACAGTAGCAAGTTTTTCAGCATGAATAAGCTGTTTCTGCATTTCTACAAGTTCTTTGGTGCGCTGCCTCACCTGTCCTTCCATATTTTCGTAAAGGAGAGAATTGGAGATAGCGATGGTAGCCTGATTTTTTAAGATTCTCAGGAAATTAAGCTCGGCTGCAGTATAGCGTTTAAAATTGGATTTCCTCGTCAGATTTATTACACCTAATAATTTCTCGTTAAGGATAATGGGGATAACGACGCTTGAGCCGGTAAGATTAAAGTATTCCCTGACTTTATCCTTTACCGGCGAATACGCGGGGTCGATATCCACGAATTCACGGTGCACTATTTTGTCTTGCTGCGCCAACCAGAGAAGAAACTCATCCTTCAGGTCAATCTCTTTAACCCTATTCTGGCTGGCGATACTGTTTGCCAAAACGTAATTTTTTTTCTCCTCATTGTAGATATATATATCTATATGCGCAGGATAAATGGTATCGGCAAGCGTAGCCTCTATGCTTCGGATAAGCTGCGTAAGGCTTTTAAGATGCACCAGCTCTTCGGTGAATTTAGCTGCGATTTCATCAAGGTCAGTCTGCCGTCTTTGAAAAAAGTGGTCTATTTTAGGTTGTATCTGACGTAAATACAAAGCCAATACCATAAATCCGACAAGCCAAAATAGA
>JAMWCI010000076.1 GCA_023818655.1 Candidatus Omnitrophota bacterium
CAAACCAAATACTTAATCTCCTCGAGAATTCGTTCTGGTAAGATAAATCTCATCGGCATATCCGCCCAGATATTATGACAAAATATACATCTAAAAGGGCAACCCCGCGAAGTAAGGACAAAAGCAATACGTTTTCCAGTAGCATGCGTGGCTTTATATCCTACCCGACAATAGAAATCCATGTTAACCAATGATCTGTCCATAAGGGGAAACTCTTCTGGCTTCAGAATTTTACCCAGAGTGGCTTCAAAGATACCTCCTGTATAACCGCTAGTGATTATATCTAGAAGCATCCGTTCTCCTTCTTTTACGACCACTATATCAAAACCATCCTGCAGTGTTTCTTCAGGAAGCGAAGACGCATGGACACCACCGATGACAGTTCTACAGCCGAGTGGCTTAATCTTTCTCATTAATTCCACCGCTCTCGGATATGTGCATGTTATAGCAGTAAAACCCACGAGATCTGGTTTAAATGACCTCACTCCCTCCATCACATCATCGCCTGCGACTTCATCTATGATCTTAACCACGATACCAGCCTTCTTCAGATAAGTCGCCAAACTCAATAACCCTAAAGGCTCCGCCAAATCAAAGATGTTCTTGGTTCGCGGGTTTATAATACATATCCGGTGAGACATTGTCATTTCCCTTACAATGTGATTCTGTTTTTATCATAAAGATATAAGCAATAGCACCTGCTGCATACCGCAAAAAGTTTTTTTCTTATGATGCTGCGGAAGTCTGTATATGCCAAAGAATTCCACACATGTGCTACGCTCTCCTTTCCGATATTGCCAAATGCCAGATCGGGGTACTGAATACAAGGAGTAACATCACCATTAGGCATCACATCCATCCTCACCCACTGTTTATAGCAAAAATTATTATACGGATTCTCCCAAGGCCTATTGATATATGCAACAATGTCCTGCGGGTTTCTAAGATAACTCGAAATCTGAATCGGCCATTTTGCTTTCTTTATTTTTTCGCACTGACGGATAAATTCTTCTGTATCCAATGGGTAGGTAGCGATAAATCCATCTTGACTCCTAGGGATGACCTTAAAATCTTTGGCAAGTGTCGCCTTATATTCATCTGCCTGTTTCTGTGACAGATACCAACGCAGATTAATGAGAACCCAATCGACCCTGCAGTCAATAGCCTCTTTACATGTTTCATAAAGGACTCCAACGTTCTCAGGCTGCAAGGTAAACTGTATGCCTACATAAGGAGCCTTACGTAATGATTTGATTTTTTTAATATTGTAAATTACCCGATCATAGACCCCCCTGCCTCTCAAGAAATCGTTAATTTCCCGTGTGCCATCCAAAGATATGTAGTAAATCAGATACGGATTGCCCTTTATGGACTTTATATGCTTCTCAAGCAGCATCCCATTGGTACATACGTATGCAAAACATTTTGCATCATTTAAAAGTCTCGCCAAATCATCAAAGCGGGAATACAGAAGCGGCTCTCCTCCCGAAAGAATAAATGAAGGACGATAGAATCTAATCTGCTGAAACAAACGCTTAATCGTTTCCCAGTCTAACTCTTGATGATTAAACTGAATCGTTCCTTCTCTATACACGCCGTTATCCCCCCAAAACATGCACATCTTGCAACGCAAGTCGCATGCGAGGGTTAAATAAAGCTTGAATACCAATGGCATAGGTATTACTTTATCACCACTCTTGTTTTTCTGCAACCATTGGTATCGCCTGTAGAAACGCATTTTTCTCTCTATAAGATAGCGCATATAAAGCGGATAACGAAAGAATAGCCTGATAAGGTGCAAGTGAGAAGGAATATACATATCTCTTACAACATTTTATATACAAACTTCATTTTAAGAAATAAAAGTGTATCAAGCATGCGTTCCGTCAAGAAGCGATGCGCCCAGAAATGAAGCTTAGTTGAGAAAGGCAAGACCACGCGGATTCTCGGTTTCTTACTTTCAAGAAGCTTGTAGACTGTTTGTGCAATAGATATCAAATTATCGCTATGCGCAGCGCAATCTGTTTTAGCAAGGAACGCAACTAATTTTTCATATTTTGACTTATAGTAACTTTTCTCGATAGTGATACTTTCGCGAAATCTCGCTAACGCCTTTTCCATTAATCGCGTATGAAACCCTCCAGGGCATATATAAGAAATGTTGATATTTGTTCCTTTTAATTCGCGTCTTAGTGCATTACATACGGTGACAAGGGCATTTTTTGAAGCCGATTCTGCGCCCAGAAAAGGAAAGGCAAATCCATTATTATCTGAATTGGCGATAAAGATAATCCTACCATAGCCCTGCCTGCGAAACACCGGCAATAACATACTTGTAAGCTCAATCGGACCAAAGAAATTCGTCTCAAATTGTTCCCGCAAGACTTCCCGCGGGATATCCTCGATCGCACCTATCTGGGTATAACCAGCATTATTTACAACTGCATCCAACTTGTCTTTAGTTGCTCTAAGCAACGTCTCAACTGCACACCTTATTGATGCGCTAGAGGCTAAATTAAGCGGTATGGGCTCAAAACCTTCTTGGAGGAGATTTTGTATGTCGTTTTCTTTACGCGCCGTCACAAAAACGCGCCACCCTCTTGCCTTCAAATAACGAGCAGTCTCCCTTCCAAACCCCGATGAACAGCCTGTTATTAAAACCATCTTCTGGAGAGACATCGCATACCTCCTATTATCACGTTACTTTCCTAATCATTGTCCGACATGCGCTGAGCGATATACCAGCTCCGGAATGCGTCTTTTGTAAACCACTCCGCATAAAAATGCTCGCAGGCGTAGCGTGCATTATTATCTTCGGCAACCGGCATACCTCTAAGCAAAAAAATTTTTCTGCCCGCAGCAAAAGATTCAACCAAAGTTGAAAACCCTGGCTTTGTAATTACGCAGGCGCACTCCCTCATTAAACCCGCCAGCGATTCTACCGCGCCGTAAACTATCACTCTTGGATTTCCTCTAAAGTTATCTGTAAGCCGTTTAAAAAGAGTTCTATTTGTTCCACATACCACGTATACATGCACAAGAGGATTATTCTGTGTAACTGTCCGAATCACTTTGCCTGCCTTTATCGCGGAAATCTGCCCCCAGTATCCGAAAACCAATAAGACTTTATTGGCATCTCCTTTAATTTCAGCAAGTTCATAAAAAACATCTCTGCAGGGAGGTTTGATATCTACGTATTCCATTGCTGGATAAGAAGGTAAGCGCAGTTGACTTTTTTCAACAGGAGATAGATATTGGTCCACTGCTTCCCAAAAAATATACCTCCAACCAAGATTTGTTCCAAATTCTGCTAAAATCCCGCACAGCCTGAAATCAACCTTTCGCCTGCTCTTTAAGACCGAAAGCCAAAACGCAGGCCTGTGACTTACGCAGACCACCGTCTTAACCCCTTTGCTCCTGATTGTTTCTTCGACCATATCTAGATTGGTCACCCCAAGCAGCTTTTCTCTAAGAAATTTGCGGTAATAAAAAAGTGGGACCTTGTAAATGAGATACAAAAGGAATCTAAGATTATCTGAAATGAACTTATATCGATTTAGGTCCTCATGTACCGCGCGCAAAGGAAGCATATGCTCAATAGGGATATGGTAAACTACTCTTTGGTTGCCGATGCATTCCCGAATTGCCTCCCCGATACTATAATTACCTCTTCCTACTAAAGAGCTTATTATGAGTACCGGGGCATGCCAAGAAGCAACTACTTCTGAGATTCTCTTTTTTTCATTAGACATCTTATAGTCTGCGTCCTGTTCCCTGTGTTCTACGATAGCTTTACTTGAGTCTATTAAACCACGCATAGTTTTTCCTGCCTGATAACTTGTTCACTGGATATCTTTGAAATTATGGTCTTGTTTTTCACAAGTTTATTCATCTCAAGTTCTTCCGGGCCAATATGAACTATTTCGATCTTCATAGAATCTCCAACAAAATCAACCAGATTTTTCAGAAGTAGCGCATCGGATGAATCGATATCCTGAGAATTATACGCAACTTTTACAAGCAACTTATCAAGCCTCTCTTGAATGACCTGACCAAAACAAATATTAGGGGTGCGGTCAAAAACCACATATAACGCAGTGATTGCCCTGCCATCAGGCGTAATAACTATATCAGAGTTACGCCCCACTATAGAACCCACTATCGGAAACGTCCTATTACAGGAGCATTTTTGAGCTGTGGGTTTAAGTCTAATGTAATCTCCTGTTCTGTATCTTATCAAAGGCATGGCAAAATTATACAGCGATGTGCCCACGACTTCCCTAATCTGCCCATCGGCAATACCGTCTTCTGATTTTACCGAAACCGGCTCTACAAATTCAACCCCTCCATAATCCATATGCACATGATAACTGTCGAACGGACATTGGGAAATAGCCACTGTTCTTTCCATATGACCATAGGAATCAAACACCTTGCAACTAAACGTATTTTCTATATAATCTCGCTGATAACGTAAAAGATTTTCGCCTTGGGAAAATATTGCCCTGAAGGTTATCCCATGCCCTGTCTTTTTGCCTATTATTCTGGCAAGCGCATATAAATTAGAAGGTAGCCCTTTTAAAAATCTGGGTTTAAATTTTTTAAACAGACGTATGTAATTATCGCTGTTTTTGTAACTGATTAAAAGACTATTTACCATCAACCTGCGAGTAAAAAATTCGAAATAGTAGTATTGTTCTTTCTTTTGGGAATACGGCGTAAAAGATTGAGCTGATAATTCTGCGAAGGTATTGCCTAATCTGTATCCGGCCCATCCCCAAAATCTCCAGTAGTATACAAACTCAAGGATATTTGAGGGTTTATCGACATAAAACTTTACCGCTCCTCCCGATGTCCCGCTTGTAGAAAGCAAACGCGGTTTATACTTTTTTGCATTAACCGCTATAAGTTCATTAAATTTTTTTTGTATTATTTCTTTGGTCAAAAAAGGCATTATCTTCAACTCATTGATACTCTTAATATCGCTTGGAATTATGTTCTTTTCCTGAAAAATCCTGCGATAGTATGGCACATTTCTATAGGCATGTTCAATAATCAACCTTAGTCGTTTTTGTTGATATGCACGTAAAGCATCTTCTGATATCCATTGATTCCGTTCAAACTGGTTCTTTAGACGAATGATAGATATCGGATAAGCGAAATCTTTGATGCGAAAATCCAGCCCCATAAGATTACTCCTTCCAGCAGAGAGGGTCTTCTCGGACTAATGCTTTATATACATCTAAACCTTCTTGCAAACCAACGTTAAAGGCATTCCCCCTACAGCCAACGCAGAGCGCGTGATGACGGCAGTGAGCACATCTTCCCTGAAGGTGTTTACCAATATTTCTAACAAAAAGAAAGAAAGGTGTTTTAAGTATTTCTCTAATCTTCATTTTTCTGATATTAAACAGTTTAATATCGATGTCGGCGCAGGGGCGGATGTAGCCTTTACTATCAACATATATACTGTACAAGTGTTGCAAACAGCCATATCCTGGTAGCGGAGAATATACGAGCCAGTCATAACCATAACGATAGCGGTCAATGGCCGATAATCTTTCTTTTAATTTCCGTATTCCATCCCTATCTACGATTAATTCTGAGGCATAAGCCAAAGCGTTTCCGCGGAGAATCAGTTGCTCTAAATTTGGAAAGAGGTTATTATCTCGACAAAACTTCCAGAGAGAAACAATTTCATTATAGTTAAATTTAGTTAGCACAAAGGATGCCCCGCATCGCAAAACCCCATCTACATCCTTATTAAAACCTACTGAAAAGAGGTTTTTGATTCCCCTCATTATAAGCTTATACGATTCCCTGTTGCCTGATAATCTATTCTGTATCTTCTCCTTAAAGGAGTCAAGTTTGAACAAAATTGAGGCATTCTCGTCAAAAAGAAACTGAGCCATCGCTAAATCTAAAGACGAGGCGTTGGTGATTACTACCGGAATCATTCCTTTTTGATTAATATAACATACGAGCGCTTTGAAATGACGATACAGGGTGGGTTCGCCGCCTCCGATAACTACCACTGATTTACATCCCAACGAAGCGCCTTCTGCGATCGCATCTTTCAATGTGGAAAGCGGCATTTCACTATACCTTCGGTTTTCCACTGCGCTGTTACAATAGATACAGTTGAAATTACAGGCATTGTTGGTTTCTATGCGCATTGCTAAAAGCCCCCCTCTAGATGCAGCCTCCTGCGCTAATTTAGGAGGATATGTATACCCAGCCAAGGCGGGAGGTCTTTTAAAACGTTTAATTTTTGTAGCTACCACCATATCTGCATCCATTAATCCCTCGCAGAAAACTTAAGAAATCGCAAGACCTTTTTCTCCCACAAGTCTTTATTGCGGCTTTTATTACTAAGTATTAAATCAGACAGCTCTAAACCTTGCGTTATGCAATGGTCAATATTGCAGTGGAGAAATAAACCGCCCCTGCCAACGCTAAAAAGGTTGTGTATGCTATTTAGCCTATTGTATATCGCAAAAAAATCGCTCTCCCATCCTAATATATAGAGAGGATAGACCTTATCCAGTTTTAGCGAAAAAGATTTTACTACCGTAGGTATTTTTTCAAACACTCCTGTCTTTACCAAATCGCTAACGCATAGCTTAAGCAAGGGTTCCTCCGGCATCTCCCAAATCCTGTCCCCTGAAGAAACAGGAATCTCTATGGTAAGCAATGTCTCTTTAATACCCTGATTTATAAAAGGAGAGTATTTCTTTATTTCTGAGACCCTGCCCAAAATTATATCTGTAGAAGGAAAATAAAAAGTTTCTGTAGGATGTTTAATCTGTTCCTTAATTACGATGTATAACAAACGCACCCCGCGCCACTTCAACCGAGGCCCGTCATTACAATCGGCGCAGAATAAATAATAAAGTTCATCAAGCGGTATCGTTGAAACAACTAAAGACGCCTCAATGGGGTTCTTTATATCCTGCCTGGAACCAAAAAATAGCTTTATCCTCTGACCACTAACTGAGGCCTTTGTAGGCTCTATACCTTTTAATATACTTGCCTTGTTAGAAAGAACGCATGCTTCTAATTTATTTATAATCTCTCCAATG
>JAMWCI010000077.1 GCA_023818655.1 Candidatus Omnitrophota bacterium
AACCTCGAGACTCTATATGTGGGAGATATGACTATAGATGCCCGGGCTGGTCGGGCCGCAGGAGTAAAGACAGTTATAGTTACTACCGGCTCAAGCAGTAAGACAGAAGTTAAGAAAGAGCATCCTTGGTTAATTATTCCTCGTATCAATAGACTTAGAGATTTACTTTAGCTGCTTTTGTCTTGACACCAAAGATGTTTAGTAATATAGTAAAAATCAATGCGAAAATCATTAGGAGGATTCTACTATAAAAAAGCAGTTTTTCTTGGATGGGTCTTGTTATTTCTTGCTAGTCTTAATGGTTGCATCTCGCCAAAACACGTTTTCCGTCCAGCTGCCAACGTAATATTTCCCAGTTATTCTGGTCTTAAGGCGTGTATTACCGTTACGGGCTTTGAGATAAAAGCAAGCAAGGCAAACTCGGATATTGGCTCGGGAGTGCGCCAGATGCTTGTAAGCGCCCTGCTTGACAGCAACCGTTTTATTATACCTAATGTAGAAACAAAAAATACAGAAAGACGTTCCCAAAGGGCAAAGGTTGGCGATAAAGAAAGACCCGCGGATTTAATTATTAATGTCGCCATTACCGAATTTGAACCGCAGGCCTCTGGTGGAAGTTCTGGTATAGGCGGAGGAGGGGGTGTGCGCAGCGGGGTATTAGGCGCAATGTTGGGCGATTCATTGGGCAAGACTTGCATCTCTTTAGATGTACGGATAATCGATGCGCATACCCACAATCTTTTAGCTGCCAAGCAGGTGCGTGGCCAAGCCTCAAATACATCGGAAACAATGATGAAGATTTATGCTGGTAAGTGGCCTTTAAGCGCAGAACTTGTCGGATATGTGGATAAATCTATGGAAAGCGCTATACGTCGCTGCCTTATAGACGCAATACGCTATATAGTGGAGAGTGTCCCGGCAAGTTATTACAAATATTGAAAATATAAAAATATGGGAAAAAGAAAAAGAAGAGGAAAACTTAATTGGCGCTCAAAGAAGGCGAATAAGGGAAGAAAGCCCTGTTTGGGATAGTTGTTTTTCGCCATGCCGTTACTCCTGATTCTGATTAGCACGTTTATAATCAGCCTTATTTCTCTTGTCGGGGTTTTTACCCTGTTTATGAAAAATAAGGATATACAAGGGCTTCTGTTTCCACTGATAGGTTTTTCGGCAGGAGCTCTTATCGGCAGTTCTTTTTTGCATATTCTTCCCGAGGCGTTGTTAAAAACAAATAATACAGCGGCGCTATTCTATATTGTAATATCAGGAATAGTATTGTTTTTTCTTATGGAAAAATATTTCTACTGGCGGCACTGTCATGAAGGCGTATGCAAGGTACACGTTTTTACGTACCTTAATCTTGTTGGAGACGCCCTGCATAATTTTATAGACGGGATGGCAATTGCGGCGAGCTTTTTGATTTCAGTAAAGATAGGTTTTGTCACTACCTGCGCGATTATACTACACGAGATACCCCAAGAATTGGGAGATTTCGGCGTGCTTATTTACGGTGGCATCACTAAAAAGAAAGCCCTGTTTTATAACTTTATTTCCGCGCTGGCAAGCTTATTAGGCGCGCTGACAGGATATATTGTCGCGGATGCCTCTTCGTATTTTTCCGTTTTTGTATTGCCATTGACTGCCGGAGGCTTTATTTATATTGCCGCATCAGACCTGATACCAGAGATTCACAAAGAAAGCAATCGCAAACGTTCAAACTTGGCGTTTGCCGCTTTTCTTATAGGCATAGCCTTCATGGCCTTGGCGAAGACGTTTCTTACGGATTAAACGACGATATTAGGCAAATATTTTTTTTTACGATATTCTTGAAAGTAATTTTCAATAACTAGATATCCCCATGAAAGAAGAATTAAGGATATTTAACGCATTTATAAGGGCAAAAGGCCTAAGGCGCACAGTTCAAAGGGAAAGGATACTGGAGGTCTTCCTTGCAACCGAAAGGCACATATCCACAGAGGAGTTATACAGACTGGTAAAAAAATGTCATCCTGCGATAGGCTTTGTTACGGTTTACAGAACAATGAGGCTTTTAGTTGAATCCGGATTATGCGGAGAGATTGATTTTGGAGACGGTCTCATAAGGTTTGAACACAAATACGGACACAGACATCATGGACATCTTATCTGTCTGAAATGCGGCAGGTTTATTGAGGTGGTAAATCCGGAGATTGAAGAACTGCAGGAGAAAATGGCCCGCAGGCATAATTTTAGACCCACAAAACACAAATTAGAAATATTTGGTTTCTGCCAGAGGTGCGCTTAGCTATGCAGAAAATAGCGGTGGTAGGTTCTCCTAACGTCGGTAAATCCGTAATATTTAACAATCTCACCGGCACCTACGCTACGGTTTCCAATTATCCTGGGACCACAGTGGAGGTGTCACGGGGCAAGAGCAAGATTGGCAATAAAGAGTTTGAGATTATTGATACTCCGGGGATATATTCTTTTTTGCCGCTTAGCGAAGAAGAAAGAGTGACCCGCAGGATCCTGATGCAGGAAAATCCCTGTTTGATATTGCATGTGGTGGATGCAAAGAACCTAGAGAGGATGCTCTCTTTGACATTGCAGTTGTTAGAGGCGAGCCTGCCTGTTATTTTAATCCTTAATATTATAGATGAGGCAAGGGCATTAGGGATGAAGATAGATACAGCGAGGCTTGAGAAGGAATTAAATATACCTGTTGTGGCTACGGTTTCTATTACCGGCGAAGGTATGGATATTTTAAGAGGCAGGATAGAGGAGCATGTTAAAAGATTCTGCTAAACACTTTTGTCGTAGTATCAGCTACGATGACCCCTTAGAGGTCTGTATCTCCAAGATACAGGGATTGCTATTGTCTGATTATAGAATGTCCAAGCGCGCATTAGCGCTTCTGCTCTTGCAGGAGGATAAAGAAATCGTGGATACTGTCAGGGATAAAGAAGGTGAGCGTTTCGATAAAATTATGGGGATTGTGCAGGAGACCAAGACACATTATCTGCGTCCGCTTACCTATATAATCAGTCTGCGCAGGCAAAAAGAAGCCAGCAGGATTGCAAAATTGACAGTGGGTTTTCCAGGACAACAGAAATTAAGCATTAAAGAAAAGTTAAGCAAGATTCTTATGGATCCTATTATTGGCGGGCCGATACTTCTGGCAATATTATATTATGGTTTGTATAAATTCGTCGGTAATTTTGGTGCAGGCGTTTTGGTGGATTTTTTGGAAGACAAGGTTTTTATCGCTCGCCTCAACCCTTTAGTGACTAGCTTAATAAATAAGGCGATACCATATAAACTGCTTCAGGATTTGCTGGTAGGCGAATACGGTATAATCACTTTAGGCGTGCGTTACGCCTTTGCTATTATCCTGCCGATAGTAACTACATTCTTTTTTGCCTTTGCTATTGTAGAAGACACCGGTTACCTGCCGCGACTGGCGATGTTAGTAGACCAGCTTTTTAAGAAGATAGGGCTATCTGGCCGCGCTGTAATTCCTTTGGTTCTAGGGTTTGGCTGCGATACTATGGCTACTATGGTTACACGGACGCTTCCCACAAAAAGAGAACGCATCATTGCCACCTTGCTTCTGGCTTTAGCTATACCCTGTTCAGCCCAGATGGGCGTAATCCTGGGATTATTGTCCGACAATGGTATCGGGCTTGGCGTATGGCTAGGGGTAATCATTGCTGTATTTATATTGGTTGGTTTACTGGCTTCTAAGATTATGCCTGGAGAGCTTCCCAGTTTTTATATGGAAATACCGCCTTTACGTATCCCCCAGGTATCCAATGTCGTGCGCAAGACCGCAAGCAGACTGAGCTGGTATTTTAAAGAGGTATTTCCGCTTTTTATCTTTGCCAGCGTCATTATCTGGATAGGCCAGATTACCGGTGTCTTTTCCTTAGTAGTAAAAATCCTGCAATATCCGATTCGCTGGATTGGCCTTCCTGATAAGGCCGCTGTGGCGTTTCTTTTTGGATTCTTCCGGCGGGATTACGGCGCCGCAGGCCTTTATGATTTAAAAAAGGCAGGCCTTTTGTCAGGCAATCAATTGGTAGTTGCCTGCATAACCCTTACTCTATTTTTACCCTGCATTGCTCAGTTATTGATGAATATAAAAGAGCGAGGATTGCGTCTGGGTATAGCGATGTCGTTGTTTATTCTGTTTTTTTCTTTTACTGTCGGATATTCTGTAAATCTGGTCTTGACCTTATTTAATATACGCCTATAATAACAAAAGAAGGAGCATGCGCCTATGCTTTCAGAACATGCTGAAGAAATCTTAGAAGCGCTTTGGATACAGATAGAAGAACAGGGGAAGAAACCGATGGATGTGGGTGCCTTTCGCGATGACCCTGCGATAGAAGAACTGATAAAATTGGGATTTATCCGCAGGGACGATGCGCATATACATCTTTTAGAAGCTGGGAGGTTGCATGCCTTGGCATGCGTGCGCAGACACAGGCTGGCTGAGAGACTCTTGACAGATCTCTTGGATATAAGAGAGAATGTGATGGATACGGTAAGTTGTAAGTTTGAGCATCTTTTACACGAAGGTCTAGAAGATAAAGTTTGCATTATCCTCGGTCATCCCAAAACCTGCCCGCATGGCAAAAAGATACCTCCCGGAAAATGTTGCTTGGAAAAAAGAGATAAAAAACTGTTAAAGATTATTTCGTCTCTTACTGACTTGGAAACAAAAGAGAAAGGGCAGATTGCCTATTTAGAAACAAAAAACGCAAGTCAGATGCAGAAATTAATCAGTATTGGAGCTATCCCCGGCGTGCCCATAGTCTTGGTGCAGAAATTTCCTTCATATGTTTTTAAGATTGGTCATTCCCAGTTTGCCATAGACAAGGAGCTTGCCTCCAGTATTTATGTCCGTTTAACCAAGTAATTTCCATGAAGGCCGTCGCCCTTATTTCAGGTGGACTAGACAGCACCTTGGCTGCAAAGATAGCGCAGGATTTAGGCTTAGAATTACTGGCCTTTAATATGAAAAGCCCTTTTTGTCTCTGCGACCTCCGCGCCGGCAACGGCTGCATACACGGTGCGCTTTCCGCAGCTAAAAGACTCGGTCTTAAATTGGTTAGTGTAGACGTATCTAATGAAATTCTTGAGATTATAAGAAGACCAAGATTTGGATACGGCTCAAACATGAATCCCTGTATTGATTGCCGCATTTTGCTCTTTAAGAAAGCCAAAGAATATATGCGGAAGGAGGCAGCCTCTTTTATTATTACCGGCGAGGTTCTTGGCCAGCGTCCTATGTCGCAGAGGATATTTACTATGAGACTGATTGAAAGAGAGGCGGGAGTAGAAGGATTTGTGGTCAGGCCTTTGTGCGCAAAGATGCTTGAGCCGACTATTCCGGAAAAATCCGGCTGGATAGATAGGGAGAGATTATTGGGTATAAGCGGCAGAAGCAGAAAGCCGCAGATTCATCTAGCCAAAGAGTTAGGGATTAACGATTATCCCTGTCCTAGCGGCGGGTGTCTTTTAACTGACCCCGGATTTAGCAAGAGACTAAAGGACCTAATGCATTATACCCCTGATTTTAGCCTGAATGACATAAACCTGCTTAAGCTCGGCAGGCATTTTAGGATAAGCCATAATGCGAAGTTAATCGTAGGTAGAAACGAAGGCGAGAATGAAAAAATAATGAATCTTGCGCATGAAGGCGATTACATATTCTTACCACAAGACGTGATTGGACCAACCTGTATGGGAAGGGGTGATTTCAACCAAGATATGCTTAAGCTCTCATGTCAAATCGCGGCTAGGTATTGCGACTTAAATGGCAATATAACCGCAAGGATTATATATAAACGTTTTCCCGGTGAGGAAGAAGACGTAAGAGAAGTATTCGTTCTTGGGGAAAAAGAGCTTTATTCGTATCGGATATGAAAGAGGCCTTACTTTACGAAAAACTGGCAGATAAATCCGTGCATTGCTATCTCTGCAGTCATCATTGCCGTATACCTGAAGGGAAATTTGGTTTTTGCGGCGTAAGGCAGAATATCGGCGGCATACTTTATACCCACGCCTATGGAAACGTGATTGCCGCGCACATTGACCCGATTGAAAAGAAACCGCTATACCATTTTTTCCCCGGACATTTTAGCTTTTCCGTAGCTACTATCGGCTGTAATTTTCGTTGCGGATTCTGTCAGAATTGGGAGATCTCCCAACGTTCATTTAGAGATGGTGATAGTCCGGGCGAGGAGCTCTCCTGCGCCCAGATTGTGGAGAGCGCCCTTAAGAATAATTGTAAAAGTATCTCTTACACCTATACCGAGCCGACTATATTTTTTGAATACGCACTGGAAACAGCAAAATTGGCAAAGCGCAGAGGTCTTTGCAATAATTTTGTCACCAATGGCTATATGACCAAGGAGTGCCTTAAGGTGGCAGCGCCTTATATAGATGCGGCAAATGTGGATTTAAAGTTTTTCAAAGACAATTCTTATAAGAAGGTGTGCGCAGCATCTCTTAGCCCGGTGTTAGATTCCATCAGGACTATGCACGCATTGGGGATGTGGGTAGAGATTACCACCCTTGTGGTTACGGGAGAAAACGATTCCGACGAGGAATTGCGCAATATGGCAGAATTTATTGCCAGTCTGGATAAAGGTATGCCTTGGCATGTTTCAGCATTTCATCCGGAGTATAATTTTATGGACAGGCATCCCACTCCAGAGGTTACGCTCAGAAAGGCATTAGATATCGGGATTAAGGCAGGGTTAAAGTTTGTATACGCCGGTAATGTGTATGGTTGGGGCAGCAATACCGACTGTCCTCGTTGCAAAAATACCTTAATCAAAAGGGAGGTTTTTACCGTATTGGATAACAAAATGAAAGAGGATAGATGTTCTTTTTGCGGAGAGAAAATAACGGGGGTGTTCATATGAAAGCTAAAAGGATAAAAACTAAAAGGGCGCTTTTGGTGATAGACGTACAGAATGATTTTTGTCCCGGTGGAACGCTGGGGGTTCCTGAGGCGGATAAGATTATTTCCCGGATTAATAAATATATAAA
>JAMWCI010000078.1 GCA_023818655.1 Candidatus Omnitrophota bacterium
ATTATAATTGGCATTACCTGCAGCTTTAATTCTATTTTCCCAATAATCCAAAAGATGTTCAACTTTATTCAAAAAATCATCTTTTTCATTATCTGTTATGCCTTTGTGTTTTTCTATTAAATTATTAATCTCGTTTTTGATAATCTCTTTATTCAATTCTTTTTTTTCAACTATGTGGTACATCTTTATCTTCTATAATCCTGGCTTCTACGTTGGGAAATCTCTTAGCCAGCTCTTCGCCTTTTCTCTTTCCCAAGACAAATATTGCCGTGCTTAAGGCATCCGCGGTCAGGCCGTCATCTGCAATAACCGTAACGGAAACAACCTTTGAATCTGCAGGGCGACCCGTTTTAGGGTTAAATATATGCGCATAACGTTTCCCGTCTTTTAGAAAATACTGTTCGTAGTCTCCAGATGTAGAAACAGATTTATTGCTTAGTTTAAGGATATCTCGCAAACCACGCTTGCGCGGGTCAACTATGCCTATCTTCCATGGCGAGCCGTATCTTGTGCCCAAGGCGTAAACCTGACCTCCGGCATTTATAAGGCAACTCTGTATACGCCGCTCTTTTAATTTCTTTACGGAGCAATCCAAGGCGAACCCTTTGCCGACAGCTCCTAAATCAATCTTAGTGCCTGGAGTTTTAAATTCTACCACAAACTCACTTTCGTGCAAAATGATTTTATCCGAGCCAATCAGGGGCAAGACCTTTTGAATATCTTCCTCCTGCGGGATACGAAAATCCTTAGCGCTAAATCCCCAAAGGTCCGCAAGGGGGGCGCTGGTAATATCAAATGCGCCTGCACTCTGATAAAAGAATTCCTTTGTCTTTTTGATTACATAAAAAGTTTCCGGGCTGACCTTAAGTTTTCCATCTTTATTAAGTCTGGATACTTCACTGTTTTCTTTGTACCGACTTAACAAATCTTCAACCCTGCGCATTTCTTTAAAGACTATATCCGCGGCTTCTCTGTAAGGGGAGATTACCTCTACAAAAGTGCCCATCAGAATCTTGGTCTCTTTGTAGAGGGGATGTTTTTGGCAACCGAAGAAAACAGTATTCAGCAGGCAACAGATAGCGGAGAAGATAAAAACCCTCTTAAAATTTATTGTGGTCATTTCTTTAATTTTTTCAGTAATTCTTCCAGCGATAAGGTGTTGATTACATCAGTTGAGGTTAGCCACCCGCGCCTGGCGATAGCCACACCGAAACGAATTAATCCCAACTGAGAGCTCTCGTGGCTATCGGTACCTATCGCCAGTCTTACGCCCAGCTCTTTTGCCCGACGGCAATGCTGACTATTTAAATCCAGACGTTCTCCAAAGGCATTTATCTCCATATGGGTATTTGTATCGCAAGCCACTTTAAAAATCTCGTCCATATCTAAATCGTATGCCTCGCGCACTCCCCAGAGTCTTCCCGTAGGGTGAGCAATAATATGAACGTATTTGTTGCGACAGGCGTTAACTATCCTGCGGGTCAACTGCTGTTTAGACTGCCTGAATCCGCTATGGATTGCAGCTACTACTACATCAAACTCTTTAAGCACCTCGTCTTTATAGTCCATATTCCCTTTGGAATCTATATCTGCCTCCGTACCGTAAAGGATGCGAAAGTTTTTTAACTTCTTGTTCAGTTTTTCAATCTCCGCTTTTTTCTTTTTTAACTCCTTAAGGGTTAGTCCTCCGGCAACCTTAAGGCCTTGCGAGTGGTCAGTGATAGCGATATAAGAATATCCTAATTTTTGTGCAGCGCTACTTATCTCTTCAATGCTGTTATTGCCGTCTGACCAGAGAGAATGCACATGCAAGTCTCCCCGGATATCTTTCAAGTTCAGAAGTTCCGGGAGTTGTGATTTGGCGGCTAACTCTATCTCTCCAGTATCCTCTCTTAACTCCGGTTCTATATAAGCAAGCCCCAAACGTTCAAATATCTCTTCTTCGCTCCTGCCGGCAAGAAACCCGTTTTTCTTAAATAATCCGTACTCATTAAGTTTCCATCCGTCCTTTATAGCGATTTGCCGCAGTTTGATATTAAAATTTTTTGAACCGGTAAAATAAAGCAGGGCCGCTCCAAAAGATTTTTCTTCTACTATGCGACAGTCCACCTGCACGTCATCACGTGTACGCACAGAAGACTTGGTTTTCCCCTGTGCCAGCACATCCTTCACCGAGGGTATCTTAATAAAGGTATCCATTATCGGTTGGGGATGTTCCGAAGCAATCAGGATATCAATATCTCTTACCGTCTCTTTCTTCCGGCGCAGGCTTCCGGCTACGGAAATTTTTTTTACCTCCGGAAGTTTCCTGAGGGCATTTACAAACTCCTCGGCTGTCAAAGCCGCCTGGACAAGAGGCATACGTTCTTTGCCTTTTTTGAGTATCGCTATACCTTTCAGTATATTCTCCACTGTTTTTTCTTTTATGCCGAATATCCCCTCTAATCTATTCTTTTGTATCGCCTCTTCCAAATCAGAGATACTTTTTATCTTCAACTTATCATAAAGCAGTTTTACTGTTTTCGGACCGACAGAAGGTATCTTTAATAATTCCAGAAGAGCTGCGGGTATACTTTTTTTAAGTTCTTCATATGTTTTTATTTTACCGTTCTCTAAAAACTCTTCTATTTTTTTGCTTAAATCCTCTCCGATACCCGGTATCTCCTTGATTCTTCCTGCGGTAGAAAGAATCTGTATATCTTCAGTCAATCTTTCAATATTCTGAGCCGCCCTTTCATACGCCCGGATACGAAAAGGATTGGCTCCTTTTATCTCCAAAATCCTGGCTATATCCCTGAATATGCCGGCTATTTCTGTGTTTTTCATAATTCTTGTAATACCTCATTTTGGGGATCAAGGGTCTTTGCTTGCTCCAGATGAAATTCATATCGGCCGATATCCCCCTTTCTTCCATAGGCCTGAGCTAATCTGGCGTGGGCTGTAGCGAAATGCGGGGCAAGTATCAAACAATATTCAAGCTCTCTAATCGCCTTATTTAAATTGCCTCCGAGGATTGCCGGGGACTTTAGATAAAACGTACCTAAACCTAAATGCGTCTCCGGCAGTTCAGGAGCAAGGTCTCTGGCTTGCGATAGATAATAAAGAATCTTTGACGCAGTCTTCATTTTTGTCAAGATTCCCCCTTTTAGAGAATAACTGCTGTTTACAGCGCTTAACAGCAGATATGCCATGGCGCGGTTTTCGGAATCAAGAAGCTTGTTGCTCAAGAGATTATCGAGAATTCTGGCGGCCTCTTGCAACTGGCTGTCTTTGTATCTTATATAAGCCAGACTTATTAAAGACGGAGCGTGTAAGGGGTCTATTTTCAGTATCTCCTGCAATATTTCTTCTGATTCTTTGTATTTGCGCTTCCGACGGAAAACCTCTGCCTTGCCCCATAAAGCGTTGATATCCTTCGGGCTTTGTTCTAGAATTTTCCCAAAGATTAAAAACGCGGCGTTATCTTCTCTTTTTCTGAGCAATAACATGGCCTGTTGCGATAAAACAGGGATGGCGATGGCAGGCGTCTTATGTTTTTTAGAGGAAGTTATAGGGCAGGTGCGTTTGGAGAGAGCGAAAGATAAAAAAAACATAAATGATATGCCAATGATTACAAGCAGCCACCTTTTCATTAGTCCTCTCAATACGCTATTATACTGTTAACTCGTAAGTTGTTTCTATGGTTTTAACCAAATCTGCAAGAAACGAATTTACCGGTGCGGATACATTTAATTCCTGTGCCTGACGGACTATAGCTCCGTTGATATATTCTATTTCCGTGCGTTTCCTACGCAATACGTCTTGCAGCATAGAAGAGATGTTGGCGCTTGTCGCTTCGCAGACCGCCTCTACCTTGCCTAACGGGTCGTCGTAGATAAGTTTTATCCTTTTGCGTTTGGCAACCCTGACAGCCTCACTGACGGCTTCGCGCATAATCTTGCGTGTGCCTTCAAATTCCAGCAGTTTACCATTAGGAAGGCGCGTTATCGCGGTAAGCGCATTTATCCCGGCGTTGATAATCAATTTAGACCATAAGATACTTTTTATATCACGCGATATCTTGGTTTCCAACCCTACCCTGTTGAATAATTCCCGTATAGAGCGCATCTCCACGGGAATCCTGCCGTCATTTCTGCCGATGATTGTCTCTCCTCTGCCGGCATGTCTTATCCTGCCAGGCTCAAGAAACGTTGCGCCTTCATTAGTTACTCCACCTATAACCTTATCTTGTCCTGCCACCTCGCTGATAATCTCTATATTACCTATGCCGTTTTGTAAAGTTAAAATTCGGGTGTTTTCTCCGATAATGGGCTTTGCCTTTAAAATGGCTGCCTTCGTATCATATGACTTAACACAGATTATGACGAGATCAGCGTTGCCTATGTCCTGAGGATGTATAGTGATTTTTGGTTTTGCTTGCCAGTTTCCGCTTACGCCTTCAATAGATATGCCGTTTTGGCTGATTTTGGCTGCAGTCTCTTCATCTTTATGCAAAATCCAGATTTCCTCTTTGGATTTAGACAAAAAAGCCGCCAATAGACTTCCCATTGCCCCTGCACCTACGATAGTTATTTTCATATCCCCTCTTTCTAATTAAACCGTTATTGCAAGATTGCGCAATATCTTCTCTGACTTAAGTTCTTTTCCCAAATGAAAATTCAGGAAAGCGTTAAGTATTGCCTCCAGTTCCCTTCTGATTTGTGGATTCATTCCCAACTTAAGGTTAGTGGAGAAATCATTCTTTTCTATATGCAATATGGATGCGACTGTTCCACGAAATATAGAACGCGCTGTCCGGTCTTTTTTAGAACACCTCGGACAAAGCAGCCCTCCCAAAGAAAGACTGAACTTTGACTCCCCAAGAATTCGCGTTGAACAGGAAACGCAGGAGTCAAAATGCGGCTTGAACCCTGAAAGGGCAAGGATTTTAATCTTAAAAATAGTGACAATCTTTTCAGGATACGTAGCAACCTCCAGTTCTTTAAGACAGGTATTAAGAAGACTGAAAACCTCTTCATTTTTATCCTCCTGTGCCATAGTGGCATCAATAAGCTCCAGCATACAGCTTGCCAAACTTATCTTATCAATATCCTGCTTTAATCCATCAAAATTATTTATTTTGTCCGCTTGGGCTATCAGATGCAGGAAAGAACTGCGCTTACGATAGAAAATAATTTCATTGCAGGAAAATGACTCAAAATTGCTGGCAAATTTATCAGGCTCTGCTCGCACGCCTTTTACAATACCAGTCATCTTGCCGAAATCCCGGGTAAAAAAATCAACTATTAACGAGGTTTCTCTGAATTCGCGACGGTTCAGCACTATGGCTTCCGTTTTATAAATTGGCATATTTTTTTTCCTTTTGACGCATTAATTTTTTTGCGTCTATATTCTGGTCGTCATAACCCAAAAGATGCAGGAGTCCGTGCACAACATAAAGCCTGAGCTCATCCTTCGGATTTGTCTGGAAAATCCGGGCGTTACGCAGTGCCATCTCAGCTGAGACTACAATATCTCCCACTAGAGAGTCTTTTCTCCCTGCTTTGGAAAGATTGAATGCCAGGACGTCAGTAGCCTCGTCTTTATGCAGAAATTTTCTGTTAAGCGCACGTATGCGTATATCTGTGACAAAATAGACTGAAAGCTCTGCGTTTTTTTTAAATCCCTCTGCGGAGAGAACGTTAAGAATTGTCTTTTTTATCTTTGCCGGGCTGACTGGTATTTTCTTCTGAGAGTTTTTTACGGTTATTTCCACTTTTTGTTTCTTCCGGATAACTTACTCGGCTATGGTATATGCCGCTTAAGATGCGGATGAATACCGTAGAAATTTTTTCCAAGTCCTTAAGGGTTAATTCGCATTCATCGAGCTGCCCATCGATAAACTTATTATTGATAACCCTGCGCACGACCTCTTCTATCTTGACTGGGGCAGGGTTTTTTAAGGCGCGCGTTGCCGCTTCTACGGAATCTGCCAGAAGCACAATCGCGGTCTCCTTGGTATTGGGTTTTGGACCCGGATAACGGAAACCCTCTTCTTTTATCTCCTGGTCTTCTTCAAGCTCCTCCAGAGCCCGACGATAGAAATAATAAACTAGGCTTTTGCCATGATGCTGCTGAATAAAATCCAGGATGGCAGGATTAATTTTGTATTTTTTTGCCATCTCCATACCTTCCCGCACATGGTTCATAATGACAAGTCTGCTCATCGTCGGCGCCAGGTCATCATGCTTACTTTTGTTTAATTCCTGGTTTTCGCTAAAATACTCTGGCTTAGAAAGTTTGCCTATATCATGGTAGTATGCGCCAATCCTGGCTAATAACGCATTTGCTCCTACGCTGTTACAGGCGCTTTCGGAGAGATTGCCTACGATTAAACTGTGGTGATATGTCCCCGGCGCATCCATAATCATCTGTTGTAAAAGGGGATGATTAAAATCCGCCAGCTCCAGAAGACTGATATTGGTTACCGTGCTAAAAAGGTATTCAAAGATAGGCAATATCCCCAGGACAAGCCAACTGGAAATTATCCCGTTTAAAAAAAGTATTCCATATCTCAAGGGAGCGTAAAAATTAAACCTCTCCCAAAAAATAAGGGCTGCTGCCTGAATAAGTCCAACCAGGACGCCGGCGCGGATAACGGTTGTGCGCTTGCGGGCATCCAGAGCAAGGAAACTGGAAACAATCCCGCTCAGCAGAAACAAAATCGCAAGCTGGAAAGGTGCGGTTGAAAGAGAACTTATGGCTACAGCGATTGCTACGGTCAATAAAAACGAGATTTCAAGGTTTGCAAACAGGAGGGTAGCCAGCATTGGGATAAGGGGGTAAGGGATATAAAAAGCAGACAAATTCCCCATTAGGAGAAGATAGCTTCCAGAGAATATGACCATAAACAAAAATAGCGCATTTAACGGAGTGTAGCCTCTTGATTTGAAGCCTCGCAGGACTGAATACAGATAAAGCGCAAATAATACAAACGCAACCGTCAGGTTAAGCCTTACAATTGCGCTCAAGACAAAAATAACTAAGGCGAGAGAT
>JAMWCI010000079.1 GCA_023818655.1 Candidatus Omnitrophota bacterium
TATTTATCGTAGTCTAAAATATGGGTACCGTTATCCTGGGCCTCTTTAAGTTTTACGTTAACGTGAATAATGTTATTAAAGAGTTTCTCTCCAAAGCTGGATTTTATTCTTTCTAGCATACGGAAGGAATGCTGTAGACGAGAGTCAAAATTCGCCACCAGTACCCGAAAAATAACCTTGTGGTTAAGACGCTCTCTGACTAAATCTATGATTGCCAAAAGTTGCTCCAAGCCATCCAGAGAAAACCTGCTGGCTTCTACCGGGATAATAACTTCTGAGGAAGCGCGGATGGCATTAACGGTAAGGATTCCAAGGTTAGGTGGGCAATCAATAAGGATATAATCATAACTTGTTTTTAAGAAGTTTACGGAATCCCAGAGTCTGGATTCCCTGCCAATCTCTCCGGCTAACTCCTGCTCCAATGTGCTCAAGACTATTCCTGATGGCACAAGATAAAAATTCTTGTCAATCTGTGTAATTATCTCTTCAATCTTTGCTTTTTTATTGGTCAATTTGGAAAGAACATTATAAATATTCAAGTTTGGTTTTATGTTTAGTCCTGAGGTGGCATGGGCTTGAGGGTCAAGGTCAATTAAAAGAACCCGTCTTTGGTTTTGCGCCAAAGAGGCAGCCAAATTTATTGCCGTAGTAGTCTTACCGCATCCTCCCTTTTGGTTTGTAATGGAAATTATGCGCATTTTACCATCTCCTCTTTTTTGAGTTTATTTTATGAATCTTACATTATCTATGTAAACTATTCCTTTTTTATCTTGTACGTTCCACTCTTCGGTAATAAAGGCAAGGATACGCAGATTAGACCAATCGGTTATATTTCTTAAGCTCGCAAGTTTTATGCGATATTCCTTCCAATGACCGGGCAAATAATCCAAGTAGACCTCGGATTTTTCCTGATAGGAGTTGGTCAGCTCTATCCGCATACGGATTTTATTCTTAGGATTAGCTGTCTTTGCGGAAAAAGCCAATATTTTATAACCAGTTAAATTAAGTCCGTTTAAATCAAGGGAAAGATTTTCTTTTTTGACAGGGTCAAAGTGGAAATTTATCTTTGCGACATCAGAAAAAAGCACCAGCGCTGTCTCAGGATTGAAGTTGCGTCTCTTTAGGTTGGCGCTTAAAACAAAAGTTAGAAATATCGCTATTGCAACACTGATAAAGACAGGATTCCTGAAATTACGATGGATTTGCGCTTTCTTTTTTCTCTTTGATGAGGCGTCAAGATATATTTTGGCTAAATGCTCGTAAATATCCTTTTTGTCCATGCGACAGGTGCCTTTTATTTAACATAGAAATGCCATTGTTTTAGTTTTATAACATAAAACTTGTTGTCTGTCAAGGGGATAAAGGTTTATTTAGGTATGACGGCGCTGTTTTATTGATGAGGGTATAAAAATTTGCCAAGTGCATTCTAAAAAGCCGATCAAAATTTCCTTCAGGGTCATCGCCATACCACCAGAACCAGTCGCTTCCCTCTAATATATACATTTGTTTCCAGGCAAGCTCGTCACTGTTTTTAGACTCTGCAAGTAATTTTCTTGCCTCTGCCAAACATTCCCAGGCGCGCAATTTTAAAGGATGACCTATCCATTTGCCGAATTCAGCGTAAATCCATGAACCGGCAGCCAGACGTTTAATTTCTGATACAGGCGGATGCTGACTTAAATAATCTTTGATGGTAGTGGTTTTTACGGTTTTTGATTCAGAGAGGCGCGCGTAGAGCAACTCCAAAAAATCATGTCCGTCATTACGGTAATATTCCCAAGCATTTTCTCCGTCCATCGCCACAACCACTAAAACATCCCTGTCTTTAAAGGCGGTAGCTATATTATTCAGATGAGCTAAAAAATCCGAAACCGCGTTTTCCGTTTTCCAAGAATGATAGACAAAGCTGATTAAATCCGAAAGAGGCCGGTCACGGAATACTATAGCCAGAGTTCCGTTTTTTCTTTTGAGTAGATGCGGTTGGTATAAAAGCGCGGTGTCTCTTCTTTTCTTTCTTAAGGATTTAAATAATATCGCTTCATCCGCGACTATCCACTGGACGCCTGAATCTATAATCATCGGTAAGATATGCTCGCTCACTGATTCTTCTGATGGCCACATACCAAGCGGTTTCTCATTAAATATGCTTGAATAAAACCCGACTGCCTGATTAATCTGGGCAACTGCATCCTGCGGAAAAGCAAATCCTGTCTTTGGCAGGATTGTCTTTGGATTTGCCTCTTTGGCGGTGTTGGTATTGTATAATAACGGCAGAATCGGATGATAATAGGGCGTAACCGTTACCTCTATCTGACCACTCTCCCTGAATCTTCTGTATCCGGGGATAATCGCATTAAGTATATCCAGCTGCGCATTTAAAACTGCGCGTTTATCTTCTTCGGTAAAAAACCTTCCTTTATCCACAAGTAGCGATAATTTCGGAACTCTTTTTCTCAAAGACGGGTCTATCCAAGCCAGGTTAAACCATACCTGCAGGTCAAGATAATCCTGTGTATTAAATTCCTTTTTGTTTCTCGCCTTAAAATACAGCTCGTAATAACGCGGATAAAGCGAGATAACCCGCTCTCTATTTATGGAAAAGAAATTCTTACGCAGGAAATCCTTCTCTTCTTCAACAAGTTCGCTGGCTGGTTTAAGCGATAATTCAAAGAACGTATCTTTTAATTGACCAGTATTATAGTCTTCAATCTGTTCCATCAGAGAAGGAACCAAGTTAAAGGTCTGCCGGATATCCGGATATTCCTGAAGAATCTCTACCATATCCAAGTAGTCTTTGACCCCATGCAGCCGCACCCATGGAAGATTGACCTCAGAGGTGAGGAGATTCTTGTAATAAGGCTGGTGCATATGAAAGATAACAGCTAAATATACCATCTTCTTCCTTCGATATTTAATTTACAAAAAAAGCCCCCAGAGGAATTACCCTCCAGGGGCTTTTTGTTTACATAAGCTGACTTAGAAAGTTACCTTCATAGAACCGATTACTTCATTAGCTAACTTCCGGTTGCTCTTGTCAAACGCATTGCCGGGAATCAAGATAGCGCCCAGAAGACTAAATTGCACATCCTCGGTATAATCATAGATGGCAGTCAGATCCAGCTCTTGCGCAGCGAATTTTTTATTGGTCATTTTGATCAAATCGCCACGCAGGTCATAGATATTCTGACCATCTGCATACACCTTATCCCACCAGAAAGCGTAATATTCGCCTTTTAAGGTGAGATCTTCTTTTGGTTTTGCGGTCAAGATGACACCGGCAATGTGAGCGTTGGTTTGATTGAAAAGAGCATTGGCAATATGCCCGTATGCCTGATTCTCATACATCGGGTCCCATTGCGTTACTTTCTTGGTGTCATTTCCATGCTGACCTTCAAAGAATGCGTATAGAGCAGTAAGAGTTGGCGTATATTTTACCTTTGGCATAGCCAAGTTTACGCCCAGCTCTGCGGCAAAGGCTTCTCTGGGAGGAGCCTGCCTGCTAAACGCCGTTCCCGTACCAGAGACAGAAGAATAATTTGGAGTTCTTGCAGCTTTGCCCAACTGGACAGCGCCTTCAGCAGAAACCGTCACATTCTCTACTGGCGTTGACCTTACCAGCACGCCAAGAACATGGGTATCATCGTTTTTGCCGATGGTTTGCGCAACAACGCTGGAATCTTCAGCTTGTCTCTGCCTCAAGAACCAATAAGGCTCTACAATGATATTTTTATTCAGCGCATAAGTGGTATATACACCAAAAAGATTATTGTCATCTTTTTTGTTCAAGGTATTTTCGTCGATTTTTGCAGCGATGACATCAATTACCAGCGGGTCATAATTCAAAGTTGCGCGGATAGCGTCAAAAGCCTTGTCCACGCTTAAATCAGGGTCAGAGGTAAAACCGTAAGAAGTGGCGCCGATAGCATTATTCGTCCAACGAGCACCTACTACCATGTCATTGCCAAAATGCAGCTCCTGACGACCAACAGTCAAGGTTAAAGGAGAATACAGGAACTCTTTTAATTGCGCATAAGCAAGGTCTAAGACAATCGCGCTCTTGTCATTAAAAGCATCCGGCGCATCCCAATATCTCTCATTTAATAATCTGATGCTGGTACTTACGTTGTCAGTAAGGTTTGCATCTACTCTTAAGCGGAGAATACTGCCTAAGAAGCTGCTGGGATTACGTTTATTGACGTCTGTTCCTGTAGTGAGGTCAGTGACTGACAATTGGCGATTTGCGGCTAAAGCCGTTAAATCACCGCTTACTTTTAAATCCTGGACCTCTGCGTATGCCATGTAGACAATACCCACAAGAAAAGCCAAGGCCAGAATCATTATCAAGCGTCTACTCATTTTGTGAAACCTCCTTTTAGAAAATTATGAAACAGATATATCAACTAGGGTTAATAAAAATTTCCTAGATATTTGCTATATATATGTATATCACTGGATTTATCATGACTTTAGGCTTATTTTGAGTTTCATCCTCCTTTCCGCCTAAAATTAAAGCCATATCCAGTGGTATAACCTAGTTTGTTTATCTTTTAACACACAACTTTTTATTTGTCAAGTGTTTTTTTAAAAACCTTTTTGGTAGGGACCTCTGCCTGCTGAAATAATTTGGATTTTACGCCTAAGGCAATGGTAATAGTAATGATATTCCCGCTAAAATGGCTATTTTCAGGTTTAAGATAACATCGCAGGTTTCTCTTTCGCGCGCGCAAAACTTATCAGTTTTTTACCACTCTCCGGGCTCAACGTGCAGCTTTTTATCCTAACTTCCTTTTAACAAATGCGCCTGCTTCATTAAAAATATTGTCAATATCCTTTTTAGTTAATCCAGCCTTTAGCCCTACCTTTGCCAATTCCTCATGGGAAATAATATCTTCGGGAGAGTGACTGTCATTATTAAGTATAAGCTTTGCCCCGGATTTCTTGGCCATCTTCGCTACATGCCGGTTAGTGGCATCGTGGGCGTGCCGGGAGGTTAGTTCCAGAAATATTCCTTTTTTTGCCGCCAGTCTTGCGTCTTCTTCGTTAATTAAGCCGGGATGCGCCAAGATATCTATATCTGCGTTTAAGGCTGCGCGGTTGGTGCCTTTTATCACTGGTTCAACTAGGGTTTCGCCGTGGGCAATAATTATTTTTACGCCTTTCTTACGCGCAAGTCCTGCCAAAGGTTTAAACTGGTCAAGAGGCAGATGCGTGAGTTCTATCCCGGGCAAGACTTTAATCGGAACGTTATTTGGCCAATGATTACAGAAATTCAAAATGCAGGCAATATTATTTTTAAAATTGCTGTAATCAACGTGGTCTGTAATGGCGATGACCCTGTATCCTCTATTCAGATAACGGATAGCTACCTCAGAAGGCAGTAATACGCCATCGCTTAACAATGAGTGACAATGTAAGTTATACACACTATGAATAAAATATGCCCCTGGCAGGAATCGAACCTGCCACACGCGGTTTAGGAAACCGCTGCTCTATCCTTATGAGCTACAGGGGCATCTTTTTTGTTTTGGTTTATTCTCCATGAAACTTTATTAAAGAATAAACCGGATAACCTTTAAGTTTTTCTTTTCCGCGCAAATCTACCAGTTCTATGACAAAGGCAATCCCGATAATCTTTGCGCCTTGAGATTCCACAAGTTTTGTTACTGCCTTCACTGTGCCACCAGTAGCTAAAAGGTCGTCTACAATCAAGACGCGCAAACCAGGCTTTAAGGCGTCTTCATGTATCTCCAGGGTATCTGTACCGTATTCCAGCGAATAAGTTACGGATTTTGTCTTCCAAGGCAATTTTCCTTTTTTGCGCACCGGTACAAAACCGGCTTGAAGTTTATGCGCTATAGCCCCGCCAAGGATAAACCCCCTTGCCTCCACAGCTACCACAGTATCTATTTTTTTGTCTTTAAACTTGTTACTCAAGGTATCAATCGCTTCTTTAAAAGCAAGTTTATCCTGCAGCAGAGTGGTTAGATCGCGAAATAAAATACCCGGCTTGGGAAAATCCGGTATGTTGCGAATAAAGTTTTCCAAGTTTATTTTCTTAGCCATCTTTACTTTTACTCCTGTTGTTTTAAAAATTTCCTTAATCTCTTTAACGCCGCTTCTTCTATCTGGCGGACACGCTCGCGAGAAACTCCGAGTTTATCCGCCACTTGCGCCAACGTCTTGGTTTCTCCGTCAACTAAACCAAAACGCATATCCAGAATCTTTCTTTCTCTTTCATTCATTGTTTCCAATAAATTATTTAAACGCTCCTTGTCAAACATCTCTTTGATTCCAGAGTCAGGGGTCTTGACAGTCTCATCTTCTATAAGGTCAGAAATCTGACTGTCGCTGTCCTCCCCTGCAGGGGCATCTAGAGAAGAGGTAGTGGCAGTCAACCAGAACTTGATCTGTTCCACTTTGCCTTGAGGAAGGCGAAGACTCGTCGCAATCTCTTCATCTCGAGGAACACGTTTCAATTTATGCGCAAGTTCCTCTCTTTTCTTCTTCCACTTGTTAATCAACTCATTCATATAAACCGGAACCCTAATCATCTTTCCCTGTTCAGAAATAGAGCGGGTAATGCCTTGTTTAATCCACCAGGCTGCATAAGTGGAAAAACGATACCCCTTACGCGGATTAAATTTATCTACTGCCTTCATAAGCCCCAGATTGCCCTCTTCTATCAAGTCCATAAAAGGGATACCTAGATACATATAGCGTTTGGCAATATTAATGACTAAACGTAGGTTGGCCTGAATCATTCGTTTGCGAGCGTATTCATCACCTTTTTTAATTCGCATACTTAGCTCTTTTTCTTCTTTGGGGGTAAGCAGAGGTATATTCCTGATTTCTTTTAAGTAAAGTTTGAGCGATTCCATTTTTATTTTTTGTCCTTTAGGGCGGCTTGAGCCGCTGCGAGTGTGGCAATAGGTACCCTGAACGGAGAACAACTAACA
>JAMWCI010000014.1:0-753 GCA_023818655.1 Candidatus Omnitrophota bacterium
AAGATTTAATAACCATAGATAAATTTGAGGGTTAATCTTTTTGGGGACAGTTCCTCCAGAATTCTTTCATAGGCAAGAAGATAAAAGGAAACGGTCCTTGTTACTTTTTGTTGCTTGTTACTTGTTAGCTTTGTAAGTTACGCTTTACATATTGCCATTGCTTTGGTAGAGTATCCCTAGAAAAGTTTACCGGACAACTCATAGGCGTATCCTCCTTTGCTGTCCGCCAAAGTACTTTGGCGGAGGTTAGGTTAATAAATTGATAGTTTATCAACCTAAGAGGATATGCCTTTTTTATTCCTTAGGCAATATCAAAAGTGCGAAAGATATTTTACATTATCATAATTTCCGGAGGCTACTAACAGAAATTTAATCGGGGAGGTAAAATTTATTTCCCTTTTGACGGATAATAAAGTATAATTGGGCGTAATGAAAGAATTATCCAAACAGGAATGGATGGAATTCAGGGTTTTCCCTTTGAATGAAGCATATAAACTATTAATTCTGCAGGTGTATTCCGGTATAAAAAATTCCGCCAACTTTGACGGAGTTTCCTCCGGCGATACAGAGTTGTGTAGGCAGATTGTAGCGTTTTTGGAGAGTTTGGGAATATACTTCCATGTTTTACATAAGAATGACAAATTAAAAATAATATTCGGCAATAGAAAAGCGGATGTGCGTATGCTTTGCGCTTTGCAAGATAAGGTTTTTAATGAAAACAGATGGCATTATGAATACGGCAGATTACTGGGT
>JAMWCI010000014.1:763-23159 GCA_023818655.1 Candidatus Omnitrophota bacterium
TTATCCTTTGTGTTGCATAAGGCAGTTTATATACAGAAAGGGGAGCCAGAAATCATTCATATATACTTCTACGCGTTTTCAAAATGATCCGGAAAGAGGCAGGTATATAATGGATTACAAATTGAATATCTTAGCCAACATACCTTTGATTTTTCATATGCCGTGCACGCCCGATTGTACGGCGTCAAGGATATTAGCGGGGAAGGTGCTAAAGTTATACCATGATTATAGCCCTGTTTTTATAAAACAGATAGTGAGGTTCTTGAGACAGCCGGCACTGGTTTTTAATACCGAGAATTATGTCAGGTTAAACGGAAAATTTGCAGGGAATAAAATACGCTATTGTGGTATAGAGCACGTACACTATCCGTATTTCGCAGACGGCAATAAGCGCTTTGAGAATATCAGAATAAATCAACTTGTTAAAACGCTGAGTAAAGGCAATATCCTAGTTTTTGATGCAGTAGCATTCAGTATTCTGGATAACAAGGATTTACTGGTAACGGTAGAATACAGAAATTTTCCATTCCAGGTTTATGATTTCCGTTGACCAGCCAATTTTTCCTTTACAAATCGCGCTTATCCCGCTATAATATCTCTCTGTGTTTAAAAATGATGTTAAGATTCGGAAGGTATGGGGTATTAATCCTGCGGTGCGGATAAAAAGAAGCAGGAAGGTTTATTCGCGGCAGCGGATGCGACAGGAGACAAAAAGGATAATTGCAAATGAAAAATAAGGTTCTAAAATTAGGCCTACCCAAGGGGAGTCTTCAGGAGGCTACATTCAGAATGTTTAAGAAGGCAGGGTTCAATATTTCTCTGTCCAGCGAACGTTCATATTTTCCGTCGATAGACGATTCTGAGATTGAGCCGATACTTTTGCGTGCGCAGGAGATGTCGCGTTATGTGCAGGACGGCGCCCTTGATTGTGGTATTACCGGCAATGACTGGATTTTGGAGAATGGTTCAGATGTAGTTAAGATAACTGAGCTTATGTATGCCAAGCAGAGTCTTAATAAGGTCCGTTGGGTTCTGGCTGTTCCTCAGGAATCCGGAATAAAGAGTATCCGCGGACTGGCAGGAAAACGGATTGCCACCGAACTTGTAAATGTAACAAAAGATTACTTCAAGAAAAATAAGGTAAAGGTAGATGTAGAATTCAGTTGGGGGGCAACTGAGGCAAAGGTGGCTACAGGCTTGGTAGATGCGATTGTAGAATTAACAGAGACCGGCAAGTCATTGCGCGCAAACAGGCTTGTAGAGATAGCTACTCTCTGTGAGTCTACCACGCAGTTTATCGCTAATAAAGACGCTTATCGCAATCCCTGGAAGAAGGATAAAATGGAAAAGATAATCGTGTTGCTTAAAGGAGCTATTGCCGCAGAGGAAAAGGTCGGTCTTAAGATGAACGTACGCAAGACAAACCTGAAGAAAGTAATTAGCAAATTACCCGCTCTGAAGAAACCAACCATTTCCGGTCTTTCGGAAGATGGATGGTTCGCCATAGAGACAGTGATTGACGAACGGCTGGTGCGGGTTTTGATTCCGGAGTTAAAGAAGGCCGGTGCGCAGGGTATTATTGAGTATCCGTTGAATAAGGTGATATATTAGTTTATACTCTGCGGTTCTTTATACACAGCTGTGCGGTGAGGCATTAACCGTAAACTATGAACCGCAACCCGATAAAAGGGAGGGGCAGAAAAAATGCCTTGTGGCAGAAAAAGAAAAAGAAAGAAGATAAGGACGCATAAAAGAAAGAAGATGCGCCGTCGTCTTCGTCACCTGAAGAAAAGGGCATGGGGTTAATAGAGCTACTAATAATAAGCTCCGTTTATCAAACATACTGAACTGGAGAGGCTGTTTTGGATGAGTCCGCAACGCCGAGGTCATTAAAAGTATCCGGCTATCTTCAGTGCGACAAAGAATAAAGAAGAAGATTATTTATTGCGTCAGTTGATTAGATAAATTTGCTAACATTGATATGCTGAAAAAGCCTATCCAGAAGGGTGTCGTTTGTCTCTTAGCGTCCCTTCTTATTATAAATAGCAATTCATTTGCCTTTGATAAAAAAAACTCTAAGGCATTGTCGCATTACATTATGGCCGTTATATACGACAATTTCGGCCAAATGGATGATGCTATCCAGGAATACCGCCGCGTATTGGAGATAGACAAGAATAGCGCCGTTATCCATATAAATCTCGCTACCACTTTCCTTAAAAACAATGATGCTCCCAGTGCAATTAAAGAATTAAAACTCGTAGAGGAGATTGATCCAGAAGCACCTGAGCCGCATGCTATCTTGGCGCTTATTTATGCCTCGCAAAATAAAACAGATTTGGCTACTTATGAGTATCAGGTGGCGCTGGAAAAGGCAGCCAAACTCCAACCTAAAAATATAGATATATACAAAAACTTAGGATTGGTTTATCTGGGGCAGAAGAGATTCAAAGACGCGCATAATTGTTTCCGTTTGGTAACGGATATTTCTCCAGAAAACGCAGAGTCGCATTTTTATCTGGGATATATTTACAGTGAACTCAAAAATAATTCTTTGGCGGAGAAAGAATTAAAGGAGGCGATTCGCTTAAATCCGAATTACGCCGCCGCGCTGAATTTTTTGGGGTATTTATATGTAGACCAAAACAAAAACCTACAGCAGGCAGGAGAGATGATTCAGAAAGCGTTGGAGATAGAACCAAACAATGGCGCCTATGTGGATAGTCTGGGATGGTTGTATTTCAGAAAAGGAGAATTTCAAGAAGCGCTTAAGCACCTTGAACGGGCAAGCACCCTTTTGCCTGACCCAGCTATATATGACCATCTGGGAGATGTTTATTTTAAACTGAATGATTCTGTTAAGGCAAAGTTAAATTGGGAAGAATCTTTAAAGTTAGATCCCCAACAGGAAAAAATTAAGGAGAAAATTCGGAAATTAAAAATAAGATGAGCATTACGCCAAAAAAGATAGAAGAACTGGAGAGGCGCGCAAAACAGGTGAGGCGCCTGATTATACAAATGCTTGCTCAGGCTGGTTCGGGGCATCCCGGTGGTAGTCTCTCCGCAGCCGACCTTATCACCGCTTTATATTTTTCAGTGCTTAAACACAATCCAAAAGAGCCTAACTGGTCGGAAAGAGATAGATTTCATATGTCCAAAGGGCATTGTTGTCCACTCTGGTATGCGGTATTGGCGGAATCAGGGTATTTCCCTAAAGAAAAACTTTTTACCCTGCGAAAGTTAGGGTCAATCTTACAGGGGCATCCGGACAGGCGTACGCCAGGAGTAGATGTATCCTCCGGTTCTTTAGGGCAGGGATTATCAGTAGCCTTGGGAATGAGCTTGGCAGCAAGAGTAGACCGTAAGGCCTATCGCGTTTATGTCCTCTTGGGTGATGGCGAAATACAGGAAGGTAATATCTGGGAGGCGGCGATGGCCTGCGCTCATTTTAAATGCGACAACCTCTGCGCCATCCTGGATTATAACGGTTTTCAGATTGATGGAAAAACATGCCACATTATGGAACTTGAACCGCTGGTAGATAAATGGAGGGCTTTCGGTTGGCACACCATTGAGATAAACGGGCATAAGATGATAGAAATTCTGTCTGCTTATGAAGAAGCTAATGCAACAAAAAATAGACCGAGTATAATCATAGCCCATACCATAAAAGGCAAAGGCGTTTCTTTTATGGAAAATGTCTGCGATTTTCACGGCCGGGCACCGACTAAAGAAGAAGCGGAAAACGCACTAAAGGAATTAGAGTAGCTAAGATGGCAGAGCAGGTTTATCAGCGTGATGTATACGGTAAGACGTTGGTAGAATTAGGAAGGCAGAATAAGGATATTATTGTAATGGATGCGGATTTATCCAGTTCTACCCGCACTGGTCTGTTTGCTAAGGAATTTCCGGAGAGATTTTTTAATTTTGGCGTTGCAGAGCAGAATATGATGGCTACAGCCGCCGGCCTTGCCAGTTGCGGCAAGACCGTATTTGTCTCAACCTTTGCTATCTTTGCCACAGGCAGGGCATGGGATCAGGTGCGCAATACCGTCGTCTATAACAGCCTTGATGTCAAAATAGTTGCTACCCATGCCGGTATTACCGTCGGTCCGGATGGTGCAAGCCATCAAGCCCTTGAGGATATTGCTCTTATGCGGGTAATACCTAATATAAATATTATCGTGCCCTGCGATGGACCACAGACAGCCGATGCCGTAAAAACAGCGGCTAATATCAAAGGACCGTTTTATATCCGGCTGGGAAGGCCAAAGATAGAGACCATAGAGAATAAAGGAGAGTTTACTCTTGGTAAGGCGCAGGTTTTAACTCAGGGTAATGATATCACCATTATTGCCTGTGGGGTTATGGTTGCCCAGGCTTTAGAGGCGGTAAAAAATCTAACTCTTCAGGGGATAAAAGCCCGTCTGCTCAATATGCATACAATAAGACCACTGGATAAAGAAGCGGTGATAGATGCCGCCCGTAACACTTACGGAATTATTGTCTGTGAGGAACATTCTGTAATTGGCGGTCTGGCCTCTAGCGTTGATGAAATAGTAGCTGAAAATTTTCCGGCAAAGGTTATCCGCATCGGAATAAAAAACAGATTCGGTCAATCAGGAGAACCTGCTGACCTTATGAAGGAATATAATCTCACAAGCAAAGATATTGAGAAGGCAGCAATAAACTGTCTTACCTCTATATGTAAATAAGTTGGTTCTTAAATCTTACGCCAAACTCAATCTTTATCTATCCATCCGTCAAAAACGCAAGGATAATTACCATAACCTAGATACCTTATTTGAACGGATAGACCTCTGCGATATTATAACCCTAGGTAATCGCCAAGATAGTCTCATCAGAATTACCTGTGAGAACAGAGACGTTCCGACAGATGCCTCCAATCTCTGTTATCAAGCGGCACGACTCATTCAGAAACAATGCACTATTAAAAGAGGAGTGGATATAAGGATAGATAAGAATATCCCTGTAGGCTCAGGTCTTGGCGGAGGCTCAAGCAACGCCGCAACTGTGCTAATGGGTTTAAATCAGCTTTGGAAACTAGGTCTTCCCCGGAGAACACTCTGTAACTTTGCAAAAGAAATAGGCAGCGATGTTTCTTTTTTTATTCATAATATTCCATTTGCCAGAGGCAGGGGCAGAGGAGAAAAAATAGAACCCCTACAGCAATTAAGCCGCCTGAGACTGTGGCATGTTTTGATAGTGCCTAAATTGCACCTTCGGACTCCTTTTATTTACAGAAAATGGGATGAATTTACTAAAAAAAATAAAAAAGCGAGATTGACAAGACAGACTCTAAATGTTAGAATATTAATCTCTTTATTAAAAAAAGAAAAACTCAGAGATTTAACTGGCTTACTTTTCAATGAATTAGAGCAGGTGGTTTTTTTAAATTATCCTCAGTTAAGAGGAATAAAAGAGTTATTAATACATAGCGGATTAGACGTAGCGCTTATGTCAGGAAGCGGCGGGACAATTTTTGGGATAACAAGTTCAAAGAAAGAAGCAATTGCGGCAATAAAAAGTTTAAATGTTAAGGGACGTCCGTGGCAAATCTTTTTGACGCGGACAATCTAAATTAAAATCGCAGCTAGGAGGTCAGATTATGGAAATAACAGAAGTTAGGGTTGTGCTTAAGGATTCTCCGGATAAAAAATTAAAGGCATACGCCACAGTAACCTTTGATAATGTTTTTGTGGTAAGAAATATAAAAGTAATAGAGGGCACCAGCGGTCTTTTTATAGCCATGCCTTCCCGAAAACTAAAGCAGGCATGTCCTAAGTGCGGCTTTAAAAATGAATTACGTAGCAAATATTGCAATCAATGTGCCGCCAGCTTACCTCTGGTAAGCCGCCCCCAGGAAACCGAGGCGGGTAATTCCCAGTCTGAACATAAAGATATAGCTCATCCTATCACGCAGTCTTTCAGGGAATATCTGCAAAAGAGGGTTCTGGACGCCTACGAACAGGAAAAGGCAAAAGACAAGACAGGTTCTGCATCGTAGTGCTTTAAGGCGAGAAGCGGACCTAAATCTTGGGACGTCGTCCAATGGTAGGACACGAGAATTTGGGTCTCGCTATTGTGGTTCGAGTCCACACGTCCCAGTATTTCAACCAGACTTTTGACATTGCTTAGTGTAAGCCGAGAAGAAGTGTCCTTGGTGAGTATCTAATAGAATGACGTGTTTGCCGAAAAGGCAATTTAAAAATCAACAAGATTAAAAAAGGATGCCATGGAAATTGAGAGGAATTTCAGGTAATGATGAGGAATAATTTAGCGGTTATCATTCTGGCGGCGGGAAAAAGCACCCGTATGAAGTCGCAAATACCCAAAGTCCTGCATCCTATTTGCGGCCGGCCTATGCTTGGTTATGTATTGGACTTGGTTAAAGACCTGAAGGTCAAGACCGCCATAGCGGTATTAGGGTATAAGCATGAAGAGGTAAAAGATGTCCTTCCCGCCGGTATGCGGACAGTCAGACAAAAGAAACTTTTGGGTACTGCCGATGCGGTAAAAACCGCATTACCGCTTTTAAAGAACTTTAAAGGCACTGTCCTTATACTTTACGGCGATAATCCCCTTTTAAAGAAAGAGAGTTTGAGAAAACTCTTGGATTACCACAGAAAAAACAAGGCGGATGCGACGTTACTTACCGCGACGGTTGAAAAACCAACCGGGTACGGTAGGATTGTTCGAGACAAGTTCGGAAGTATCTGTCGCATTGTTGAAGATAAAGACGCGGATGATTTTGACAGAAATATCAAAGAGATAAATACTGGTATCATGTGTTTTTCCAAAGATAAACTTGAAGCGGCCTTAAGGCGCGTTAAACCTGATAACAGAAAGAAAGAATACTATCTTACCGATGTTATCGGTTTTATTTATCGTAAAGGCTGCCTTATAGAAAGCGTACGGCTTTCCGATATACAAGAGGCGCAAGGAGTTAATTCGCGCAATGAGTTAGCTATTGCCGAATCTGTGATGCGCAAACGTATAACAGATGAATGGATGACTAAAGGTGTAACTATCGTTGATCCCGACTCTACCTTTATAGGCTTTGGCTGTAAAATAGGACAAGATACAATAATTTATCCATTTACAATCATAGAAAGCGATGTTAAAATTGGAAAACGTTGTTGTGTTGGTCCATTTGCGCATTTACGTTGCGGAACGGTAATTGACAATGATGTTGTAATCGGAAATTTCCTTGAGGTTGTCCGCTCCAGGATTGCATCTAAAACAATAGCTAAACATTTCTGTTACCTTGGAGACAGCCGTATCGGCCGGGCGGTGAATATCGGCGCAGGAACCGTTACCGCTAATTTTGACGGTAGAAATAAACATATTACAACTATAGATGACTATTCCTTTATTGGTTCTAATACAGCATTGGTGGCTCCGGTAAAAGTTGGCAAATTCTGCCTAACCGGCGCAGGCAGTGTAGTAATAAAAAACATTCCGGAAAAGACAACAGTTGTAGGCGTGCCGGCTTACCCCATCAAAAAAAGAGGTAGCTATGGATAGAATAGCGCTTTTTAGCGGCAACGCACATCTGCAGTTGGCAAAAGATATCTGTAAATACCTTAAGATTTCTTTGTCAGATGCAACCGTATCGCGGTTCAGCGAAGGAGAGATAAGAGTAAAAATCAATGAAAATGTCAGGGGAAAAGATGTCTTTGTGATACAGCCGACTTGTCCGCCTCCAAATGATACTCTGATGGAACTCTTAATTATGATAGATGCGCTTAAGAGGGCATCAGCCAGCCGCATTACCGCAGTGATTCCTTATTTTGGCTATGCCCGTCAAGATAGAAAGGACCAACCGCGCGTCCCGATTACCGCAAAACTGGTCGCCAATCTTCTGACTGTCTCCGGCGCAAGCAGGATACTGACCATGGATTTGCATGCCGGGCAGATTCAGGGATTTTTTGATATACCAGTGGACAACCTTTTTGCTGTAGGTGTGTTTATAGATTATATTTCAAAAAATAAACCAAAAGATCTGGTAGTAGTTTCACCTGATGTAGGTGGAATAAAAATGGCCCGCGCCTACGCCAAAAGACTCTCTGCGGACCTGGCGATTATTGATAAAAGACGCGACTCTCCTGAAAAAACGGAGGTAATGCACATATTAGGCGAGGTAAGAGGAAAAAATGCTGTTATTGTAGATGACCTAATTTCTACAGGAAGTTCGCTTGTGGAAGCGGCAGAGGCATTAAAAAAGGCAAAAGCCAAGACTATACAAGCAGCGGTCAGCCACGGTGTGTTATCTGGTCCGGTAATAGGACGTTTAGACTCCTGTGAAGCCCTGGAAAAGCTGATTATTACCGATAGCATCCCTCTAAGCAAAGAGAAACAACACCCCAAAATAAAGGTTCTTAGTGTTGCTAATCTATTTGGCGAAGCGATAAAAAGGATTCATAATGAAGAATCGGTAAGTTCATTGTTTGATTAAACAGTGGTTTATATTTTTTAAGGAGAAAAAATTAAAATGGAAGAGATAATTTTGGAGGCAGAGGCAAGGACAGAATTAAAGAAAAGCAAGGTCAAGGAACTGCGAAATCTCGGCTATATACCGGCCGTCCTCTATGGTGATAAAAAAGAATCTTTGCCATTGAAGGTTTCCCACGAGGCTCTACTTAAGCTTATACACCAGCACCGTATAGAGGGCGTGGTGATTAATCTTAGGATAAAGGACGGCAAGAAGGCAAAGGATCACTCCTGCCTTATTAAGGAGATTCAGTATGACCCTGTTCACGGAGATGTAATCCATGTAGATTTTAATGAAATCTCCTTAACGAAGGTAATTAAAATTAATGTTCCGGTAATCGCAAAGGGAGACGCCATCGGCGTCAAGCTTGAAGGAGGGTCTTTGGAACATATCCTTTGGGAGGTGGAGGTGGAGTGTCTGCCTACTAATATTCCCAAGAATATTGAGGTTGATGTCTCGCAGTTAAAGATAGGAGAGGCCATACACATAAAGGATATAGTTTTTCCTGAAGGCGTGAAGGTATTGCATGAACCCGAGACGATAGTCTTGTCAGTTGCCGCGCCTATGAAGGAAGAGGTTGTAGCGCCTTCGGCTGAAGGAGAAGCACCTCAGGAACCAGAAGTAATTAAGGAAAAGAAAGAGGCTCCTGAATCCGTTGCAGAAGGTAAATCAGAAGAAGGCAAAAAAGAAAAATAATTAGCAGACGCTAAATGTTAATCGGTTATCCAATCAATGAAATTGATTGTTGGATTAGGTAACCCTGGTTCTGAATATGTCGGTTCCAGACACAATGCGGGGTTTGTATTCTTAAAGGCATTGGCGAGAGAAAAAAAAGCTGTCTTTAGAAAAGACAGCCGCACCAGTTCTCTAGTTGCTAAAATTAAATGTGCAGGCAGCGATATAGTCTTAGCCTTACCGCTTACCTACATGAATTTATCAGGAATTGCGGTAAAGAAGTTGCTTGACAAATACGAGATAGGGCTAGAGGATCTACTGGTAGTCTGCGATGACCTGAATCTGGATTTTGGCAGGATAAGGCTCAGGATCAGTGGTTCTTCCGGAGGGCATCGCGGTTTAGAATCGATTATTGAACACTTAGGTAGTTGTAATTTTGCTCGCTTACGTATAGGAATAGGCAGACCCAAAGAAAATCTTCCTGCTAGCGAATATGTGCTGGACCGTTTTTCTCTTAAGGAAAAAAAATGTCTTAAAGATATAATTACAGAGGCAATTAAATGCTGTTACGAATGGATCTGTAAAAGAGCAACCCGGACAATTAACATCTTTAACCTTACGGATAAGAAAGGAAGAAAGAACAATGGTTAAATACGAAGCGATGTTTATCATTAAACCTGATTTGTCAGAAGAAGAGAGGAAGACTCTTTTTAATCAAATACAAGAGGTCATTGGAAAAAATCAGGGGTATGTTTTTTCTGCCGCTATATGGCAGGAGAAAAGAAAATTTTTTTTCCCGATAAAGAAATTCCATGAAGGTCTGTATTATCTGGTAAATTTTTCTGCGCCCGCCTCTGCGATAAAAGAGATAAATAATATCTATAAGTTGAACGAAAATATTTTACGCGTTCTTATTACTAAACAGCACAATAAATAAAAAGGAGTATCATTATGGCAAGTCTTAACAAAGTGCTTTTGATGGGAAACCTTACCCGTGACCCGGAGTTACGTTATACGCCGCAGGGCACAGCCGTAGTTAGTCTACGTCTTGCGGTTAATCGTAGATTTCGCACCAAAACACAGGAATTAAAAGAAGAGGTTTGTTTCATTACTGTTGTGGCATGGAATAAACAAGCTGAAACCTGCAATCAATATTTACATAAAGGAAGCGGGGTGTTTGTGGAAGGAAGACTGCAGTCGCGTTCCTGGGAGGACGCTAACGGACAGAAGCGTAACGTTATTGAGGTAAGGGCGGAGCGGGTGCAGTTCTTGGGACAATCACCCACAAAGGAACCAGCTTTATCTGAATCAACAGAGGAAGTAGCAGAAGCACATACTACTCAGGATGAATGGCTGGGAGAAAATGAAGGAGAGATAAATGAAGTTTAAGAATACCAAGGTTAAGGCCGTGAAAAAGAAAGACGCACGTTTTGTAGCAAAAAAGAAATTTTGCCGATTTTGTTTAGACAAGACCAAAGTGATAGATTATAAAGATGTAAGAAGGCTGGAATCTTTTGTTATGGAGAGGGGCAAGATTATGTCTAGCCGCATGTCTGGGAACTGCGCGAAGCATCAGCGCATGTTGGCTGAGGCGATTAAGAAGGCGCGTTTTATCTCGCTTTTACCATACACTCGTTAAAGCGTTGACAAAAGGAGTTTCTATGGAGGTAATTTTAAATCAAGATGTGCCTAAATTGGGCAAGGCCGGTACCGTGGTAAAAGTCAAAGACGGTTTTGCGCGTAATTTCCTTTTACCGAACAAACTGGCTGTGCCGGTTACGCCGGCTAATATGAAAATGCTTGAGGAAAAAAGAATTAAAAAGGAGCGGGAACTGGCGAAACTCAAACAAGATTCAGAAGCACTTAAGCAACGCTTAGACGGTCTTTCCATTACTATTACCGCAAGTACCAACGAAGAAGAAAAGTTATACGGCAGCATTACACAGCAAGACATAATCTCCGCCCTAAAAGACGAGGGGATTGAACTGGATAAAAGTATGGTTATTCTTGATGAACCGATAAAGTCGCTTGGTATCTATAACATCCCCATAAAATTATACCCTGATGTTATTGCCCACCTGAAAGTCTGGGTGGTAAAAAAATAAGATGACTGGCGAAATCGCCTTGGACAAAATCCCTCCGCAGAATCTGGAAGCAGAAAAAGCTGTATTGGGCTCTATGCTTTTAGATGAAGAAGCCATTTCCGTTGCCTGCGAATCGTTAAACGCGGATTCTTTTTATAACGAATCCCACCGCAAGATTTTCCAGACAATCCTGGATCTCTATAATGCCAACAAGGCAGTTGACCTGATTACCCTGACAGATGAACTAAAGAAAAACGGCCTGCTTGATGAAATCGGAGGAGTAAGTTATCTGACCGCCCTGGTAAATTCCGTTCCTACCTCAGCCAATATCAGCCATTATGTCAGTATAGTGAAAGAAAAAAGTATTTTACGCACCCTTATCACCAATGCCACTAAAATAGTCTCTTTTTGCTATGAAAGCGAAGGAAATATTGACGAGGTAGTGGATATGGCGGAACGTTCTATATTTGAAGTAAGCGATAAGAGGACACAGGGTTCGTATCTGCTGCTAAAAGACGTGATTAAGGATAGCATTGAAGTTATAGATAAGCTTTATCAGAAAAAAACGCATGTCACCGGAATACCTTCTGGATATATTGATTTTGATATAAAAACCGCGGGTCTGCAACCTTCCGACCTTATCATTGTGGCAGGAAGGCCTTCTATGGGCAAAAGCGCCTTTGCCTTGGGAATTGCCGAATACGCCGGGGTTGTGGAGAAAATACCCACGGTAATTTTTAGTTTAGAGATGTCCAAAGAACAGCTGGTACAACGTATGCTCTGCGCGCACGCAAAGGTAGACGCGCATAAAGTAAGAACAGGCTTTCTTTCTACTTCTGATTGGCCGCGGTTGACTGCTGCCGCGGGCAAGCTTTCAGAGGCACCTATCTTTATTGACGATACACCAGCTATCTCAGTAATGGAGTTGCGCGCAAAAGCGCGCCGGCTGAAGTCGCATCACAATATTCAGTTGATTATACTGGACTATCTTCAGTTAATGCGAGGTTCAGGCACGAATATAGAAAGCAGGCAGCAGGAGATTTCCGAGATTTCCCGCAGTCTTAAGGCATTGGCGCGCGAATTAAACGTTCCGCTTATTGCTATCAGTCAATTATCCAGGGCGGTAGAGGCACGGACAGACCATAGGCCGCAGCTATCAGACCTCAGGGAATCAGGGGCGATAGAGCAGGATGCGGATGTAGTAGTCCTCTTGTTACGAGAGGAGTACTACAATCCTACGCCGGATAATCAAGGTATTGCCGAAGTAATTATAGCCAAGCAGCGTAACGGTCCTGTCGGTTCAATGAAATTAACATTTATAAAAGAATATACGCGCTTTGAAAATATCGCGCGTGTGGAATAATTTTACAAAACTGTGTTGATTTTACAGGGTGGATAATATATAATGCCAACAATGCGCAAAATATTTTTGTTTTCTCTTGCATTTTTATTCCTTATAATAATTAGCGTAAATCTGGCTTACCCCGCAGATGAGGAGACCGTAGCTACCGCCACAACATCCGCGCCATCCGTAAGATATGTCACCGCTATTGAAATAAAAGGAAATAAGGCTGTAGGCACCAACGTCATTGTCTCCAAAATGAAAACAAAGGTCGGCTCTCCCTATCAGGAAAATGTTATTAGCGATGACCTGAAGCGCTTGTATTTACTGGGGTATTTTGACGATATAAATATCGATACCAAGGAATATAAGGACGGGATTAAGATTATCATTACTGTAACAGAAAGACCCGTGATAGAAAAAATAACCTTTTCAGGAATAACGCATCTTATGCAAAAAGAAGACAAAATTAAAGAACAGCTTAAATCAAAAGAGGGTCAATATCTGGATTACCCTACGCTCAACGACGATGTGCAGGCGCTTAAAAAGATGTATGAAAAGATAGGTTACAGCAATGCCGATATACAATACTCCGTGGATATTCATAAAGATACGAATAAAGCCAAGGTGCAGTTTAATGTGAATGAAAACAAAAAGGTCCGTATTAAAGCTATAAGGGTGGAAGGTAACAAGTCTTTTAAGACAGGACGTATCTTAAAACTTATGAAAACAAAGCATGCCTGGCTTTTTAACGCCGGGATATTTAAAGATGAATACTTGACCGAAGATATTGAGCGGATAAAGGCTTTTTACCGACAAGAGGGTTTTGCGGATGTAGCAGCAAACTATACTATTATCTCCGACCAAAGGAAGCCTCATCTGCTGTATATAAATCTGGTGATAAACGAAGGTAAAAAATATTTTGTAGGCAACCTTACTATAAACGGCAATAAGGCTATACGGGAAAAAGAGATATTAAGCAGACTTAAAGGTTGTCTACCGGGCAAGGTCTTCAGCGAGGAGGCACTTAAGGAAGATATCTCCCGTATACAGAGTTTGTATTTTGACCGTGGATATGTGTCGGTGCGCATCCAGCAGACTACTTCTGTTAATCCGGAGACTGGAAAGGTAGAGATTACTTACGATATCACTGAGAATGATATTACTTACGTAAATATGATTAAGATAAAGGGAAATATAAAAACAAAAGATGTGGTAATCCGCAGAGAGATGAGAATCCACCCTGGAGAGAGATTTGACGGAGATAAGCTTAAACGCAGCAAAGAAAGATTGCAGAATCTTGGCTTTTTTGACGAAATAAGCTATGACATAGAAGATACTCCGAGTCCGGACAAAAAGAATTTAATAGTGGATGTTCAAGAGACAAAGACCGGAGCTTTCAGCTTTGGCGGAGGATACAGCACTGTTGATGAATTTGTGGGTTTTGTGGAGATAGAACAGAAAAATTTTGACTGGCGCAATTTCCCTTATTTTACCGGCGGCGGTCAGGACCTTAAATTGCGCGCATCCGCAGGCACAATAAACAGCGGTTTTGATTTGAGTTTTACCGAGCCATGGCTTTTTGATTATCCGATAACCTTTGGTTTCGATGCCTACCGACGCAGTCATAAACGAGATGAAGACGTTGGTTATGGTTATAGTGAGACGGTTACCGGAGGCGATTTGCGTTTGGGCAAGGAATTGACTGAATATGTAAGAGGAGATATTATTTACCGTTACGACAATATAAGGATTTCGGATGTTACGGACTCGGCAGGCAATGACCTGAAACAGGAAGCCGGTGAAAATTCTATCAGTAGTATTACCCCTTCTTTTACCCTTGATAGCCGCGATAACGTATTTAATCCTACACAGGGAAATTTCTTAAGCGGTTCAGTAGAATTGGCAGGATTAGGCGGGACTAAGGATTATTGGAAATTCTACGGACGAGCCAGTCACTATACCCCGTTATTTCGCGACTCAGTTATTGAGACCAGATTGCGAATAGGCTTAGCTCAACCATACGGTGATTCTGACCGCGTTCCAATATATGAACGTTTTTTTGTCGGTGGCGCAGAGACTATCAGGGGATACGAAGAAAGAGGAATAGGCCCTATCGACCCATCATCCAATGACCCTTTAGGAGGGGAATCTTTATTGGTGGCTAATTTAGAATATACCTATCCGTTATTTAGTTTTTTACGGATCGCTGCTTTTTACGATATCGGAAACGTATGGTCAAAGATGGAAGATATAGGTATTGACGGATTAAAATCCGGTGTAGGGTTTGGGATTAGGGTTAAGACCCCTATCGGTCCGATTAAGCTTGACTACGGTATACCCCTAAATAAGGCCCCGGGAGAACAAGATAGAGAAAAGAGTGGCAAGGTTCATTTTAGCATCAGCCACGATTTTTAAGCAGATAATTTAAAAGGAGGAGAAGAGATGAAGAGGTCTTTCGTCGTGCTAGTGGCAGGGATGTTTGTGTATAGTCTGGTTCCTAAAAATGTGTTGGCTGGGGAAAAATTCGCATATGTAAATCTAATGCGTGTTTTTAGTGAATACAATAAAACCAAGGATTACGATAAGGGTTTAACTGATAAAGAAGATATCTATACTAAAGAAAGAGAAAAGAAGGTTAATGAGATTAAACAACTCCAGGAGAAAATGAACCTTTTAAGCGATAAAGAAAAAGAAGCAACGAAATCAGATTTTGAAGCGAAGATTAAGGCGTTGCAGGACTTTGACACCCAGAAACAAACAGACCTGCGTAAAGAGCAAAACGAAAAAATGAAAGAAATTATGCAGGATATAGAAGAGGTTGTGAGAAAATATGCCCAGAAAGAAGGTATTACCTTTGTTTTGAATGACCGGGCGTTTGTATACCAGGATAAATCTTACGATATAAGCGATAAAATTATCACTACGCTTAACAATAATTATAAAAAGTAACAATAGATGCAAAGGACGCTTGCAGATATTGCCCAGCTCATCGGCGGAGAATTAGTAGGCGATGGACGCACGGTGGTTACTGGGGTTAGCGGTATAAAAGAAGCGCAAAAAGGCGATATTACTTTTCTTGCCAACCCAAGGTATCTCCCCCTTTTAAAGGAGACGCAGGCCGCTGCGGTTATTATCTCGCGCCAGATAAAAGAGGCGCCCATAGCTATTATACGCGTGGATAATCCGTCTCTGGCCTTTACCAAGGTAATTTCCTCTTTCCTGCCCACAGAGATAAAACACCCCCGCGGCATTCATAAAACTGCTATCGTAGGCAAAAATGTTTCTTTGGGTAAAAATGTAGCTCTTGGGGCTTACGTGGTGGTGGAAGATAATGTATCTATCGGAGATGAAACGGTGATTTATCCAGGGTGTTTTATAGGTTCCGATACTTCTGTCGGCAATAGTAGCATTATTTACCCCAATGTCTCTATACGTGAACGCGTGCAGATAGGCAACCGCGTAATCATCCACAGCGGTGCGGTAATAGGTTCTGATGGTTTTGGCTTTGTCACTATTGAAGAAAAACACCATAAGATACCGCAGCTTGGGATAGTGCAGATTGGCGATGATGTGGAGATAGGCGCAAACGTGACTATTGACCGCGCGCGTTTTGATAAAACGGTTATTGGCAGAGGAACCAAGATAGATAACCTTGTGCATATCGCACACAACGTAATCATCGGAGAGGATTCAATTATTGTGGCGCAGGCAGGAATATCCGGAAGCACCACTATCGGTAAAAACGTTGTGATTGCCGGACAAGCAGGTCTTGTAGGTCATATTACAATTGGCGATGGCGCGGTGCTGGCTGCTCAGGCAGGAGTTACTAAATCCGTTCCCGCCAATACTACTGTCTCTGGTTATCCGGCAAAACCGCACAATGTAGCTAAACGTATTAATGCCTGTATTCAGAATTTACCTAGATTATACAAGACGGTTGAGGAGTTAAAAAAGACAGTAGACAATCTACAAAAATAAAAGGGGATATCGCGCAGATTTTTTATCAATGGATAAGCAACATACAATAGCCAGAGAAACAGATATTGATGGCATAGGGTTACATTCAGGTAAAAAAGTGCACCTGCGTTTTAAACCTGCCCCTGAAGATTACGGCATAGTTTTTATCCGCACTGATATAGCCGGTTGTCCCCAAATCAGGGTATCAGTAGAAAATTCTATTGCCAAGTCTGGTAGCCCTCGGCGAACCTCCATCGGAAAAGACGATATAGAGCTTTTTACAGTAGAACACCTTATGTCTGCACTGTTCGGAATGAAAATAGACAATCTCATCGTAGAAATTGACAACGAAGAAGTTCCGGGATTAGACGGAAGTAGTATAGGGTTCATAGAGATATTGGAAAAGGCAGGCATACAGGAGCAAACAAGGTCCGTGCAACCTTATATTATAAAAGAGCCGGTTGTTATTAGCGAAGACGGCTCTACCATTATTGCTTTACCCAGCGATGAATTTAAGGTTTCTTATACCCTAGATTACCGCCATTCTTTCTTGCGTACGGAGTTCGTTGAACTGGTGATTACTCCCGAGACATTTAGAAAGGAGATTGCCCCGGCGCGCACATTTTGCCTGGAAAGCGAGGTCCAACAATTGCAGTGTCAGGGACTTGGCAAGGGGGCAAATTATTCTAATACGCTTGTAGTGGGAGAGAAAGGCGTAATAGGAAACAAATTGCGTTTTGAAGATGAGTTTGTGCGTCACAAGATTCTGGACCTTATTGGGGACCTACGTTTATTAGGCAACCATTTAAAAATGCATATTATCGCCTTGCGCAGCGGTCATTCTTTGAACGTAAAATTAGTGCGTAAGATTGCGCAGCAGAGGGGACGAAGCATTTCAGCGGGCATAGTCAGCAATTATCAGATTCCGGATGGCGGAGAGTTGGATATTGAAGAGATTAAAAAGATACTTCCCCATAGAGATCCTTTTTTGTTTGTGGATAGAGTTATCGCCTTGGAGCCCGGAAAGCGAGCAGTAGGGATTAAAAACGTTAACATAGATGATTATTTCTTTAAAGGTCATTTTCCGGGCAGACCCGTAATGCCTGGTGTTTTGATATTGGAGGCGATGGCGCAAGTAGGAGGAGTTATGATGCTTTCTCCTGCAGAAAATCGGGGGAAATTGGCATTTTTTATGGCCGCGGATAATATAAAATTCAGAAAGACAGTCTTGCCCGGTGACCAGTTGGTGATGGAGGTCGTTGCAGGCAAGATTCGGTCCAAGACAGGGCAGGTTCATGCTAAGGCTTATGTAGATGACAAGGTTGCAGTAGAAGCGGACTTTATGTTTATCCTTGCCAAATAAACAGTTATGCAGATACATCAGACAGCAATAGTTTCTAAGAAGGCTAAACTGGCAGATGATATTCAGGTTGGCCCGTATTCCATTATTAGCGATAACGTTGTCATTGGTCAAGGCACAAAAATCGGCAGTCACTGCGTTATTGAAGGCAATACTACCATTGGAAAGAACTGCGAGATTTTTACCGGCGCGGTACTGGGAAGCCGACCGCAGGATCTAAAGTATAAAGGAGAAAAGGTGTTCCTGGAGATTGGTAACGGCAATATTATCAGGGAGTATTGCACCTTTAATCCCGGGACAATAGAAGGCAACAGCAAAACCGTTGTCGGCAATGATAATCTTTTTATGGCTTATTCGCATATTGCCCACGATTGCGTAGTGGGTAACAATTGCATTATTGCCAATAACGGAACGCTGGCAGGTCATGTAACCATAGAAGATAAAGCCGTAGTGGGCGGTTTAGTAGCTATTCATCAGTTTGTGAAAGTAGGAACCCTTTCAATTATTGGCGGTTGTTCCAAGGTGGTTCAAGATGTTCCTCCTTATTCAACTTGCGACGGTCATCCTGCGCGGGTATACGGTCTTAACCTGATAGGACTACGTCGTCATAAAATAAACCTTGAAACGTTACATGGTCTTAAAAAGGCATTCAAAATCTTATTTAATTCTGGACTATCGCCTAAGCATGCCGCGGATAGAATAGAAGAGGAATTAAGACATATTCCAGAGGTTTTATACCTGCTAAATTTTGTAAGGAGTTCACAACGCGGCATAGCGCGCTCCTGCCTAATTAAAGAATAAATAATTACTACTATGAAAAAAATAGGTCTTATTGCTGGAAACAGAAAATTTCCTTTAATAGTGGCAGAGGCAGCTAAACATAGAGGGTACCATATAGTTGCTATAGCCATCAAAAAAGATACTTCCAGAGAAATTGGCAGATTTGCCGATATTGTTTACTGGTTAGGTTTAGATGAATTTTCCCGTATGTTTGATATATTCAAGCAAGAAGGGATTAAACAGGCGATTATGGCTGGCCAGATAAGTCCGCGGCGTCTGTTTAGCAAAGAGGTTATGAAAAGCGATGTGTTGCGGCAGATATTAAATGGGTTAAAAGATAAAAAGGCGGATACCATCTTTGCCGCTATTGCGCAAAAGCTACAGGAATACGGCATTGAATTGTTATCTTCCATTACTTTTGTGGAGGACATCATGCCTAAGAAAGGGACATTGACACGCATTGAACCTGACTATCAAACCAAAGAGGATATTTATTTTGGTCTGGAGACGGCAAAGGCGATTGCCGCACTGGATATAGGTCAGACAGTAGCGGTAAAAGATAAGGTGGTATTGGGCATTGAAGCGTTTGAGGGAACCGATGGTCTTATCCGTCGCTGCGCCAAGTTAAGCCACGGCTCGATGACAGTGGTAAAAGTCAGTAAACCCAGGCAGGATTTGCGGTTTGATATCCCTGTAGTGGGACTTGCAACAGTAAAAAATCTTGTTAAGGCAAGAGCCAGATGTCTGGCTATAGAGGCTGGCAAAACCCTTTTTATAGACAAAGAAAAAGCCTTAACCTTGGCAGAGAGAAAGGATATTTGTGTGGTGGCCGTTTAAATAATCCTTGACTAAATTTTATACTTGTGTATAAATATTGTAGGGTTAAGCGAAAAAAAGGAGGGTTTATGGTAAGATTATCGCGGGTAAAGTCAGTTGAATTCAAACTCTTTGCGCCACAGGCAAAGAGAGTGAATCTTGCTGGCTCTTTTAATAATTGGGATGCCAAAGAGCTTGCGGCAAAAAAAGACACCAAGGGAAACTGGATGGTAAAATTAAATCTGAAGCCGGGAAGATATGAATATAAATTTATTGTCGATGGTTCTTGGGTGAATGATCCTAAATGTGGTTCTTGTGTTCCCAATGCCTTTGGCACAAAGAATTGTGTTATAGATATAAAATAAAATTAGAAGAACTTTGATTGTAAATCAATATCCAAAAGAAGGGCGCTGCGTAAGTGGCGCCCATTTTTTCTCTCTACAATAAATAATATATATGAAATATATCTACGGACCGGTAAAATCACGCAGACTCGGATTGTCCCTGGGGATAAGTCTTACCCCGTATAAGATTTGCAACCTCGATTGCCTTTATTGTCAACTAGGTAGGACTATCAAGCTTACCTCATTCAGAAAAGAGTATGTAAAAATAAAAGAGATAATATCGGAACTGAAGAATTGGTTTAATGAAAATCCGCACGCCGCTATAGATTTTGTGACCATTTCGGGTTCCGGCGAACCTACGCTTAACAGTAAAATCGGCCAACTGATTACTGAAATCAGAAAGATTACGGATTCCCGGATAGCGGTGATTACCAATGCCGTTTTATTAAATAATCCTTCGGTAAGAAAGGCAGTGGCAAAGGCTGACTTGATAGTTCCATCTTTAGATGCGGTAACCAAGGATGTATTCAGCAAGATAAACCGTCCGGATAAAACTGTTAAGGTAGAAAGGATAATAAAAGGTCTTATCGCTCTGCGCAAAGAATTCAAGGGAAAAATTTGGCTTGAGGTAATGCTTATCCGCGGTATAAATGACAGCATCGGAGATATAGAGAAACTGAAAGAGGTAGTTGAGAAAATAAATCCGGATAAGATTCAGCTAAATTCTCCAGTGCGCTCCACAGCGGAAAAAGGCGTTTTTCCCGTAAATAAAAATAAACTGAGTCAGTTTGAGAGGATTCTCGGTCCTAAGTGTCAGATAATCTAATTTATTATATCTGTGCCTGTAGCTCAACCGGATAGAGCGCCAGTCTTCGGAACTGGACGTTGCTGGTTCGAATCCAGCCAGGCACATCTTGCAAGTTTTTGAGTCTTGTTTACACGAGAAATACGGTTATTTTAAAGTGTAACGCATCAGTACGGACTAGGGATAAAAAATCATTGACAATTGACAAATATTAGGATAAAATTTATTATCATTTTTATATATGTATAGATTTATAACTCATTGATAAATAATAAGATAAGGAGATAAGAAACAATGGCAGAGTGGATAGGTATAGGCAGACGAGCCAGACGTTGCTATGGTTTTGACGAGATAGCGCTTGTTCCCGGCACACAAACAATAAATCCTAATGAAGTAGACACCTCGTTTTCCTTGGGAGGTAGGAAATTTAAAGTTCCTATCTTAGCAGCAGCTATGGATGGGGTAGTGGATGTAAAATTTGCAGTAGAGATGTCTAATCTTGGAGGGGTAGCTGTCTTAAATCTGGATGGTGTGCAAACCCGCTATGACAATCCGGATATAGTGTTTGAACAGATTGCTAGAGCTAGTCCCCAAAAAGCCACAGAATTAATCCAATCCATTTATACAAAACCGGTTAAAGAAAAATTAATCGCCAAAAGGGTGATAGAAATAAAAAAGAAGAAAGGCATTGCGGCGGTAAGCTGTATCCCTGCAAACGCCGAGAGGTTTGCCAAGATAGCCACTGATGCCGGAGCGGACTTTTTCGTAGTTCAATCCACAGTAACCACGACCAAGCATATCTCGCGAGAGTATAAGACACTAAACTTGGTAAAATTTTGTAAATCTATGAGGATTCCGGTGATTATCGGAAACTGCGTAACTTATGAAACAACTCTGGAGCTTATGGATACCGGCGCCTCTGCGCTGCTAATTGGAGTAGGACCCGGAGCTGCCTGCACTACTCGCGGAGTTTTGGGCATAGGCGTACCGCAGGTAACCGCGACAGTTGACGCTGCAGCAGCGCGCGATTTTTATTATAAGAGGACAGGAAAATACGTTTCTATTATTACCGATGGCGGGATGAACCGAGGTGGAGATATCTGCAAGGCCTTTGCCTCAGGGGCAGATGCAGTGATGATTGGTTCCAGCTTTGCCCGGGCAAAAGAAGCTCCGGGCAGAGGTTATCATTGGGGTATGGCTACCTCCCACGTAAATCTTCCCCGCGGCACGCGTATATATGTAGGGACAACCGGCGCCCTGAAAGAGATACTCTTCGGTCCGGCGCGGGTGGATGATGGTTCGCAAAACCTTATTGGCGCACTAAAGACTTCTATGGGCTCTTTAGGCGCCTCTAACATAAAAGAGATGCATGATGTAGAGATGATTATTGCGCCTTCTATACAAACAGAAGGAAAAATCTTTCAAGTAGGTCAAAGGGTGGGGATGGGAAAATGACCAGGCAGGTAATTCTGATTTTGGATTTCGGTTCGCAATATACCCAACTAATCGCGCGTAGGGTGCGGGAGAATAGGGTTTTTTCCCGAATTATACCTTATAATACGCCGGCAAAAGGAATCGCGGTAATGAATCCGAAAGGTTTAATTCTTTCTGGCGGTCCTGCCTCGGTGGTAGAGAAAAATTGGCAGCTTCCTGACAATGGCAGATTTAAATTAGGTATTACTATTAAAATGTAGTATCCAATTTAAATCTTATTT
>JAMWCI010000014.1:23169-23735 GCA_023818655.1 Candidatus Omnitrophota bacterium
GCCTCGGTGGTAGAGAAAAAAGGGCCGCTTCCTGACAAGGGCATATTTAAATTAGGGATTCCTATTTTAGGTATTTGTTATGGTATGCAGGTTATTGCTGAGATGTTTGGCGGCAGGGTAAAACACAGTAAAGAACGCGAATACGGAAAAGCAGAGCTTTTTATTGATGATAACCGCGACCTTTTCAGTCGATTGCCGGGAAATTTCACCTGTTGGGAAAGCCACGGCGATTCAGTAACTAAACTTCCGCCTGGTTTCCACATTAGCGCTCATACCATGAATACCGCGATTGCCGCTATGTCTAATCCCCGCAAGATGATCTTTGCGGTACAGTTTCATCCTGAGGTAACCCACACTGAAAAGGGTAGCCAAATATTAAACAATTTTCTGTTTAAGATTTGCGGGTGTCTTGCGCGTTGGACTATGGAATCTTTTATAAAGGATACGGTGGAGAATATAAAAAAGACAGTCGGCAGGGATAAGGTAGTCTTGGGGTTAAGCGGAGGAGTGGATTCTTCAGTTACGGCAATCCTACTGCACAAGGCAATAGGCAGGAATTCACGCTG
>JAMWCI010000080.1 GCA_023818655.1 Candidatus Omnitrophota bacterium
TTCTCTCTTAAATAAGGAATAAAGTGAAAATACCCAATATTCATACATTTTATGCTTTTGTATCCCGTTTATCCAAGAGAGAAAGGATTATTTTTTATCTAGCGGCTTCTTTTATATCTTTAACATTACTAGATCGTCTGATAATCTCTCCTATTCATTCCAAGATAAAATCTTTAAATGAAGAAATCCAGGAAAGAGAATCCGCTATCAAAAAAAATTTACATATATTATCCCAGAAAGACAGAATATCATCCGAGATCCTCAAATACGCTTCTTTCTTGAATAGCGCAAAGTCCGAAGAAGAAGAAATAACCGCTCTTTTAAAAGAAATTGAGGATTTGGCAAATAAAAGTTCAATTTATCTGGTTGATATGAAGCCGGCAGGTTTAAAGTCCACTGACTCATCAAAAAAATACCTGATAAGTTTAAATTGCGAGGCGCAGATGGAACACCTTTCTGATTTTATGTATAATATAGAAAATTCAAACAAGCTTTTAATTATTGAAAGATATCAGATTAGCCCAAAATCAAAAGAATCCAGCGTTGCAACCTGCAGTATCTCGGTTGCTAAAATAGTTATGCCGTAAAACAAATGCGAAATGTTTGACGGCAATATGAGTATAGCTCTCATTATAAGTGAAATAGGCGGTTTAGCGCAGCTCTTCCTGCGAGAGAATGATATTGGTTTCAAGGTGACAAGAAAGAGCGTTAGAAGGCGGAAGAATGCTTAATTATGGCGAGAAGGATATCTTCTCACTCTCTATTATCAAACCATTAACAAGGAGATAGATATGAAAAAAAAGATTTTTTTTACGTTGTTTTTTGTTGTGTTCTTCAGCGTTAACGTATTCGCTTTTGATACCACTCTTTTTGATATACGGAATGCAATCTTCGAGGAATCAAAAGCAATGAAGTCGCTATTGAAAAATTCAAAAGATATAATTTTAATGAATAGTATGTGGGATTCATGCGTTATGACTATGGCACAGCTGGATGCCTATTTTACTATGTTAGGTATTTTTAACACAATAAAAAAAGAAAACTTAAAAGAAGAGGCTATTGGCTATCTCGCCAATTGGCTGGAGGGCGTAAAGAGGACAAACGAGTTGAATATAAAAAGTTTGGATTCCGTAACACTCGTTTTGGAAGAAGAAACAAAGAAACGCATATTAAAGTTAAAAGATTATTTCGAAAAATTAAATAACCAGATTAATGCCGAATTGGATAAGCTCTCTATTTTAAAGAAATCGCTAAAAATATAGATATTTTTAGCGCAAGAGGATGTATCAGTAAAAAAGCTAAGGTGGAGTTAGAGAGAAATTAAAGGAAAATGCGAGGAAATTAGAACAGAGTTTTGTAATGACTATTCGTTTGTTTATTATGCCGTTAAATTTAACAAAGATAACGTGTAGAGATTAAATAAAAGTACTTGACAAGCCGGAAATTTAAGGTATACTTAAAAAAGATAAAAGACAAAGGCGTCTTCTTTGGCAAGGAATAGCCAGAGAAGACATTTTTTTGGACTAAGGCGTCCGAGCGCCCGCGGTTTTGCGGGAGACGGATGCTTTTTTATTGTTTGTAACCTGTTAAACAAAATCTAGAGATGGTAGATACGAAAATAAGATTTGAGAGATTGGTAAAAAAATTATCGCCCACATTAAAAAGGATAACTTATTGGTTAGGAAGAAACTGTGTCTGTCTTGACGCAGAGGACCTTTATCAGGAGTCCTTGTTTTATCTTTGGCAGGATTACAATGACGGTAAATTATCCGATAAAACAGATAGTTATATCTTGCAGGGGTGTTATTTTCATATGCGCAATTACATCCGTTTGCAGAAGGTGCGGAGGGATACAACAAGTTTAGATGAATTGATTAATCTAGAATTTGAGTTAAGGCTTGCCGATATATTGGAGTCCAAAGGAGATAATCATGCTGAATACATCCGCAAGCTGGATAACAGGTTGATTGCTGAAAGCATACAAAATAACGGCCTGACCGACAGAGAAAAACAAATAGCGCGTTTTTACGCAGAGGGTCTGACTACCAGGGAAATTGGCAGCCGTATGCATATTTCCCATGTGCGGGTGGTAAAAATGACGAAGAGAATAAGGGAGAAATGCCGTAAATATTTAGATTAAGGTTACCAAGCCAATACATTCTTTACTTGTAATAGTGAAACCGCATTGTAGCGAGATTAAACAAAGGCGTTCTTTTAGAGAACGTCTTTTTTATTAACCATCGCAGAATAGACATAGGCGTCTTTTTCTAAATCCAATGTTTGGATTTATAAAAAGGCGCTTTATTGTTTTCAGGGAGGAGGGAAGGGATGGTTAAAAAATTTATATATTTAGTAGTTGCGTATATTTTTTGCGGGTGGGGTTTTGTTTTGGCTACACCGACTACCTATATCTGGACTCCATCTACAGATATTCAGCCATACGGCAAGATACATCTCAACTTGGATAATTATACGCCCATCTCTAGTAGAGATGCTAACGGTAACCGTCTTTATGTCCAGCAGGTATATGGCCCTACATTTAGTTTATTGTCCGATAAGCCAGAGGACAATATTTTAGGCAAACTCTGGCAACCTTTGGATAAATTGGGATTAGAGACGGGTTTTGATTACAAGAAAGGTCTAGGATTAGCATTAGATAGATACCCTGTATATTTTCACTTTAAATTTGCCGTTGGGGAGGATGTCTATTTTAAATATATGCCAGCGTTTGCCTTCGGTATGTATGATATAGGTTACAAAAAGAACCGCACAAATAACAATATCCTGTATTACAGATTAGCTAAGACCGTCATCTTGGGTAACTTTTTGGGTAACTTTAATTTAGGTAGATATTCCGCGGGATATTTCCGGGGTAATGGCAAGTTATTGCGCGATGAAAAAGGACTACGGGATAATTCCGGTATTTTACTTAGCTGGGATAGGGCGCTTTCTGAGATAAACGAGCGTCTCTGGTTGTGCGTAGATTACCAGGACTCGCACTCTGCATACGGGGCGATTAATTATGGTTTAGCCTGGGAGATTACCAATAGCGTATCCGTAATAGTTGCTTACGATATTTATAATAACAAGAATTTAAAACCAACAATAACCTTTCAGCTGGATGTGGATTTTTGATATTTGAATAACAAGAGGCGGTTTTTGATAACTAAGGAGGTTAGAATGGTTAACGCAGGTGATACAGCATGGGTTTTGATTTCTTCTTGCCTAGTAATGTTGATGACGCCTGGTCTGGCGTTCTTCTACGGTGGCATGGTCAGGAAAAAGAATGTGTTGAGCGTTTTGATGCAGTGTTTTATCGTATTGTGCCTTATATCCGTACAGTGGGTTTTATACGGTTACAGTCTTTCCTTTGCCCCCGGCAACGGCTTTTGGGGAGGCTTAAGCTGGTTTGGTTTAAAGGGCGTGGGGTTTGAGCCGTATGGGGATTACGCCGGAACAATCCCGCATCAGGCGTTTATGATTTTCCAGGCGATGTTTGCGATAATTACCCCGGCTTTGATTTTAGGCGCATTTGCGGAACGGATGAAATTTTCCGCATTTATCGCTTTTGTATTGCTCTGGGCGACATTTGTCTATGCCCCGGTTTGTCACTGGGTTTGGGGTATAGGAGGATTTTTACGAAAAATGGGCGCACTGGACTTTGCCGGAGGCACGGTTGTGCATATCAATGCCGGTATAGCCGCGCTAGTAACCGCGCTATTTATCGGAAAGAGGAAGAATATAGAAAAAGACGTTCCTGCGCCGCACAATATGCCTTTTGTAGTCTTGGGAACGGCGCTTCTTTGGTTTGGTTGGTTCGGTTTTAATGCCGGCAGCGCCTTAGCCGCAAATGGCCTGGCAGTGAATGCCTTTGTGGTTACTAATACCGCTGCGGCAGCGGCAGGATTAAGTTGGGCAGTAATTGAATGGATTCGTAATGGCAAGCCTACAGCTTTTGGCGTAGCCTCAGGAGTAGTGGCTGGTCTTGTCGCGATCACTCCCGCAGCAGGTTTCGTGAGTGTAATCCCGGCAATTATTATTGGAGCACTGGTAAGCGTTTTCTGTTTTATCGCGGTGACTATTATTAAGCCTAAGTTCGGTTATGACGATTCCCTGGATGCTTTTGGCGTGCATTGTATAGGAGGCGTATGGGGCGCTTTGGCTACAGGGGTCTTTGCATCAAAGCTGGTGAACCCTGCCGGCGGAGATGGATTAATCTTTGGCAATCCAAAGCAGTTTCTCTCGCAGCTGTTTGCTGTGGGAGTAACGCTTGTATATTCGTTTGTGGTCAGCGCGGTAATTTATAAAATCATAGATATCTTTATTGGCGTACGGGTTAATGAAAAAGAGGAGATTATGGGGCTTGACCTGACTCAGCACCGCGAGAGGGCTTACACTGTGTTAGAGTAAACGCAAAAACCACATTGTTATTGTTGTTAATTCCTTTAAAAAGGAGGATAGATTATGAAGCTAATTATCGCCATTATTCAACCGTACAAACTGGAAGAAGTCAAGGAAGAACTTTATAAACAAGAGGTGAATCTTATTACTGTAAGCGAAGTGTTAGGTCATGGTCGGCAGAAAGGGGTTACTGAGGTTTATCGCGGCCATAAAGAGACAGGCAATCTCCTGAGAAAAATTCGTCTGGAGATTGCGATAAATGATAATTTTGTTGAGCCTGCCATCACAGCTATTATCAAAGGAGCAAAGACAGGAGAGACTGGAGACGGAAAGATCTTTGTGTTGGATTTAAAGGAGTGCGTGAGAATCAGGACCGAAGAAAGAGGGTCTGTGGCCATAGGATAGCAGTATATTATTTTCGGTCATCGTTAAATAAAGGCGGTCTTGCAAAAGAACGCCTTTATTTTTTTGTTTTGTATGGTAGAATAAAATACTACAAGCAACTTATAACATAATCAGGAGGATAAAGATGGGAGTAAGACAAGAGGTATTATTCAGGATTAAGAGCGTAAGTTTTGAGAAAATAAAGGCGCCTAAGAGGGTATCCAGTTATTTTGGTGAAAATACCTTTAGTATAGAGACTATGCAGAAGTATATCTCTAAGTCCACTTTTAAGGCATTTCAGGCCTGGCTTAATGAAGGCAAGACTATAACTTTGGAACAGGCAAACGAGATTGCCGGGGCGATGAAAGACTGGGCTATCTCTAAAGGCGCCACTTATTATACGCACTGGTTTCAACCAATGACAGGCCTTACCGCAGAGAAGCACGACAGTTTTATCTCTCTGGTAGCGTCGGGAAAAGTCATTGAAAAGTTTTCCGGTTCAAAGCTTATCCAGGGAGAGCCGGATGCCTCCAGTTTTCCTTCCGGAGGGATACGCGCCACATTTGAGGCGCGCGGATATACTGCCTGGGACCCTTCCAGTCCGGCATTTATTATTGAAAGCGCCTTGGGAAAAACCCTTTGCATACCCACTATATTTATTTCATATCACGGCGAGGCATTGGATAAAAAGCTACCCCTTCTTCGTTCAGACGAAGCCTTAAATAAAGCCGCCTGCGGACTGCTTAGACTCTTCGGCCACAAAGATGTAAAAAAGGTTTATTCCACCTGCGGTCCGGAACAGGAGTATTTTTTGATTGACCGCAATTACTACAATCTGCGTCAGGATTTGGTGATGGCTGGCCGTACCCTCGTGGGCGCTTCTTCTCCCAAAGGTCAGCAGCTGGAAGACCAGTATTTTGGCACCATTAAAGAACGGGTGATTAATTTTATGTTTGAGGTGGCGGAGGAGGCGTATAAATTAGGTATACCGCTTATGACCAGACACAACGAGGTTGCCCCGCACCAGTATGAATTTGCCCCTATCTTTGAAGAGTCCAATATCGCGGCTGACCACAATCAGCTTTTAATGGAATTGATGAAAAAAGTAGCCCTGCGTCATAACCTGGTTTGTCTTTTGCATGAGAAACCCTTTGCCGGGATTAATGGCAGCGGTAAACACCTTAATTGGTCTCTGGCGGATAATAAGGGAAACAACCTGCTTAATCCCGGAGAGACCCCTGAAGACAACTTGCAGTTTCTGGCATTTTTGGCTGCGGTGCTCAGGGCGGTTTATCTGCATGCCGACTTATTGCGGGCATCAGTGGCTACGGCTGGAAATGAACACCGCTTAGGAGCCAATGAGGCGCCTCCGGCGATAATCAGCGTATTCTTGGGAGAACAGTTAACTAAAATCCTGGAGATGATTGAAAAGGGCGTTAAATCCAAAGTTTCCCGCAGGGATGTGATAGACCTGGGGTTAGCCCGTCTGCCCAGATTTAATAAAGATATGACTGACAGGAATCGCACTTCTCCTTTTGCCTTCACCGGCGCAAAGTTTGAGTTTCGCGCTGTCGGTTCATCCCAAAATATCTCAACCCCGATTACTATCCTGAATACTATTATTGCCGAGAGCCTTGATTATGTCGCTGAGCAGATACAACAGGCTAAGGGTCAGGATTTTAACACTAAGGTTATGCGTGTCATCGCAGCTATTTTTAAAGAAACCAGAGACGTGCGCTTCGAAGGGAATAATTATGCGCAGGAATGGCTTAAGGAGGCAGAGAGGAGAAAATTGCCTAACATCGCTTCTACCGCAGAGTCGCTTTTGAGTTTGATAAAGGAGGAAAACATCGCCCTGTTTGAAAAATACAAGGTTTTTTCCCGGCAGGAGATTATCGCGCGATATCATATCTGGATCCATATGTACAATCTTACCTTAGAGATAGAAGCAAATACCCTCAATGAAATGGTTAACGCCAGTATTGTTCCGGCGGGATTTGCCTACCAGCGGATGGTGGCTGCAAATCTGGAGAAGTTAACCCTGCTTTCAAGGAAAACCAAGATTCCGCAGAAGGTGATTAATGACCATAGCGAGCACTTAAGGGACATCTCCA
>JAMWCI010000081.1 GCA_023818655.1 Candidatus Omnitrophota bacterium
AAGGAAGCGCTCTAAGTGATTAGTGGTAGAAATCACGGAGCGCACCTCCTTTGGAAAATCATAAAAGTTAAGCGTATGGTAAAATTCATCCTGGAAGCATTTGACTGCCCTGGATTCAATAAGAGGATATGCCTTTTTTATTTACTTGGCAATATCAAAAGCGCGAAAGATATTTTACATTATGGAGAAATGCTGAATGCAGTATTCTTCGCTATTATTATGTAATTTTTGAATACGGTATTACGAACTAAATTATATCCTAAAGAATAACCGCTGCTAAATCCGGAAACGGCAACAAGAGACGTCGCTATGCAGATATACAATACAATTTTGCGCTTTATGCCTATTTTAAATCTAGCCCGCAAAGAACCTTCCTTTACGAAACATCTAATAAAATTAATGTATTGCAGTACGTTATATATTAAAAAGCAATAGAAATTGCTGCGTTGTACGTAAATGAGCCGAGAGATCGTTATTGGGAGTTTAAGACAATATTATAAAGAGGGGGCTGAATTTAATGAGAAAAATTCAGAAACTCAATACGCCTTTATTAATTATATCGCTGGTAATGAATTGCACATCAATTATTTTTAATCTTCCCGACAGACAAATAATCCTTTTCTCATAAAATTTTTAAGGGAGAAACTTTAAAATAAAAGAATTGTTTCATAACTAAAAGATTGACAAAAACTTAACAACAGCGCCTTGGTTTTTGGTTTCAACTAGAAGGGTATCCCGATAATCACCCTTGTCTGCAATTCATCCGTCCTCTCATTTAAACCAAATAGACTTCCTAACGTAATGAATGCTTTCTTGAAGGTGCAAGAAAGCGTGGGGCCAAGGGCGTACTTTTCTTTTGGAAAATCACCTTTTGATTCAATTCCTACTCTAAAGCGAGACGCAAATGCATAACTTATGCCGGTGGCATACTCATGACCGGTTTTCCCTTCCCTCTCGAGCTCACGCTTAATAATCTCATTGTAACTTATATTAAAACCTCCAATGTCTTTAGCCAATATGAGTTTGGCCTCGCCCATGTTTGGTTTAGAGAAATCATCATCACGGATATATTCAAAATAAAGAAGCGGATCAACAATAAATTTTCCTTTCTCTCCCATACGGTAACGTGTCCTTAATTTAAATCCATCGTATTCGCTACCGTCATCGTAATTCTTATTTTTAAATTTCCACATTTGATACATAGCAATATCCCATCGGTCAGTTATGCCGTATTCTATCTCAAGTTGTGGCTTTATGGTATTAACGTTAGGTTTTTCAAATTTGGCACTTCGCTTGTTACATATGTTTCAAGTTCCCACCCCCCTTTAGACATAGTCATATATTCATATGTCCAAACATAACTTCTCCTATCCGCGTAGCTGTATGTGGCAAATCCAAACAGTATTGCTAAACTGAATATCATAAAAAAACTTTTTCTCATTTTATTGCCCTCTTTAATTACTGATTTTTATTTTCATTATCATTATCGTTATTATGCTAAAATTTCATCTCCTCTTTCATTCAGCAACTTTTTTGTTACATCTGCGCACATTACACTTTTGATTCGGCTCAGCAACAGATATCAAGAGCCAGCAAAATAACTTGTAAAAACTTGCAAACAGTTTATCCAACTATATTAAAAAGAATCAGTTACCTAAAAAATACTGTGGCTTTTCTGCCGTGTTTTGCGGCTAAAGAACAATATTTCTTCCGCAATTACTTGGTAGATAGACTGTTACGTATACGGTCTATCTTGTAACTTCAGGGATAATTTCTTTGAATATATCGGTGTTAGTCTTGGCTAAGTCTATTCTTATCTGACCGGGTTTTTGTTTCGCTCCTGCGGTTATCACGACAATATCAGAACCAACGCAACCTTCGCATCCTTGAAAAGAAATATCCGCAGGATGAGTAAAACTTAAGCCATGGTTTAAATCCATGCACTCGCCAGCGGCTTTTTTCGCTTCCTTATCAATAATGACAATCTCCCTGGCTATCCCGCTAATCATTAAAGCAAAGGCGAATGAGCTCCCCACATTCCCTGCTCCTATAATAGATACCTTGGGTTTTAAAGGTCGCATAATTTACTCCTCTAATTCAACCGTAAACATCCTCTTTCTATTTTTCCCTCACTGTAATTTCCTTCTTCAATTTACCGCTAATACTGCAATAGCCCTCTACCGAAATCACATCACCGGATTTAGCATCAGGGATAAGATAACGAACTGTCTGAGTCTGATTATTGTCCTGCCGGGAGATTATATGTTCAATAATCTCTTTTCCATTAAGACCGATGTCCACTTTTTTAATATAGTGGCTAATCGGATTGCTTACATTGTGCGCAATCACTACCTCAAGCATCTGTGTCTCGGGGTCAAAGGTTACCTTAATATCAGACGGCGGATGGGCATAGGCTGTTGAAGTAAAAACTAAACCTGACAAAAACCCTATTACTACCAATATCCGCTTCATGCCACACCTCCTTGTCGTTTTTTATTTAGCAAAGGCACCATAATGTTTGCCAGTAATAAACTAAACAACTCAGCGTCAAACCTAACTCCGGATTCAGTAAATGCAAAAATAAGCGCGGCTGTGCCTGCGCCAAAGATGTATTTCGCTATTGGTTTGGATGGTGTTGTCTTAGGTTCGATAACCATAATAAAAATGTAAAAGTAACTAAAATATCCTAATATATTTAATAAGGAAACTTTTTGCAGGACTGCCTGTATTCCAAATAAAGCTAACGAGACGATTGTATACCCGATGATGATTTCCATTTTATTTATCCTTTGCACAAAATAAAGGCCGCAGGGCACCCATACATACCACATGTAAGTACCTTTCCATTGGGTAGAAGTACCAAGCATCAATGTTGATAAAAATATGCCGAAAGCCGCGGGATTAAAAATATGTTTTTTCTTAAAGACAAACAAGTATTTGGAAAAAATAGCTACCAATGCTGTAAGCGTTAATTTCCACCACGCTGTATCACCTGAAAGCACATATCCAATAATCATGCCAGTAATTATTGGGCTTGAAGCAATCTTAAATGACTTTGTTCTCACATATAAAATAAGCGTTTCAATAAGAGTTGCTGCAAACACAGCGATGGCAAGGGCAACCAGAAAAGAAAAATCTCTCCCTCTTACTGCCAGGGCTAACGCAACGACTAGCAAATAAATAATGAGCTGGGTCTTGATGGATTTTATATTAAGCATCCTTAATTTATTAATTTTTGTGCAATCCGGGTTACTCTTTTACCTAACTCCCGAGCAATTTTTAAATCAATTTTTCTTGGGGGCTGTTCTGCCATAGTTCCCACAACGGCTGTTGGACCGTATGGGGTACCCCCGCTTCTGGTTTCTATCAATTCTTTTATACTGTAGGGAACGCCTACTATTAATGCTCCGTGGTGAAGTAGAGTAAACATCATTGAAATAAGAGTTGTCTCCTGACCGCCATGCAAAGAAGCTGTACAGCAAAATACCCCTGCAGGTTTATTAATCAATACCCCTTTTAGCCAAAGCCCTCCTGTTTGGTCTAAGAAGTTCCTTAACTGTGAACACATATTCCCAAATCGTGTGGGTGAACCTAAAATAATACCGTCAAATTCTGCCAATTCCTCTACTTTGACGACTGCAACCTCTTTCTGCGCTTCTTTGGCTTTTTTAATTCGCTCGTCAGATTCGATTATCTCTTTAGGCAACAATTCCGGTACGGTCCGTAATATAGCCTGGCCATCAACTTCTTCTATCCCCTGACAAACTGCCTGCGCCATCCGGAATGTGTTACCGCTCATACTGTAATATACAACTCCTATTTTAGGCTTCATAAGATACGTCTCCTCTTTAGTTTCATCCATAATGTTCAGTAAGGAATTAATAAATATTAGCAAAAGAAAAAAATTGCGTAAATTGGACCTTAGTCCAATAGGGAAGAAAAAATAAACCCGCCCCCCACCTTGCAGAAGATAGAGAGCCTTGGATCTTATTTACTACCACGCTATCTGGAATTATCTAATGGCAATTGTGCGCGCATGAGCTGCTTCTGACCTTATGGGCATGCTTAATCTGAGCAGGCCCTCTTGGAAACGCGCTGTAGTTTTGTCAGGTTCTATTCGATGCGCGGTCTCGAAGCAGGAATCATAAATATAATTTTTCCTTTTCGCTCTTACGCAGAAACCATCCTCGTTGACATCCAGCTCGGTGTCTTCTTTTTTCACCCCCGGTAATTCTACCTCAGCTAAAAGAAGTCTCTCATTTTTGATATCGTGGTAGATACACGCTCCGGGCACCAACGTTACTATTTTATTTTTCATCTCATTCGCCTCCCCTTGATAGTTAAAGTCTTTTAACAGTTGCGTTTCATTTTACTTTTTGCTTTTTCTATTACCCGTTTAACCTTCTCTCTGATATTCTTCAGTCTGGCCATGCTAATCACCTCCTCTTAAAATGCGCTAACAACCGTAACAGCCTGATTTGCTGGCCACTGTCTCGTGAAGACTTCCGGCCAAAACAAATCCAGCCTCCTTGTAATCTTTAAGGCCGCCTTTATAAACTAATACGTTGTTGTAGCCCAACGCTTGCAATTTTTGAGCGGCATGCACGCTGGCCTGGCATTCAAAACTTGCACAATAGACTACGATTTTCTCCTTTTTATCCAGCAACTCTTGAACCTTTCCCTCTATCTCATCTACAGGCAAAGAGATAGCATTCTGGATATGTTCTTTTTGGTAGTTTTCCCTGCTGCGCACATCCACAAGTTTAACTTGCTCTTTTGTCCCCATTAACTTAATAAACTCCTCCCTTGTGATTATCTTAGCCATTTTAATGCCTCCTTTTCTTCTTTATATTTAGATGCAGTTGCCGCGGAAAGGTTCCCGGAAATTTATTATTTAACCTGAGCGAAAAGTTTGAGGTTATGTTAATTAACTTGATGGGCAAGGAAGGTTTTTATCTTATCTTGCAGGTTTTTGGGAAGATCTGCGCATTGTAAGGCCTTGGTAATGGATATTGCTCTTTTATAGCTATCAAGGAACACATTGCAATCATAACAATCCGATAGGTGCTTTAGGAAATCATTTTCTTTCGTATTGTCTAAATGCCCTTCTATATAGTCATATATGAAACGGGTGGCAATGCCGCAGAAACGGTCGTCTCCCATAGCTACTCTTGCGGTTTTTGTTTTTCTATAGTCTGAAAGCGCCTTATGAATTATAAGTCTTGCCCTGTGTAATCGAGATTTAACCGAATTTTCTTTGAGGTTCAATATCTGCGACGTCTCTTTAACAGATAACCCTTCAAGGGTTCTTAGTAAAAGAACCAATCTATATTTAATGGGCATAAGCGCTATCGCCTGGTCAATATCTTTCTTCAATTCATCTTCTTCGCTTAACCCGTCTGGCAAAAGTGGCCAATTTATAAAGAATCCTTTATCTTTACTGGTTATCCGCGACTCTTTAAAACCATGATAATTTATTTTGTTTAAATTCTTTGCCTTGCGTAAATGCATCAGCGCCTCATTATAGGCAATTCTATATATCCAAGTAGACAGACTTGATTTAGCTTTAAAGGTGTGGATTTTTGTGATTATCTTTAAAAATACATCCTGCGCAATATCTTCGGCTTCCTTTGTGTTTTTAGTCATACTGAGAGCCAGCCCATATATCTTATTTTTATACTGCCTGAAGACTTCTTCAATATTGACTGTCATATTTAATGGTTTAGACGCCGCCAACTTCTAATCCTTTAAAAAAGCTGATAATCTCAACGCAGACATAAGACAAATATAAGTGGTTTGAGAGATTAGATTGCCGCCAACGAAAAGTTGCCCGACAATTGCCTTTCTATTTATTTAAAAGCGGTAAATCTGTCCTTAGCGACGTTGCAGAGAAGACACCTGTCCGGTGCATCTCCTTCAAGGGTATACCCGCATACCTCACAGACCTGAACCGCTCCCAGTGTAACATCTTTGTCATTATTAACGGCCTCAAACGCTTTCTCATAAAGCTTTTTGTGCATTTTCTCGGTACTATAAGCCCATTGAAAACTTCTTTTTGCCCCTTCTTCCTTCTGAAATTTTGCTACTTCGATATATGCGGGATACATCTATTCAATCTCAAATGTTTCCCCGGCAACAGCGAGTTTCAGGTTTTTCTTCGTATCGCCCGGTCCGAACGCAGCCATGCTGTTGGCAACGAAACCTCCTTCAAGATGCCCCAATTCCTGATAGTGGTCTTGGGCATGAATGAATTCCGCGCGCGCAATCGCCCCTGAAGAGACGCGCTACGTTCTTAAAATTTTCTTTTTCGGCCTAATTGGCGAAATGCAAATACCTCATATTCGCCTGGCTCTCTCCGCCAAAGGCATTAATAAGACGCTGCCCTGTCATTTTCTTCATTGTCAAATCTCCTTTCTCTTTTAAGGTCTTTATATGGGCCAACTTCTATAGCTCAATAGATAATCTGTATCTGGCTATTCTTCCAGCTCATCTATAAATTTTGCCATAATAAAATCGTTGCCGCTAAGCCCGCCGATACCATGCGTAGTAAGTGTTATGGTTACTTTATTGTAAATAATCGTAATGTTAGGATGATGGCCATGCTCTTCGGCGATAATGCTGATAATATCCACAAAATACTTTGCCTCAATACAATCTTTAAATTTAAAGACCTTCTTTATCTTCTTGCCTTCAATAAGCTCCCAGCCTTTAACA
>JAMWCI010000015.1 GCA_023818655.1 Candidatus Omnitrophota bacterium
TATTAAACCTATAAAAGCGCCCAGGATAGGAATAGGCGCCAGGGATTTGTCCTTGTTTAAAATCTTTTTAAGTAGGAAGAAAAAACCAGAGATGCCGATAAAGGCATTCACTGCGGCAGAGGAAAAGCTGCCTGCAAACGGCAAAAGAATAATAGTGCAATAAACGATATTGTCGCATATACCCGAAATAAGCTGTCTTTTATTCATCTGCATACCTGTCAGGGAGCTGTCTAAAATAAAGTATAAATAAACGGAGTAACTGCTGACGACTGGGTAAAGATGATAAGCCAGAAAAAGATAGCTAGCATAATCAGGATAGGCAACAACCAGTATCTTTTTCTTATCTTCATAAAATCCCACAGTTCTTTCAATATAGAAATCTTAGACATCACTGCCTCCTGATTAAAATTGGCGCCTGTAATTCTCTTTGTCAGGCGCTTCTTTTCTTTCTATCCAGTAATTTACCACGCTACTCCGCTCAATACCAAGAAAATCTCTCTCTATTATTCCGCGCAATATCCCAAGGGGAAAAATTATTAAATAAAAAATAGCCATAAGCATCATTCTGCTTAAAACCCAGATTATGCCATTGAGAATTAACTTAAGCATACCGCGCAGCGGAAAGAGAATACGCGGTCTAACTATAACAGATAAGGCTAAAAATAGCGCTGCAATTAAAAAATATCCTGAATATTCTTTTCCCATCCTGTTTGTCTTCCCGTAAAATAACAAACAGACAACACTCAGCGCTAATCCGAATATCTTAACCTCTTGTTCTTTTACCTTAACCATCAATCCAGTTCCTGATATTTAAGCGGCTCTATTTCATCAGTGGGAGTTTTCTGTCTTTGCTTATCCAACACAAATGACCCCATAATCAAATAATCCATATCAGTGCGCATAAAACAATTAAAGGCGTCAGCAGGGGTACAGACAATCGGCTCTCCTCTGATATTAAAAGATGTATTAATAATTACGGGGCAGCCGGTCTTTTTATAAAAAGCAACCAGTAAGTCATAGTAAAGCGGGTTATCCTGGCGTTCTATGGTCTGGATTCTGGCAGAATAATCTATATGCGTAACTGCCGGAATCTCGGAGCGAATAACCTTCAATTTATCTAGACCTTTAAGCTCAAGCGCCTCTTTAGGCAACGCCAGCCTTTTCTCCTGCCTCAGCGGCGCGGTAATTAACATATACGGACTGGGTTTCTCAAGTTCAAACCATTCTCCAGCGTGCTCCCGCAAGACTGTCGGAGCAAAAGGCCGGAAAGATTCCCTGAATTTAATCTTTAAATTCATCTTGGATTGCATCTGCGGGTTTCTGGCGTCCGCGATAATACTGCGGTTGCCGAGGGCGCGCGGACCGAATTCCATCCGCCCCTGAAACCAACCAACGACATTTTGTTTTGCGATTAACTCCGCAGTAAAATCAGCCACCTCTTCTCGATTAAGCCTCTGGTAAGAAATACCTTTCTTTTTAAGAAACTCCTCTATTTCTTCATCGCTGAATTTCGGCCCCAAAAATGAACCTTTTAAAGAATCGCGAGTTGGATTAACACTCCGCTTATTTCCCAAATATCTGTGCCATACTGCCAAGGCAGCACCCAATGCCCCTCCGGCATCTCCGCTAGCAGGCTGTATCCATATATCCTCAAATGGCCCATCGCGTAAAATCCTGCCGTTACCTACACAGTTTAAGGCCACACCGCCAGCCAAACAGAGTTTTCTTTTTCCGGTAATTCTGTGCACATAACGACTCATCCGCAACATTATCTCTTCTGTTACCTGCTGGATGGAACTGGCTAAATCCATATCTATCTGCCTGATTTTACTCTCAGGCTTTCTGGGTTTTGCGCCAAAAAGCCTGTCAAAATGTGAATTCGTCATGCGTTGACTATTGCAAAACCCGAAATATCTCATATTTAGGCGGAACGAGCCGTCTTCTTTTAAATCCAACAGCTCTTTAAAAATCAAATCCTTGTATATCGGTTCTCCGTATGGAGCCAGACCCATCAATTTATATTCTCCGGAGTTTACCCTGAATCCAGTATAATAAGTAAACGCTGAATAGAGCATACCCAGTGAATGCGGAAATCTTAATGAATATTGAATCTGCAATTGGTTACCGCATCCTATGCCGAAACTTGCGGTATCCCACTCTCCCACGCCATCCATCGTCAAGAATGCCGCCTCTTCAAAAGGAGATGGATAAAACGCCGAAGCAGCATGCGACTCATGGTGCTGACAAAAAAGAATCTCGCCTCTATAATTCAGCTTTTTGGCAATAATATCCTTTATCCACAATTTCTCTTTTAACCACAAAGGCACGGATTGCACAAATTGGCTGATACCAGAAGGCGCAAAACGCATGGCTGTCTCAAGTATCCTTTCAAGTTTAATAAATGGTTTTTCGTAGAAAACAACGTAATCCAAGTCATCAGGAGAAAGCCCGTTTTCTTCCAAACACCAGTTTAGGGCATTAATGGGAAAATTAAAATCGTGCTTACGCCGGCTAAAACGCTCCTCCTGTGCCGCGGAGATAATTTCTCCGTTTTTAATTAAGGCGACGGCGCTGTCATGATAACAACAAGAAATCCCTAAGATATGCATAATAATCCAGACCCTTGCTAAAAAGGTATTTTAAAGCCCGTCTCGACGCCCATCTCATTGCGACGGGCCTCAAGGCGCAACAAAATTTGCGCATCCAGCTTATACAAGAGTCTGTGCGTAAAAGTTAAAGTTATTCCCAAAGGCGTCCCTATTTTATTTTTTAACTCAAAAGAAATCCTGTCTTTGGCAAAGACAAAATCTGCGCAAAACAAGACATCCTCCCAGCCGTATCTTCCGTAATCCATCTGGAAGACTAACCCGAGGTTACGGCTAAATTTCCATGTGCCGTATAGACAAATAATCTTTTTCTTCAATCTCTCCTCTCTTATACCTATACCCACACGGTATTTAATCACGCTTTTCTGCGGATAGATATTGGGAGTCTCTAATTGGACGCGGAAGTCAAACCGCGAGAGGCTGCTGTGTTTAAGGATATAAGTGAGTTTATCCGCCGCGCTGAATTGCCAACGTCCTTGAAAAATCAATGTATGAGAAATTTTATCTTTTCTCTTCAGCCCTGTCTTTTCGTATGTATAAATAATCTGCTGTTCTTTATTCAGCTGCCAAGCGCCCTGCAGGGTAAGTATATCGGGTTTTGCCTTTTTCACTTCCACGCAGATGCGATTATAGGCGTCGGAAAACAAAACCACATTTAACTTTATTATCTGAATATGCAAAAGGCCATTTTCATCGTAACTCTTGCATTCAAAAGAAAATATATCCCTTTCAATAGAAATAATATCGCCTTTAATAGTGAGGGTATCGCCTGCGTATTGACTCTTGTTTTCCTCTAACTCAAGCAACAGGTCATAATTAGAATCGAGTTTCCATGAACCATTAAAAATAATCTTTGGGGCTAAATTGTACTGCCTGCGCCAAGCAGGTGATTCCTGCAAACGGTAGAATAAACGATTGCAGCCATCCACACCAAAGGCGCCTTTTGGTTTTATGGGTTTTTCTTTTCCGTAAGGTTTTATCACCAGGCGATTATCACTATCTACAGAATATCTATGTTTCATAAATATAGCGTTACAATATTTCCTTATGGGCTGCGTAAATATCCTTAATGGTATCCTCTATCCCGTATCTATAATTCCATTCTGGATAATGCGACATAAACTTGGAGACATCGCTTATCCACCAGATATGGTCGCCAATGCGATTTTTATCTTCAAATTCCACAACCATTTTTCTTGCGGAGATGCGCTCGCATATTTCAATTGCCTCCAGTATAGAAACATTAGCGAATCTTCCTCCGCCGATATTATAGACTTCTCCGCAGCGAGGATTCCGAAAAAAATGGTAAAAGGCATTTACCAAATCAAAGGAGTGGATATTGTCTCTTACCTGCTTTCCTTTATAGCCGAATATCCTGTATTTTTTCACCAAGATGCAGCATTTAACTAGATATGAAATAAAGCCGTGCAATTCCGCGCCTGAATGCGCAGGCCCGGTCAGGCATCCTCCGCGAAAAACCGCAGTCTTTAAACCAAAATACCTGCCGTATTCCTGGACGAGAATATCTGCCGCAACCTTGGAGGCGCCAAATAAACTATGCAAACAGTTGTCTATGCTCATTGATTCATCTATGCCCTTATAATAAGGATGCTCCTTTGGTAATTCGTAGCGCTTCTCCAATTCAACCAAAGGCAGATGGTTTGGCCTGTCTCCGTAGACCTTGTTTGTGGAGGTAAAAATAAACACCGCCTGCGGACAGTATTTTCTGAAGGCCTCAAGCAATATCAGGGTAGCGGTGGCATTAACGCTAAAATCCGTCTGCGGCTCTTTCGCTGCCCAGTCATGGGAGGGTTGCGCTGCGGCATGAACCACCAGCAAGATATCTTTGGAAAACTTGCGGAATATCTTATTTACTCCGGATTCATCGCGTATATCAATATCAAAATGCCTGTAATTTTTGTAATTCTTAATCAGACGTTGCTTATTCCAAAGGATACTGCCGTCTTTTCCGAAAAAGAACTCCCTCATATTGTTGTCGATGCCTATAATATCCAATCCTTTTCCGGAAAAAAAACTTACTGTCTCAGAACCAACCAAGCCGCAGGAACCGGTTACTATGGCTACTGACATAATGTGTTTCGTTTTCTCCCGTATTTCTGATAAAGCACTAAGATAATCAAAAGACTTAAAAGGGTAACGCCATTGGCAAGCACAATTATAATATCGCGCAAAGATAAACCGTAAATAAGCCATAGTAGCGCGCCGATAGATAACTGAAAAAGCATAATTATACTGACATCGTGCGCGGATTTTGTTTTTACAATCTTGACAATCTGTGGCACAAAGGAAAACATAGTCAAGAATGCTGCAACCAAACCTACAATTTTATAAGACATTTTTTCTATAAAGCCAAGCTATATTAGACCATTTGCGCATCAGCCAATCTTTATGCGCAAGACACCATCTGACCGTATATCTTATACCTTCCTCAGGCTTTACTTCCGGCATCCAGTGTAACTGTTGGCGTATCTTATCAGAGTTAAGCCGATATCTTAAATCATGACCTGGCCTGTCTTTCACAAATTCTATAAGATTGTTGCTGGCATGCATTTCTTTAAGGATTAACATTACGATATCTATATTGCGTCTCTCTTCATCGCTGCCAATATTATATACAGAACCAACACGGCCGCTCTCTAATATTGCCAAAATCCCCTTTACGCAATCATCCACATACAACCATTCGCGTATATTCTGCCCTCTGCCGTACACAGGAATCTTTTCCTTGCGCAATACCTTCAAAATAGCAAGTGGTATAAGTTTCTCTGGATATTGCCAAGGACCGTAATTGTTTGACGGTCTGACAATGATTGCAGGAAAGCTATAAGTGCGTATATAAGAGTTTATCAGGAGGTCTGCTGCGGCTTTAGATGCCGAATAAGGTGAACTTGGATTAAAGGGGGAATCTTCATCGAAACTGCCATTTGCAATCTCCCCGTATACCTCATCAGTAGAGACTTGGATAAACTTAACTACGCTATATTCTCTGGAAACACGCAGCAGCATGTCCGTACCTGCGACGTTGGTTTTGACAAATACGGCAGAGTCGCATATGCTCCTATCCACGTGCGACTCTGCGGCAAAATTCACCACCGCAACAGGCCTTTCTCTCTTGAAAATACTCTGTATCTGTGACTTATTAGAAATATCCGCTTTATAAAATTTATACCTGCCTTTTGCCTCTTCAAGTCTGGTTAGGTCTCCGGCATAAGTAAGTTTATCAACCACCACCAAAGACAACTTGGCTGGCGCGTAAGTCTTTGCCAGGAGTCTTACAAAAGCGCTGCCGATAAAGCCGGCTCCGCCGGTAACTAATATTTTACGTATTCTCTTACGCATTCCTCTAAGATTTCTTTTACGGGCCGAACCTGAAAACCGCTCTTTTTAAGCTTTGCGCAAGACAATATTAAATTGCTCCTTACCAGATGCAACTTACGAAAAGGCACAATCTTATAATTAAAGTCAGGGACGTATCTCTTATATACCTGCATAAGGTCGGGATAATAAAGCCCGCCTTCGTTGACCACGTTGTATATCCCCTGCGCCTTAATCCGGATAAGATGTTTTAGCGCCATAAGAAAATCCGGTAAATAGGTAACGGAATTAGGCAGGTCAATGACTTTTTTGTATTTTATCAGCTTGGTAAGCAGATTCTTGGGATGAGGTTTGCTATCCAAAGGTATCCTAATGCGCGCTATAAGGATGGGGTATTTAACGGCAAGCAGCTTAAGAGCCCATTCAGCGTAAATCTTGCTGCGGGAATAAAAAAGCTCAAAAAAATCCGGAGCTTTCTCCTCGGTTATGGGCGTATCTTTTCTGTAATTATAATGAAATATGCAGCCGCTACTTATATGCACAAGGCGCAATTTATTGCGTAAGGCGACCTCTGCAAAGATAAACGGCAGGAAAGAATTAGCGGTCAGCACATCATCCTTCTGGAGCTCGCAGTCGTCAACATTTCTTCTTCCGGTTACGCCAATGCAGTTTATAATAATCCAGGGGTTGAATCTTTTGATTTCTTTCGCCGCTTCGGTATAAGATTGGAATTGCTTGCCTGAAATATCCGCCCCTAACGCGCTGGCTACCTTTTCTCCGATATATCCTTTGCCCAGAACTAAAATCTTACTCATTAACTATACTTTCGAGATACTCGCCGTAGCTGGTATTTATTTTACGGCTCAACCGACGCAGTTGTGAACGGTTGATATAACCCATACGGTAAGCGACTTCCTCAATACAGCCTATTTTTAAACCTTGCCTTTGTTCGATGGTCCGGATAAATATGGATGCGTCTATAAGGGAATCGTAAGTTCCCGCATCAAGCCAGGCATAACCACGACTCAATAACTTTACATTGAGCTGGCCTTGTTTTAGATATATCTTGTTTACATCGGTAATCTCAAGCTCTCCCCGGGCCGAAGGCTTAATCATCCGCGCGATGCTGGATGCCTTATTGTCATAAAAATAAATTCCGCATATTGCCCAGTTAGATTTTGGCCTAAGCGGCTTCTCTTCTATGGAAATAACCCTATACTGCTTATCTAGCTCTATTACTCCGTACATAGAAGGAGATTTTACGTAATAACCAAAAATCACAGCCCCCTCCTTTAAAGAAGCAGCCTCCTGAACAATCTGTGCAAGTTTGTCACCATACAATATATTGTCGCCCAAAATAAGACAGACGCTATCATCTCCGATAAACCTCTCTCCGATAACTAAACTCTGGGCAATGCCGCGTGGCTCAGGTTGAACCGCATAGTTCAATTTTATGCCCAAATCCTCACCTTTACCCAAGGTATCTTTAAAGCGTGGCGTATCTTTGGGGGTAGAGATAATCAATATTTCGCGGATACCCGCCAGCATCAGCACGGAAAGAGGATAATAAATCATCGGCTTATCGTATACCGGCAGCATCTGTTTGCAGACGCCCCTAGTGATAGGGTAAAGCCTGGAGGCCCTGCCGCCAGCAAGAATTATACCTTTCATATCACCTGCTAACCCCCTATTCCTTTATGTTCTCCACTTTCAGAAAACGACGCTTACCGAGTTTAAGTATGCCTGTTTTAGTGATAAGGGTGTCTTCCTTATCAATCCGCTGACCATCAAAATAAACTCCACCCTGGGAAATAAGACGCCTGAATTCATTTTTGCTTGCTACAAGCCCTGAATCCAAAACAATATCCATGACCTTCCTGGCTGCGCTAAGCTGGTAAACCCGCATATCAGAAGGGGATTCTTTTTGGGCAAAAACCCGCTCAAACTCCAAGGCCTCTTCCTCAGCTTCTTTTTGGGAATAATACTGGGCAATAATAATCTTAGCCAGTCTTATCTTGGCTTCTTTAGGATGCATATTCTTAATCAAACTTAAATCTTCGGAAGTCAAGAGTTCATAATATTTAAACATTAGATTATCCGGTATGGACATAAGCTTACCGAACATCTCTTTAGGTTCGTCGTTTATACCAATGTAGTTAGCGTAAGACTTGCTCATCTTCTGCACCCCGTCAATCCCCTCTAAAAGAGGCATAGTTATAACCACCTGCTGCTGTTGGCCAAAGTCTTTCTGCATATCCCTACCCACAAGAAGATTAAATATCTGGTCTGTGCCGCCGAGTTCTATGTCAGCCTCCAGCACCACAGAATCATAGCCCTGCAACAACGGATACATAAACTCAAGAAGAGAAACATCGTCATTGCGAGATAGTCTTTTCTTAAAATCGCTTCTTGCCAACATTTGCGAGACAGTGGCATGAGCTGTTAATTTAAGAATCTGCGCTACGGACATCTTCTCAAACCATACGCTGTTAAAGACAATCCTCAGTTTCTCGGTATCCAGGATTTTGGAAATCTGCTTCTTATAAGTGGCGGCATTGCGGGATACCTCTTCCTTGGTTAACGATTTCCTTATTTCAGAGCGTCCGCTTGGGTCTCCGATCTGGCCGGTAAAATCTCCGATTAAAAAATAAACCTCATGTCCCAGCTCCTGAAACTGCCGCAATTTCCTCAGTAGCACCGTATGACCCAAGTGTATATCCGGGGCTGTGGGGTCAAACCCCGCTTTGATTTTAAGCGGCCTGCCGAGCTCCAACTTATTTTTCAGCTCTTCCTCTGAGATTATCTCCACCGCTCCCCGCTTGATTATCTCTAATTGTCTGTCAATATCTGTCTTCTTCATTTTTCTAAACCTTGGCGCTTAACCCAATCTTTGCCTGCTCCGCGTCTACTTTTATCACCTTTACCTTAATCTTATCTTGCGGCTTAAGTCGGCTAGCCGCTTCCTTGTCAATCTCGCTGGCGTAAATCAAACCCTCTAATTCCGGCTCCAACTTCACAAACACGCCGAACTCCGCAACGCTAACCACCTCTGCATCCAATACAGTATCCAATGGATATCTCCCTGAAATCTCCGGCCAGGGATTAGGCTGTAGTTGCTTAATCCCAAGGGAAATACGTCGATTTTGCGCATCCACGGAAAGCACTACCACATCTACCTTCTGACCCTTTTTTAACATCTCCTGAGGATGCGCTACCCTCTTTGTCCAGGAGAAATCAGAAATATGAATCATACCCTCTAGGTTATTATCCAGCTCTACAAAGGCGCCGTATTCTGCAAAACCCCTTACCTTTCCCGATACCTTTGCGCCGACAGGGTATTTGGCCTCAGCTTCAAGCCAGGGGTTAGCTTCTAACTGTCTAATACTTAAGGATATCCTGCGGTTATCTTTATCTACGTTCAATATCTGAGTTTCTACAATATCGCCAACGGCAAACATCTCATTGGGATTAGAAACCCTCTTTGTCCAAGATATCTCTGAAACATGAATCAGTCCTTCTATCCCCTTATCCAACTCCACAAAAACTCCGTAAGGGACGATATTTACTACCTTGCCTTTTATCTTGTCTCCTGCTTTAAATTTTTTATCTATCTCTTGCCAAGGGTCAGGCAGCCTCTGTTTCAGGCCCAAAGAAACCTTGCCCTGTTCTTTGTCAAAATTGAGAATCATCACCTCTATCTTATCTCCTATAGCCACCACTTCAGAAGGATGACTGATTTTAGACCAAGACATATCGGTAATATGCAGGAGGCCGTCTACGCCGCCCAGATCTATGAATGCCCCAAAGTCGGTAATCGCTTTTACCGTCCCCGTACGGATATCACCTATCTTAACCTCCTGCCACAGCTTATCCTTTACTTCATCTCTTTCCTTCTGCACCGCCTCGCGCCTGCTGACAATAATGGCGCGCCTGAGATTGTTTATCTTCACAATCTTAAACTTAAAGAATTTGTAGAGAACCTCTTTATCAGGGACGTTTTTAAAAGCAGAAAGCGAAGACGGAAGAAATCCTTCAATACCCATCACATCTACCAAAAATCCGCCTTTGACTTTCTTAACCGGCCTGCCATCAACCAGCTCTCCGGTCTGGGAGAATTTTACGATTTTGTCCCATCCGTGTATGCGGATGGCTTTTTCGCGGGATAAACCTATACCACCGGCATCATTCTCCAGAGACTCTACAAAAAATTCCAATTCTTTTCCCACCTCTAGGTCCTGCTGACCGAACTCGGTAATCGGCACAATTCCTTCGGATTTAAACCCTATATCTACCAATACTTCTTTTCGACCAATGCTAACAATCTTGCCTGTAACAATCTGACCCTCGCGAATCAATTTTATGCTCTGATTGTAAAGTTCCTCTAATTCTTTCTTTGTATCTGACATTTTCTATCTCTCCTTCTAAATATGCTTATTAATTTTAATCAATAATCGTCGTTTTTTATCCTATTGTCTATTCTTGATTGACTTAACCCAAATGCGCAACCTCCCCCTTTCTATCCTGAATTTGCCTTACGGCATCGCTTAATCAAAAACCATCTCTTCACCGAGCCGCAATAATTCCTTTGCCCGTTTTAAAGTTTTTGCCTCGGAATAAATACGCATTATCGGCTCTGTTCCTGAGCCGCGAAACATCAGCCAGCTCTCATCCTCGCAGATAAGTTTTACGCCGTCATAATTCTTAACAGTAACTACCGCTTTACCCAAAAGCTGACTAGGCAGATTATTAACATCTGGCTCTCTACGTTCCTTTAACGCGAGGTCGCGGCGCAGGTAATAATATCTACCAAACTGTTTCTCCATCTCATTCAAAATCTTAAGCATATTCTTATTACGGTAACTCATCATTTCTAATAACAACAAACCTGCCATAGTGCCGTCACGCTCCGGGATATAATTCTTGACACCCATCCCTCCAGCCTCTTCCCCTCCGGCAACAATATCTTCCGTCTCCATAAGGTTAGAGATATATTTGAAGCCCACGGGTGTCTCGTATAATTTAATTTTTAAAGACTGGGCAATATGGTCAATCATCGTTGTGCCGCAGATAGTCTTGACAATACCACCGCTTAAGCCCCTGTCCTGATTAAGGTGGATGGCAAGTAAGCCAAGAATCTTCTGCGGGTGGATAAAAATACCTCCCGGAGCAACTGCGGCAATCCTGTCCGCGTCTCCATCCAAGGCAATCCCCAAATCAAACCTACCCTCTTTTACCTTCCTCTTAAGCTCTTCCAGATTCTCTTCTACTGGTTCCGGTCGCCTTCCGCCGAAAGAAGGATTAACGGTATTGCGCATAAACTCCAGCCGTATCTTTGTGCCTTTTAACACCTCGGCGATAAAGGTATTGCCAGCGCCGTACATAGCATCCACCAAAACTTTAAATTTTTTATCTCTGATTCTTTTCAGGTCTATGTAGGAACGCAGGAAACGCACATAATCCTTCGTCAGGTCTTCTTTCTTAATTAATCCACCTGTATATTTATTTTGTTTAACAGGATTTTTAAACAAAAAGGCTTCTATCTTCTTCGTAACCTCTGGCCCAGCCGCTCCTCCGGAAGAAAGTTTAATTTTATACCCATTGTACTCAGCAGGATTATGAGAAGCAGTAATCATCACCCCTAAATCCAGTCTTCTACTCTTTACGGCGAAACTCAAAGCCGGGGTGGGTATAAACCGGTCTGATAAAATCGTCTCTATGCCATTATTGGCAAGTACCTCCGCCGCCGCATAAGCAAAATCAGCGGAAAGAAAACGCGTATCAAAACCTACAGCTACTTTCTTGTCTTCTCCCAGATAATCCGCTACTGCCTGAGAGACAACCCTTACATTCTCAAAAGTATAAGTATCAGCAATAATCGCCCGCCAACCATCGGTGCCGAACTTAATAGGTATATTATCCCGCATCTCTTATCCTTTCTATTGCCTTCTTCCTGTCTTTAGCCCCAAAAATATAAGAGCCACTAACAAGGATATTCGCGCCTGCCTGAACAGCTTTTCCTGCGCTCTGCTCATTTATCCCGCCATCTACAGCGATATCCCTGCTGAATACAGAACGAAGTTTTCTTATCTTGGAAACTGCCTTGGGTATAAATTTTTGTCCTGCAAAACCCGGATACACTGACATCACCAGTATAAAATCTATAAAACCCAAAAGCGGTCTTATTTTACTTATAGGCGTCGCTGGATTTAGAGATATACCGAATTTCATTCGCCTTGTCCGCAGTATTCTGTTTATGCGCTTTATCTGCGCTAAACTTACAGTTTCGATATGCACCGTAATCATATCGCTCCCAGCCGCAATAAACGGCTTAAGATACTTCTGGGGGTCTTCAATCATCAGGTGCACATCCAGAGGAAGACTGGTAACCTTGCGTATATGTCCTACCACTAATGGACCTATGGTGATATTGGGCACAAAATGTCCATCCATCACATCAATATGCAAAAGGTCTGCGCCTGCCTTTTCTACGCTTCTTATCTCTTGCTCAAGGCATGCAAAATTCGCGGATAATATTGACGGAGCAACCTTTATCTTCATTTATATAACCTCTTTTTGAGAATATAGTTATAGACTGCCTCGGGCACAAGATACCTAAACGATTTATCTGCCTTTATCGCCTGACGTATCTCAAAGGCAGAGATGTCCACTGCCCGTATATCCATAGTTTCAATATGAGAAGGAATCTTCTCCAGCGGATATCCTGGACGGGTGGCCACGATGAATTTAACCATCTTCAAAATCTGACTCAAATCTTTCCATTCATCCAGATATTTTAGGAGGTCAGAGCCGATAATAAAATACAGTTCGTTACGGGAATATTTTTCCTTAAATTCCCTGATAGTATCTATAGTATACGAACGGCCGCCTCTTTTTATTTCTGTGTCGGATACAGTAAAATAACTGTTGCCCTTTATCGCCAGTTTTACCATATGCAAACGCTCTACAGCGGAGGCGATATTACCGTTATCTTTATGCGGCGGAATAAAGGTAGGCACGAATACGACTTTATCCAAATCTAATTTTTCTCGCGCCTCTTCCGCAAGGATTAAATGGCCGGTGTGTATCGGATTAAATGTCCCCCCTAAAATTCCTATTTTCATTTTAATCTTATAAACTATACCCTAATCTGCCCATTGCCGTAAATCTGGTATTTATAAGTGGTAAGTTCCTCCAGCGCCATTGGCCCGCGGGCGTGCAGTTTATCCGTAGAAATGCCTATCTCTGCGCCTAAGCCAAATTGATACCCGTCGGTAAAACGGGTGGAAGCATTGACATAAACGCAGGCGGAATCCACCTCTCGCAGGAACTTTGCGGCATTCTCTTCATCATCTGTAACAATAGTGTCGGAATGATGTGAACCATAGTAGTTAATATGCTCTATGGCCTCCTCTATATTATCTACAACTCTTACCGAAAGGATCAAATCCAAGTATTCAGTAAAATAATCCTTCTTCGTTGCCTTCACTATACCCTTTGCGCCCCTGCCTATCTTAAGGGTGATACCGCAACCTCGTATCTGGACGCCTGCCTCCAAAAATTTCTTAAGCATACCCGGAAGGAACCGCGCTGCGACGTCTTTATGCACAAGCATACTCTCCATAGCATTGCATACGCCCGGCCGCTGTACTTTGGCGTTAAAACAAATCCTCTCTGCCATATTCAAATCTGCCCACTCATCCACATAGACGTGACATATCCCCTTGTAATGCTTAATCACAGGTATCCGCGAGACAGCAGTAACGCGCCTAATCAACCCCTCTCCTCCGCGAGGCATAACCAAATCAATATAAGTGTTTAATTTAAGAAGTATATCCACTGCGCGACGGTCGGATACAGAAACCATATTTACGGCGTTTTCAGGCACACCATTCTTACTGAGCACCTCTTTTAACACCCTAAATATTGCCAGATTTGAATTCAGGGATTCGCTTCCTCCGCGCAAGATAACGCTGTTTCCAGCCTTAAAACATAAACCAATGCAATCGCTGGTAACATTTGGCCTGGATTCGTATATTATCGCGATTACTCCTATAGGCGTGCGCACCTTATTTATACAAAGGCCGCTTTTTGTCTTCCACTCCTTTATCAACTCTCCCACAGGGTCATCCAATTTGGCAATCTCAAAGAGAGAATCACTCATCTCTCTAATCCTTTTCTCGGTAAGGGTAAGTCTGTCTATAAAAGCAGAAGATAATCGCTGCATTCGTCCTTGACGCAAATCCTTGGCATTGGCATCCAGAATACTCTTTTTTTCTGCAAGGAGCGCCTCTGCCATCTCTTTAATGACCTTGTTCTTTACCGTGGAAGACAGATTTACCAAATGGCGGGCAGCCTGCCTTGCGCCTTTGGCTAAATTTGTAATTTCCTCTTTTAGTCTCATAGCACTACAATATTATCCCGATGCACAATCTCGTTTTCAAAACGTCTGCCTCTAATAGACTCCAATTGTCTTGCCGTAACTGTAACCTTACCCCGCGCAAACTCCCGACATTCCTTATCGCAGATACTGACGATATCGCCACTCTCAAAATCGCCATGCAGACCCAATACGCCCACAGAAAGCAGACTCTTATTGTTGAGGATTGCCTTTTTGGCGCCATCATCCACAATAACCCTTCCCTTGCTTTTAGCTCCAAAACCTATCCACCGTTTTCTTGCAGTCAAAGAAGTTACTTTTGGCAGAAAAATAGTGCCGACAGTATACTGTTCCGATAAGCAAGATTGAATAATGTTCTTTTTTCTTCCATTAGCGATAATGCAGGGTATACCCGAAGCGGTGACAATCTCTGCCGCCTTTATTTTTGTAACCATACCGCCCACGCAGGTTCTTTTATTGGTGGGACAGGCCAGCGCCTTTATTTGCGGCGTTATCTTCTCTACTACCTGCACTACCTTCTTATTGTTATCCAAAAGACCATCTACATCAGAAAGCATAATCAGCAAATCGGCGTTTATAAGGGTAGCCACTAATGCGGAAAGACAGTCGTTATCCCCAAATTTAATCTCTTCAGTGGCTACTGTATCGTTCTCATTAATTATAGGGATGCATCCAAATTTTATCAGGGTAGAAAGGGTGTTCTTGGCATTTAAATAGCGCTTGCGGTTGGCAAAATCTTCCCAGGTTAAAAGCAACTGCGCGCAGGATAGCCCCTTTTCTTTAAAGAGCATCCTGTACATACCCATTAACTCATGCTGACCTATCGCCGCCGCTGCCTGCAGCACGGATAATTCCTTGGGTCGGGAATGCAGTCTTAAAATGGACATGCCCAAGGCAATAGCTCCGGAAGAAACCACGATTATCTGGTTATCCGCAGTCGCCAACTGCGCAATCTCAGAAACTATTTCTCTTATTCGCGGCTCGTCAAAACCGGTTTTTTCCTGATAGATGAGACTTGCGCCTATTTTGACTACAATCCTCTTATACTCTTTCTGCAACTGCCGCAATTAACTCCTCCAGACCTGTTTTTTTCAAGGCAGAAATAGGATAAACCTTTTTCTTGACTACCTTCCTAAACCGCTCAAGATTTTCTGCCGCACCTTCCAAATCCATCTTATTTGCGACGATAATCTGTCTTTTCCTGGCGACTTCCTTGCTGTAATTCTTTAATTCGCGGTTTATAATATTGTAATCATCCACAGGGTTACGGCCTTCTACTCCTGACATATCCACCATATGGATAAGAACTCTTGTGCGCTCTATGTGCCTTAAAAATTTATCGCCCAATCCCTTGCCGCAGGATGACCCTTCAATCAAACCCGGGATATCAGCAATCACAATTTTTTTGTCGCCGACATCCACCACCCCTAATACCGGCATTTTGGTAGTAAAAGGATAGGCTGCTATTTTAGGATGGGCATTAGAAACCGCTGATATAAAAGTGGATTTACCTGCATTGGGAAATCCGACAACCACTGCGTCTGCAATAAGTTTTAAATCCAGAATTATCTCTTTTTCTTCTCCGGGCTGACCTTCTGTAGGCTCTTCTTTTTTCCGGTTACCCAGTCCACCTTTGCCTCCTAAGGCAACTACAAATGATTCGTTATCCTCTTTCAAATCCCTCAAAACACACTGACTATGCGCGTCCTTTACTACAGTGCCAATAGGAACGCGGATAACTATATCCTCAGCATCCTTACCCTTTTTGTTTTTACCCGAGCCGTGAGCGCCATTATGCCCAATAAAATGCCCGCGATATTTAAAATCTAATAGCGTATACAGGTTGCGGTCAGTCTTTATGATGATATCGGCGCCTTTTCCGCCATCCCCTCCGTCAGGAATGCCTTTGCGGCTATATTTGTCGCGATAAAAACTGCGACAACCACGTCCGCCATCTCCGGCTTTAACTTTTATTATGACATGGTCAACGAACATGTCTTAAGACATCTCTATCTCTTTTATTTTCAGCCGACTTAACTCCTGACGGTGGCCCTTTTTCCAGTGTGAGGATTTACGACGCCGATATTTGTAAGAAATTATTTTTTCCCCTCTTAAGTGCTTCAAGAGTAAGGCCTTTACCTTTACATCTTTCAAGTATGGCTGGCCAACTACAACCTTCCCCTCATCTGCCGCTAAAAGCACCTTGGTTAAAGATAATTCTTTGCCCTCTTGGGCATCCTGCCTTTCTACGTCAATCACATCGTCCTTCTTTACCTTATACTGTTTTGCTCCAACTTCAATTACTGCATACATTTGTCAACCTCCTGAAAAACTTAATGTTAGAATATAAGAAGTAAAATATTATTATATAGTTTAAATGTAATCGGGTCAAGGAAAAATAGTGTACAGTTAAGCAAGCAATATTTCGCACTTTTGTTTTAAAGCATAGCTCCTGTAGATTACGCTTTACATATTGCCATTGCTTTGGTAGAGTATCCCTAGAAAAGTTTACCGGATGCCCCATAGGCGTATCCTCATTTGCTGAGCCTTACGGCTCGGTTAGGTTAATAAATTGATAGTTTATCAACCTAAGAGGATATGCCTTTTTTATTCCTTAGGCAATATCAAAAGTGCGAAAGATAGTTTACATTATGGTTGGCAAGGCTCGTACAATATGAAATGATGCGTTACACTTTAAAAGGCGACTATTTAAAAGAAAAAGCTGCCTTCCTGATTTAAGCGACCCGCAAGCTGAGCTTCTCAAGCGGATGATGGAGATAATTAGGGGTGGTTTGAGACCTGTTTTTAAAGGATTAATCTCGGAATCATAGAATAGAAGGAGAAGATTTCCATCAGACTTTTTCAAAGAGTAGGGACAGTTCCTTCAGAATTCTTTCATAGACAAGAAGATAAAAGGAAACGGTCCTTATAGTCCTGGTCCTTATAGTCCTGTCCTTATAGGTTACTTTATACGTTTAGTACTTTATATTAGTACTTTATAGTAGATGTCTTTAAAACATACTACTTTATTTCTACCGCTGGCTTTAGCTTCATATAGAGCCTGATCTGCGAATTTTATTAAATCTTCTTTTGTCCGCATATTCTTTTGGTCATAAGGAATAGAGGTAATGCCAATACTTAAAGTAATTTTGGTGGAAAAGTATTCGTTCTTAAAAAGCGTTTGAGAGATTTTTTCTCGGACTCTCTGGGCTAAATCTTTGGCTTTATCATAACCACTTTCAGGTAAAAGCAACACAAATTCATCTCCACCATAACGTGCTAAAATTTGCTGGGCATCATCAAAAACATCTTTAAATATCTCTACTGCCCTGGATAAAACAAAATCTCCAAATAAATGGTTATGATTATCATTTATGGACTTAAAATGGTCTATATCTATCAATAGACAGCTTAATTCCTTGTTTTTTTCCTTTGCTTCTTTAAAAAATAATTCTAATTGACTATAAAAGTAACGATAATTAAATATCCCGGTTAAGCCATCGCGGATGGACACTTCTTTTAATTTATTATTAAGAAGTTTCAATTCTAAATTTGCTTGCCGTAATTGTTCAGTTCTTTCTTTTACTGTCTCCTCCAAGATTATCTTTGCCTGCTTTTCCTTTTCATAGAGAATTTTAAACTTATTATGTATTTCATTCTCGGCAGTCATATCTCTTAAAATAACTAAAACAGCCGCTGGCTTATCCTCTTCATCGTATAGAGGATAAGCATTTAACCAAAGCGAAAGAAAGTTTCCTTCTCTATCATATGTCTCTATTTCTCTTAAAGTTAAGATTTTACCTGTTGCCAAACATTTATCCACAAGACAACTATCATTACAAATACTCATCTGTATATATTCATGACATAGATTATTTTCTTTTAAATCGCGGAAGTTAAAATTAAAAAGGTTAAGAAAGGCATAATTGTAATAGATAAAGTGTTTATTTTTGTCTACAATATATAAGGGGTCGGAAAATAATTCTAAAAAATCACGATTTTCAAGGAGATTTTTAATTTTTATCTTTACCATCTTTTTATAACTTACTTTCTTGATTAATTATAAATTGGAAGTATTTTTCTTCTAAATCGTCAAATTTTAAATCATCTTTGCACTGAGGGCACTTAAGTTGAGGGGCTTTAAAATTTACTAATTCTTCTAAATGCTGTCCGATCTCGATTGTCTCATCCCATATTTTATTACAGCGAGAACAAAAATAAGGAGCTAAGAATGAAATCACTTTACCAGGGCCGCCAAAATTACTAATCATATTGAATTGTTTTATAATTGCTGGAGAACAATCTATAAATTCTACTTTTTTGTTCTCAGGAATAGTTCGGATTGCGTTTACCCATTCTCTCACGCCACAGGAGTTTATCCTCTTTATCCCCTTCAAATTAATTCTAATAACTGATTTATCGGTATCAAAAATTCTTCCAAGATTAGAATTTTCATCCATAATCCCTTTAAAACTAAGTATAAGCACATCTTCCAATTCCTCTTTGGTTACATTTAACATATCGGAAATATAAAACTCTTCACAAACCGAAAATATATTGAAGGATTTATTTGCCTTTTGCAATTCAGAAAGGAGTAATGAAGTGTCTATAATAACAATCACCTCAGTTCTTTTACGAGGTTCTATATTTATTACAAAAGAATTGATATACTCTAAGATTAAATAAATCCCTGTCCCTCCTCCTCCAGGTTTAATTTGTAATGGCGCGTGAGACAGATTGGATGTACGAATAAGATGATTTATAAAATTTATCCGGTTTAGACTCCCAAAAGAATCAAGCACGGAAACAATAAATCGCCTACCATCATAAGCGCATTTTAACTGAACAACTTGTTCTTCTTTTAATATTAATATTACGCGTTCAGAACGATCTTTTTCCGCATAAAGAAAATTCCCTTCTTCATCACAAGGAGCATCATAAATAGCGTTCATAATTAATTCATCCGCTATGTTTAAGATAATATCTTCCAATCTGTTATTACAATTTTTACATACCGACCTAAAAAATTCTCTTACTTCAGAAATATATTTGTGTTTTTCATAAGAATCGGTTATCTTCTGCTCTAAAAATCTTACTTTAGCCGAAAGATATTTTTCTAAACCAAATATATCTGGACTAAAGAGCTTATTTATGGTAATAAACAGATTCTGTGCATCAAAATTATCTCCTCCCGCAACAATGTTGAAACAAAATGGTCTATCAAAAAGTTTATTTAAAAAATCGAATAAGGAGGAATCAACAATGGCGATTGTCTTAATCCAGAAATTAGTGCGATGTGCCGCCTCAAATAAATCTACCAATTTATTTAAGTCCTTAAGGTCAGAGATTATTAAACTAAACTTTTTTTCTCCTAATTGAGTTAATCCCTCTGAGTATCCTTTAGCGAGCTCTAAAGAAAAACCGTTACGTTCAAACCATTCTTTTTCTAAAACTAAAGAAGAATCTTCATCTCTTACAAAAATTGTGGCTTTTTTACCCATTTTATTTTATTAATTATTTTGTTTTAAGTTATCTTTCCCACAATAAAGGCGATATCATCTTTTTTTTCTCTTCCCCCAAGAAAATTATATAAATTATTTAAAATTATTTCTTTAATCTGGGAAACTTCTAAATTTGCAGAATCAACCAAAATTTTTTCTAAACGTTTTTCACCAAATATCTCTCTTTTGGAATCCTCCATATCCACTACTCCATCCGTGAACCAAAATAATAAATCTCCTTCTTTTATCTTCATCTTTCGTTCCTCAAAATCTACCTCAGATTCATCTCCTAAGCGAATTCCTTTACTGATTAAAACATTAAGGTTTCTTTTTATCCCAACCGCGAAATCATCTTCAGTAATTATCGGTCGATAAAGATACGGGGGATTATGTCCTGCGTTAGCAAAAGTAATGGTTTTTTCTTTAAAATCAAAAGTTGAAACAAAAAAAGTTACCCCTATTTTTCTAGCGCCGATATCAAAGATTATTTTATTAAGTAATCTCAAAATGTTGGCTGGACTCAAGGGTTCATATAAAATTTGATTATGATTAACAACAAGATGCCTCTCTTTCAAAACCTCCACTGTTTTAAAAAAACTATCCATTACCGCTGTAATAAGCGCAGCAGCAACTCCATGTCCGGAAACGTCGCCGATGAGAATAGTGAGTTTTTGAGAATTTCTATCCTCAAGATAACCATACCAATCTCCACCCGTCTCAGTAGCGGAATCATAGAAACTGGCTAATTTTATCGCTTCATACTCCGGGTCCTGGCGAGAAAGAAGCATTGCTTGAACAGAACTGGCTAATTTAAGCTCATGCTCCATCTGGGTCTTTTTTATTTTCTCTTGAATTAAATCTATATTACTGAGAGCCAAGGCTACAGAAGAAGCAATTACTTCTGCATACTCAATATCTCTTTGATTAAAAGTTTGATTATTTATTTTGTCTTGGATATTAATTACGCCTTTTATTGTATTCTCATAAACAAGAGGGACACAAAGGAGATGCCGACAACCAAACCAGATTTTGTTGTCTTCGCGTTTAAATAAGGGATGATTATTGACATCGTTAGCAAGAATAGTGGTTTTTTTACGTAGCACTTCGCCAGCAATTCCTTCGCCAATAGCAAAAGATTTTTTTCTTACTATCTCTCCGGGCTTCCAACCAAAGTTTGCCTTTACTGCAAGATAATTATTTTCTAATAACATAACTGAGCCCTTGCTTGCTTTGATTAGTTTTTTTATCGCCTCTAACGCCTCACGAAGAAGAGAGTCTGTCTCTAAATATGTGGCTAATCTTTTAGTGGCAAGGTTAAGTTCTATTAATTCCTCCTCTCTCTTTGCTAAATCATCTGCCATCTGATTAAAAGAAAAAGCCAAGTCCTCTAATTCATCTTTTGTATTTATATAGACTTTTGTCTTAATGTTTCCTCTCCCAAACTCTTTTACAGCTTCGGTTAATTTAAGGATTGGCTTTACCAATAGGTTGCTAATATATAAAGAAAATAACATGCCCAGTGCAACAAAGATGATACTGATGACGAATGCAAGAACTGTCGAGCTCTTAATAATCCCTGTAATTATACCCACGATTTTGTTTTTGCTTCCGGAAATTTCCTCTTCTATTTTCTTAACCATAAAACCTATCCGCACGCCGCCTATTTTTTTTCCTTCAGACAAAAATATTGGCAAAGAAGCATCCAAAATTTCTTTACCTTTATCCCATTGCAAGAGTAATTTTTCTGTGTTTACTGCTTTTTTGCTTATGGGGTCATCTAAAATTAAATTATAAAAAAGATTCCTTCCTGTTCCATCGGTAATTATCTTGCCATCTTTATCAAAAATATACACATACTCCACATCTTCCATTTTTCTAATTGGCTGAATTATCTCGCGCATCCTTTCTGCATCTACAAAATAAAGGGGATTAATTAAATCTTTGGCTAATGTATCAATGACAATCTCTATCCTCTTTTGTATCTGTTCAGTAATAGCCTGACGAACACTCTCTTCCACTGAACCTACAATAAGTCTATTCCCCTTTTGGAAACGGTATAAAAAAACACTGATTAAAATAAAGGAAAATAATAAAGTGGTTATAGCGACATAAAGAATGTATTTAAATTTTAAACTCAGTTTAAATTTCCTGTACCTTAAAAATTTTAAAATTGTAAAACTCATTTTTATTTATATGTCTCCAAATCGTCCTTAATCCATTGCGAGTATTCTTTCATTTTTCTGACGAAATCTGCGCTTTCATATTCATCAAAAGCCACCGTCTTCTCCAGTTTACGCATTAATTCTCTCCCCTGCGTATTTTGATGCATAGTAAAAAGAACTTCTTTAATCGCCCCTATTAATTCTGGAGATAATTCTTTTCTTACGGAAATAAAATTCCGCGGAATGGATTCTGTGGCATGAATTATTTTAAAATCAGCCAATATTCCCGTAGGTACTTCATCCGGCTCGCGGTATTCTTCATCGCTTAATGTACCTATCTCTACTATCTTTTTATGTACTAAAAGAGCGATATTTTGTTCTCCATAAGCAAAACAATATCCGGTTTTATCTTCAGGTGGTCTTTCTCGGCAATTATTCAATTTTACCAAATTAACCCCTGCTTTAAGAAGGGCTATTTTGGGAAGAAAGTATCCGGTAGTAGAACCGGGGTCTTCAAAAGCGATTACTTTACCCTTAAGGTCAGATAGAGAATTAATTTTGCTGTCTCTTCTTACAAAAATATAACTTAAATAATCAGGTCTGCCCTGTTTCCATCTCCTTAAAATCGGAATTGTTCCTGCTTTTTCCATATATATAAGACTAGAAAAGAAAGTTTCTGTAACGATATCTACCTTGCCTTCCTTTAAAGCCTTAATCATCTGCTGGTCGTTATTGGCTAAGAAAACATCTCCTCCTTTTATTCCGTAATCATTCAATCTTTTGGCAAGATAGTCAATAAAGGGTTTCATCCTCTGATAGTGCTTGCGGGGATTATCCGAAACCCTGCCAAACACCAGAATTTCCTTATTCTCGGCAAAGAGAAATAGCGGCAAGAGAAAAAGAATTATTATAGAAATTATAAATATTATTCTCTTTATTTTTTAAACCCTCCAAGAAAATCCCCCTTTTTTCAATTCTAAATGAAAAAAGGGGGATTTTTAATTTAAACCATATTATTTTATTTTTATTATTAATTAAAACTCATAGCGCAGTTGCACTAATAATTCGTTATTATCCGGTTCATTTGCTCCT
>JAMWCI010000082.1 GCA_023818655.1 Candidatus Omnitrophota bacterium
GCATCAGAAACACCGTCTCTATATCAGGCGCCAACTTTCTGTTAGTAAGGGCCATTTGGAATTCGTATTCAAAATCAGAAAGCATCCGCAAACCGCGGATAATTACCTTGACTTTCTTTTGCCTAGCCAAATCCACTACCAGCCCTTTAAAATCGCATACCTCTATGCCATTGATATGGTTTGTCGCCTTTTTAATCATCTCCACTCTTTCTTTTATGGTAAAAAGCGGCTCTTTATGCGGATTGTGCGCCACCGCGACAATCAAAGGAGAAAAAATTGTACTGGCCCTCTCCATAAGGTCTATATGGCCGAAGGTAACCGGATCAAATGTCCCGGGATATATTGCTATCTGACACATCTAATTTTTCTTAAGCTTCTTTTCTGTAGAAAGACAAAATCGTGTCTCCGTACGTATTTTGCTTAAATAACACTAAATCTCCCAGGCGTTCTGGGAGATTATCTTTTTTAAAATGCTGCGTTACTATAAAGCCATTGGGCGCTAATATATCACAACCCGCCAAGATTTGCAAGGTTTTTTTTACCTCTTCCCAGTAATACGGAGGATCAAGAAAAATTATATCAAATCTGCGCCTCTTACTGCTAAGCAGTTTTATTGTCTTATCCGCGGCAAATGGATACAGGATGCAATTTGCTTCCCCTAAAGAGGTGATATTTTTCTTTATTACGGGAACGCAGGTCGTTGCATCCTCTGCCATTACCACCTCTCTTGCGCCCTGAGAAGCGGCTTCAAGCCCTACCGCTCCTGAACCGGCAAATAACTCCAGAAAAGACAGCCCTCGCATATCGCCAATGATGTCAAATATAGCCTTTCTCACCTTGTTTTGGGTCGGACGTATGCCGGAAGGCATCTTTATGTACCTGCCTTTATACTTTCCACCAATTATCCTCATCTCCGCTATCCTACCAAGATAAGTTTTTCGTATTCCGGGAATTTTTCCAGTATCTTTTCTTTCAAAAGTATACCTGTCCTTTCAATTAGTCCGGAATCGCGGGCAAGCAATCTTATCGCCTCCTCTCGGCTGCGTTTAAGCAGATGTAACTGTGTAAGCGGATTTGCGATTTTTAATTCGCAAAGCCCGTGCTGCCTACGACCAAAAAACTCTCCCGGCCCTCTTATCTTCAGGTCTTCTTCGGCAATACGAAAACCGTCAGTATATTTTACCATTGCCTCTAAACGCGCCTTTGCCTCTTCTGTCTGGGAACGAGAAACAAGAATACAGAAAGACTCATCTTTGCCCCTGCCGATACGACCACGCAGCTGATGCAACTGGGCTAAACCAAAACGTTCGGCATACTCAATAATCATACAGGTAGCATTGGCGATATCAATGCCAACCTCAAGGATAGTAGTGGCAATAAGGACATCAAGCTTGCCTTCTTTAAACTGCTCCATTGTTTTATCCTGTTCTGCCTGTTTCAGTCTGCCGTGGATCAATCCCACCCTAAAATCCTTAAACACCCCGGATTTAAGTTCGGCAAACCTCTTCTTTGCTCCTGTAATATCCATCGCATAAGACTCTTCAATCACCGGATAAACGATGTAAACCTGCCGACCCAGTCTAAGTTGCTCTATGGCTAACTCATATGCCTTTTGCGTTTCCTTTTCATCAAAATAAAATGTCTTTATTGCAAGTCTACCAGCAGGTAGCTCATTAATCACGGTGATATCGAGGTCTCCGTAAAGAGTAATTGCCAAAGTCCGAGGTATGGGCGTAGCAGTCATAATCAAGACATCGGGATTAAGCCCCTTTTGGGGCAGAAGCGCACGCTGCCCTACCCCGAATTTATGCTGCTCGTCAATCACCACCAGACCCAGCCGTTTAAATTGCACACTTCCTTCCAGCAGGGCATGTGTGCCAATAACCAAATTCACCTTCCCCTCTGCTATCCGCGATAGGATTTTTTCTTTCTCTTTCTTATCCAGACCGCTAGTCAAAAGCCCGATTTTTATTTCTTTTATTCCTGAGATTGTGGTATTTTGGCATTGTGACATTATCTTTTCATAATGCTGCTTTGCTAGTATTTCCGTAGGTACCATAAAAGCAACTTGATAACCGCCTTGTATGCTTATAAGACTTGCGATAGTAGCTACGACCGTTTTGCCGCTGCCTACATCTCCCTGTAAAAGTCTATGCATAGGCACTGGCTTTGCCATATCATGCTTTATCTCTTCAACCGCCTTTTGTTGTGCTGTGGTCAACTGAAAAGGCAAAGCAGTAATAAAACTATCCGCAAGCCTGCCTTCTATCCGGTGCGCTATCCCAGGGCATTGCCTTTTCTTTAATTTACGCAGGATAAGCGGAACCTGAAAGAGAAAAAACTCTTCAAAAGAGAGTCTGCGATACGCCTCTTTTTGGGCTTCGGCGTCTTCTGGAAAATGTATGTTCAGTAACGCCTGAGCAAGATTATATAAGTTATTCCTAGACCGGATGTCATAAGGCAGACAATCGGTAATCATCGGCAGATATTCATCAAGAGCAACCTTAACTAAATGCCGAAAATTTCTCTGCGTAATCCCATCGGGCAACGTATATATAGGTACTATTCTACCAATGTCCAGAAAACTGTCTTTCTCATAAATTATTTCAAATTCAGGAGAGTTCATTTGCAGTCGGTTGCCATATTTTTCCACCTTGCCGTAAAGTATAAGGTTTGTACCAACGCGGAAATATTGTCTGAGATAAGACTGGTTAAACCATACGCAAAAAATCTTTCCTGTTTCATCTCCTACCACCACCTCAAGTATGCTAAACCCGCGCCTACGCCAGGAGTTGCGTTCGCCCTTAGCCAACACAGTCGCTTTTAAGGTCTGGGTTTGACCTTCCTTAACCATAGCTATGGTGGTAAAATTCCTGCGGTCTTCGTAACGTCGGGGAAAGTAGTAAAGGAGGTCTTCTATGGTATTTATACCAACCCGCGAGAATACCTTTACCCTCTTAGGCCCTATACCTTTAAGATATTGAACAGGGATAACGCTAATTTTTTCCATAACTTATCAAAATCTTATTTGCGGAATAGCAAAAACGTTGCGCATCTTGAAAACGGCAAAAAAATATGTTATATTTTTATGGAAAGAACAAGGAGGCGGCACGATAGCGAAAGCTATTAGGCCTATCACCTACAAAAACCCCTAAAGATTTAGGGGGTTTTTTGTTAAAATTTCCCTAATCAACCCTTCAATTTCTTCCATTGTCTTTGTCCGAAAAGCCCGCTGCCGGAGAGGGCGTATATTGCGGAAACCCTTTGTATACCAGACAAAAAATTTTCGGAAAAGTAACACCCCCCTTTCTTCTCCATAAAAAGCGACGTTTGCCTCCAGGTGTCTAGACATAACAGAAACTATCTCTTTTAGAGAAGGTCGTTTTACCATCCCTCCTTTAAGGAAGAGGGATATCTCTTTGAATATCCAAGGATTGCCAAGACTGCCGCGCGCCACAACAATTCCATCGCATCCTGTTTCTGTAAACATCTTTTTAGCGAGCTCTCCGGAGAGTATGTTTCCGCTGGCAATAACAGGAATCTTTACCTTTTTCTTCACATGCCTGATTGTATTATAATCAACCATGCTGCTATAGCCACCGAGGCGCGTCCTGCCGTGGATAAATATGCCTTTTACCCCGCTGTCTTCTGCCAGATGAGCTACTCTCTCGGCATTGACAAAAGAGCTATCCCAACCAGTGCGTATCTTTACAGTAACAGGCCATGAGGCATTTTTTACCAATAGAGAAAGCAATCTCTGGAGCTTTTTCGGTTCTCGCAATAAAGCGCTGCCTTCTCCGCGACGCACCACCTTTTTCGCCGGACAGGCAGCATTGAAGTCCAAAAGGTCAAAATTATACGGAGCCAATATATCCAGCGCCCTTAGCAGATATTTCTCTTCCGTACCCAACAACTGCACCCCGAGAGGTCGGTCGCATTCCTGCGATCTCAGCATCTCCATCGTCCTTATGCTTTTATGACCTATAGAACGACAGTTAAGCATCTCTATAAAAGCCAAATGCGCACCGAAAGACCTATTCAACACCCTAAAGGGTAAATCGGTAACGCCCGCCATAGGAGCAAGGATAAGATTAGATTTTAATTTCAAATTGCCTAATTCAAGCATAGAGAAATTAACAGAAATCCGCATTTTTGTCTTTCTAACAATCAAGAGAGCAGGCAATTATCTTCAGTAATTACGTCTAACTTTTATAATATTCGTTTCTTCTAGGGTGGCCAACTGATGAAGTCACTGCCTCGCAGGTATCAATGAACCAATTCATCTATGCAAAGTTATTGCGCAAACCCGCTAAACATACATATGAGAATATCGCTCAACTCTATATCAGTAAAAAACCAGAAAAAAAACAAAAAACGATAAAGTCGTCTTAACATGATTCTCTTAAACAGCTTTTTTTAATATTCTTTCCAAGAGATAATTGCGTAATTCCAGAAGTCTCCAATAGTAGATAATTTTTCATCGTAATGAATAGCTCCGTTGCCGGTGTAGACTATGTTGTCACCCACAAAAGAACCAAAGAGCTGGCTATTTACCCCGGCGCTAATATCTGCCGCAGGAGCATATACTGCACCGTAAAAATCCCCAACCCATAAAATGCGCACGCTCTTTGTGTCGTCTGTGCCGTAAATAATCAAGTTTTCTGGTTTATTTGTGTTGTTAATAATCCCTCCGGCAACGATATTTACGTTTCCATCGCTATAAACTACAAGACTGTCATTTACCACTATCTTGCCGCTGTCTTTAATATTGAGACTATTGGCGGCGCTGGTAAGATAAATCCTTACCTTGCCATTTAAAACAAGCCTGCTTTCCTGCGAGATATTAATATACGGTATTTTGTAATCTCCGGTGTTTAAAGTCAAGGTGGAGTTATCCTTTAAATCAATGGGTTGTCCATCCATAAGGGAAACCAAATTATTCGGAGGCCGTATTGCCATCAATGGCACACCTGAATTATGACTCTGCTTACCGTTTAACCGGGCGTTTTCCGATATTGCTACTAAACCCTGCAAACCGGTATTAACCTGTCCAGATACAGAAGCATTGCCGGAAATATTTATCGCGCCATATTGGTCGCTATTTGTCCAGATATCTCCGTTTTTATGCGCCTGCCTGGCATCATACAAACCTCTGCGCGAATCATAGCTATCTATAAGGACATTGCCAGTAATAGTCACCGTAGAATTACCGAAAATGGCGTAACTAAACAGCCCGCGTCTGGATAAAGTAACCTCTACCTCCCGTTCATAATACTCCTTGGTTTGTCTATTAGGATAATAGCCAAATGAAGTAACCGTCAAGTTAGCCTGGTCAACAGCGACATTGTATTCTCCAGCAGAATCTAACGTGCCGCTAAGGAATTTTGTCTCTATCCCTGTCCATCCAGTCCAATTATTGTTATTCAGCGCCAAGAGCGCCTTATTGATTCCTGCCTCAGCCAGCCACACTGCGCGGCTGGCGCTGGAATTCTGCCTGCATATCTTGCGTTCGGAAATAAAACGCATTACAAATGCCAAGGCAAAAATAAAAATGAATATAATTGCGAGGCATTTTGCTATCAAGATAAATCCGCGCGTATTTATTGTTTATTCCCCTAAAACCAACCTGCTATTGTTTCATCTTGGCCAACAACCCTGCGCATACAGGCGTTTGGCGATAAAATGCAACAGTCAATAACTTTGATAATCGTTTTTCTATCCAAAGTTTTTAACTCATCGGCAACCATCAAGATTACGCAGGATAAATACTGTGATTATTAATATTATGGCGCTTCTTTAATTATACCTTTTATTACAAAAAGTGTAACTATTTTTCATTTTGCGCCTTGAAATACTCTGCCGGATTGATAATCCCGCCGGTGATGACTATCTTCATAGCCTCTTTTACGCTTATATCAAGTTTTATCAGTTCGCTATGCGGTATAAGCACAACAAAGCCGCTTGCTGGATTTGGCGCCAAGGGAATATACACATTCTCCAACTCCTGACCGCTCTTTTGCCTTGCCTCGGCGAATGAACGATTGGAAATAAAACCCACGCTCCAGCTACCCTTGCGCGGGAACTCAACGAGAACCGCCTGTTTAAACGCCATCCTCCCCTTAGACAAAATAAGTTCCACGGTTTCTTTCAGCAAAGGATAGATGTAACGTAAGAAAGGAAGGCCGCTTAAAAACTTATCCCACATTTTCAGGCGACGTTTAAAAAAAAGATTCACTATAAATCCGCAGATTAATATCATAAAGGCCATAATTATAAGCCCAATGCCAGGTATGTAAAACCCCAACCATCTTCTGATATGGGTATTTATAAATTTACCAATTATGCTGTCGGCAAAATTAAAGAGAATGACGAGGATGTAAATACTCAAGACTATGGGCAAAAGAGTCAAAATCCCGGTAATAAAATAGTGTTTCAGGTGTTTTAACATTCGCGCCTCCTTGCTTTATTATAAATCTTGACGGAAGAATTATATGCTCAAATCCATAATTATGCGCTTCACTTGCCTAAGTAATTTTTTCTTTTCTCAATCCGAATAAATCGAAGCGCGGACACCCTTTCGCATTGATTGCATTGTCAAAAACATTTTCGCCTTTACCAAAAAATATGAATACTGGATA
>JAMWCI010000083.1:0-4836 GCA_023818655.1 Candidatus Omnitrophota bacterium
GTTCCTCTTTGGTCATTTGCGGCCCCTTGTACTCTTCAGGCGTAATCACCGGCATCTCCTGTTCCACACGCTGTTTCTTGCGCGTAAACTTGCGCACGAACGCCTCGCACCCTGCCAAAAAGAAAATAGCGAGAATAACAATTAGACTGACGACGCGATAATTTGATGGCTTGGCAATCCTCATTTAATCATCTCCTTAAATTGTGCCTCATTTATAATCTTTACCCCCAGTTGCTTTGCCTTCTCGTACTTAGAGCCGGGGTTATCTCCCACCACAAGAAAATCGGTGTTTTTGCTTACGCCAGAAGTGGCATTGCCGCCGAGACTAAGCACTAATTCTTCGGCCTCAGCGCGGGAATAACTCTTTAACTCGCCGGTAAAAACTATATTTTTTCCGCTAAACGGCGTGTCTCTGGATTCGCGCAGCCCCTCCTGCATATTTATTCCTGCTTTTTTAAGGCGTTCTATCAGTCTCCTTACTGATACGCTGGAGAAATAATGAACAATGGATTCTGATAACACCGGTCCGACTTCGTAAATGCTATCCAAGACATCTCTTTCAGCCTTCATAAGATTATCCATGGTTTTGAAACGTGTGGCTAATACATATGCGGCTTTTTCTCCGACATGTCTTATACCCAAGGCGTAGATAAGTCTGGAGAGAGACCTGGACTTGCTTCTTTCTATGGCAGAAAGCAGATTCTGCGCTTTCTTCTCCTTAAATAATTCCAACTTTAACAAATCCTCTTTTTTGAGTCCGTAGATATCCGCGTAATCTTTTACCAGTCCGAGCTTCACTAATTGCGCAACTACCGCCTCGCCCATGCCTTCAATATCCATAGCTTGCCGCGAAGCAAAATGCAGGAGTCCGCGTTCAAGTTGCGCTGGACAGGAAGGATTTGGACAGCGGTAAGCTACATCCTCTTCTTTTTCTTTAACTACTCTTTCGGAACAAACCGGACACACCCGAGGAATAGAAAATTCTCTGCCTTTTGCGCTTTCTACAACCTTCACTACTTTGGGAATAACATCTCCTGCCCGCTCAATAAGCACGCGGTCTCCGGGCTTGATATGCAAACGTTTAATCTCGTCAAAATTATGCAGTGTTGCGTGTTTTATAATTACTCCAGCGCACTCCACCGGCTCTAACTCCGCAACCGGCGTAATAACCCCTGTCCTGCCTACCTGCACTGTAATATTTAATACCTTAGTGGTTGCCTGACGAGCAGGAAACTTATACGCCACTGCCCAACGTGGACTCTTTAAAGTAAAGCCGAGTTTCTTCTGTTGCGCGATACTGTTTACCTTTATAACCATTCCGTCTATTTCGTAAGCAAGGATATCCCTTTTCCCCTGCCAAGACAAGCAATAGGCAATAGCCTCGTCTATATTCCTGCAGAGCTTTGAGTCAGGATTTATGCGCATCCCCCAGCCTTTAATTTTCTCCAGGAAATCCCACTGAGAGCCAATTTCTATACCTCTGCATTCTCCCAAGGAATGGGCAAAAAAATTAAGGCGTCTCCGAGCGACAATACCTGTATCAAGCAGTTTCAATGAGCCGCTGGCTGCATTGCGGGGATTGGCAAATAAAACCTCTCCTTGTCTTTGCCTTTCTTTATTTAAAGCCCTGAAATCTTTCTCTTCCATATAGACTTCTCCGCGTATTTCAACCAAAGAGGGAATTTCTTGACCTCTCAAGGCTAATGGTATAGCCCGGATGGTTTTGATGTTTTCAGTTATATCTTCGCCGGTCTCGCCGTCTCCTCGGGTAGCGCCGGTGATAAGCCGGCCGTTTTCATAGGTAAGGTTTGCGCTTACGCCGTCAATCTTAGGTTCAACCACATACTCAATCTTCTCTGCCTCAGGAAGTATTTTTTGCACCCGCTCATGCCACTGTTTTAATTCCTCGATGGAGTAAGTGTTATCCAGAGAAAACATCTTTTGCCGGTGTTTTACCGTCTTAAATCCCTCCAAGACCATACCGCTTACGCGCTGGGTAGGCGAGGTAGGAGTTATAAATTCCGGATGGGCATCCTCTAACTCCTTCAGTTGGCGCAAAAGCGTATCATATTCTTCGTCGGAGATAGTGGGATGGCTTAAAACATAATATCTATAATCGTGCTCGTTAATCTTCTGCCGCAGTTCTTCTATTTTTTTTCTAATCTCCATATGTTTATTCTACTTTCCTACCAAAAGCCGGTCCCCCAGAAGAACAGGAAGACCGGCAGCGATTATTTTTTGGCGCGCCTTTTCTATATCGTAAGAAACCCGTTTTATACAAATCTCATTTTCTGCGGTATCGTAAATACAATATGCTGCCTGCGGATTACTATCGCGCGGCTGCCCAACGCTGCCTATGTTGACAATATAACTGCTACCCGGCTCAATAACCACCCTCTCGGCATTAAAGACCTTTTCTACTCCATCTTTTCTTCTGGAGTATACTGCCGGCACATGCGTATGGCCGACAAACAGCAATGGTGTTGCCAGATGTAAAAAACTATCCTTGGCTTCTATAATGCCAAAGAGATAATTAAATACTTCCGGCCTATCCAACGTTCCGTGCACAAGCGTCAGATGTTCGTTAGAAAAAACAAGTTTAAGCGAGGCAAGAAATTCTTTTTCTGTTGCGGTTAATAATTTCGCGGTCAATTTAACTGCCGCAGCCGCATATGGATTAAAATATTCAATGCTGTATCTATCCGCCACTACCCAATCGTGGTTACCGGCCACGATTATTGCCGCCGTAGACCTGACTATCTTAAGACATTCTGCCGGGTCTGCAGCATATCCTACTATATCGCCGATACATAAATACTCGTCTATACCTTGGGTTTGAGATGCCTTTAAAATCGCCTCCAGCGCTTCCAGATTGGAATGAATATCGGAAAAAATCCCGTAGCGCATTAGAAAACTACCCGGAAATCTTTAAATTTATCTTCTGCCGCCTGCCAATCTGTATCTGCACTTTCTATGTAACGGCCGAATATATTTTCTATTTCTTTTAAGAACCTCTGAATAACTTCTTCTTCTGCCTCAGCTATGATTTCTACGCGGCCGTCGCTAAGATTCTTTACCCAACCGCGCACCCCAAGCTTATGAGCAAGGCTCTGCGCGGTAAAACGAAACCCCACACCCTGCACCATGCCACTATAAAATATATGCACTTGCCTCTCCATCTTAATCCGCTGCTGTTAAACACTGCTTGAGTTTATTTTGAAAATTTAGTCTGAGTATCTGGCAGCAATAAACATAATGCTACAAGATACAGAAAACACGAAACCATAAGCAATAAATTAAATCCTGTGATATGCGCAATGGGAACAAAGAACAGAGCACCAACCACATTGCCACAAGAATTTACACCCCACATCCATGGTGTAATGATCTTCTCAACTATGCCTTTTACTGCCTCCAGAACAACCGAAAGAGGAATCCCAAGGAAAAAACCCAAAGGCGAAATAATTATAACAGTAAAAATTATCCGCTCCAAATGTCTTAGATAAAATAGACTCCTGATGACGTTATCAAAAAATAAATAACCAAGTAGACCATACAATACGATTCCCCCAACCGAGATAACCAAAAACCATACCCTAGGAATCTTTATCTTAACAGTAGAAAAAGCTCCTAAGCTATAGAAAATAAGTATAGTAGGCAGAGTCAGACACATGGAATAAAACGGTCCTCCCGCAAAAATAGCAACTTTCTGTATCATTATCACCTCAATAAGAGAAAATGCTAACCCTGTTATGCCAAAAAAAAGCAGATGTCTAAAAGGTACCATACCAATATACCCTGCTTTAATCTCCTTTAGAATAAGAGGCAATAGTATGATAAGAAAAGCCAAAGCTATTCCCGTTAAACTAAGAACTAGATTAATCTTGTTTTGAAATAAAGTGACTAAAACACCGGTAAAGAAACTGTATCCTTTGGAGGTGCGGATTGAGTAAAAAAATGGCTTATCATCGTATGTGGGATTTATATTATACGGAAAACTCCTGATAAGTGACTTTCGCGTATCGCTTCTTGAAGCAAGACAATAATGCCTGCTGTCTACTTGAAACCAATTGACAGATTCTGAAATAAAGTAATCTCCAAAATAAGCGGGCATATCTGGAGTAAAAAATACCTTGAAATTATCCGCAGCGCATATTTTTCTTATCTCCGCAAGTTCTCTGTCTGAAAACATCCCCTTTTTTATAAGTAAGTTGATATTCCATTTCATATCACCTACTACTACTAAAGAGTTTTCTGGGCGCTCTACCTTTATAGTCCTAAGCATTTCAAGGGCAGTCAAAAATAGTCTGAGGCCAAACGGACCTGCCCAATAGCAAATCTGTATATAGCCGTTTTCTTTTAAGGAATCATAGTAATATCTTAAGGCCTCTTGGGTATAGAGGTAGCTTTCCGAAAGAACCATACCGCCTGACGTTAAGGTAGATAAAAGGTCTACGTTAGTAAGTTGAACAATATCATATTTAGAAAACCCTGCATTTTTTCTGGAAAGGAACGATCTCCCATCATCAACATAGTATTTCACCGTAGTAGTTTCCTTATTTGAAAGGGCAAGGCGTGAATAAATATCGCGCAATCGGTCGTTTTTATTTCTACCGGTTAGGATATTTATTATGTCGGAGTTAATATCTACAGCATCTATATGCCTAACTTTAAAATACTTTCCTATCAATATCTCCAGTCCTCCGCCAGGACCGATAATCAAAACATCATTCACATTATTTAGATGATAGGGAATAGAAAATAAAAAATGCCCGAGAAATTCCTTGTTTTTTTCCTCTCCATCAATCCTAAATTGCCTTGTCGCTCCTCCGCTAT
>JAMWCI010000083.1:4846-6505 GCA_023818655.1 Candidatus Omnitrophota bacterium
TTCCTGTATACTTTTTATTGCGATATTTTTCCGAAAGGCCTGATAGGTATAAATCTGCGTCAGATTTTCCTTCTTTGGAGAGATCTATCCGTGTTATAGGATTCCAATAAGTAGTTCCTCTACCCGAGAAATCTTCCTTAAAAATTTTGTAATGCTCTTCATCACGATTAGTAGAGAGAATATCAATTTGATATAGCCGTAACATTATATGAGGGTAGACAAGTAGGATAACGCAGGAAAAAATAGGCAGTGATATTTTTAATCCATAAAAAGATGTTTTCTGGTTTGTCTTTATCAAAAATAAGACGAAAATAACAGCCGCTAAATAGGCGAATCCTACTGATAAAGCCAATACACCATAGGCCGTAAGAGTCCTTAGAAAAACAACAGAACATATACAGCCAAGACTAGCTCCTAATAAATCAAAAAACAATACGCGGCCAACAGGAAGTTCTTTAAAAGATAAGATGTAGCTAATACAAATCCCGGAGAGGAAAAAGGGAACGGAAAAAAGAAGCAAGTAAAAAAAACTAAATATAATATTTGGGAAAAGAAGGCGTTGAGATGGCGAATAGGGAAACCACGCAAAGAGCATTATGGAAAGCGGGATAGAAACTGTATAAGCTGTGACAAAATTAAACAGGAATGAAAAATTTACTTCTTTTATATCCTGAGTTCTCAGAGCCAGGTAAGTCCCCGAAGCCCCTATCCCGAGGAAGGCAATGGAAACAATCAAGAATGCCCATGAACTCATCATCTTAAAATTAAAGAACTTAAGTAAAACTGTTTCAAATATCAAAACAGAGCAGGACAAGGCAAATACAGCTAGGTAAATAAATTTCTTCATTCTAGTGTGTAAGCTCAGTTCCGTAATAAAACCATAACTGCAATTACTAAACACCCCGCTAATCTTATCTGGATACCAAAAAGCTTATGCTAAACAAAGCCAATTCTATCATAGATTACGACTAAAGGAAACCAGAAAAATAAGTAATCGCAAGTTAAAGAATATCATGCCAAAAGGTAGTAAGATAAGTTATCTGTTAAAGCATACCTCTCGCCCTACCCCTTATTTTAACGACTCTCTGGAGCCTCTTCTGAAACTAGAAAAAACCTGTGCGCATCTTTATTGTTGTTGACATTGCAGGCATCCATTGCTGATTTCTGTCCTCCGGAATATGACAAGCACATAGTCTTTTCCTCATTATAATAGTGTTTGACAAGACGATGTATTAAACTAGTCGCATTAATCTTGCTGATGACACCGCTAACTGGTAAGCCTTAATAAACATCAGACATACAATGAGTCGTACAGAAATTAAGTCTTATACTCTGCTCTATGACTCTCGCTAACTTTCCTGGTTCCTTCAGATTCATGTAATAATACTGATTTAGACATCTATATCGTAGCCTGTCGTTAAATAAATCAACAAACTCCTGTTGTATAGGTTGTCTGTTTTAATAAATAGACCATAAGGATATCGCCGCATGTCCGCCAAACAGAGGTAATACCTACGGATTAATCTTGTTATTAGTTATAGTCACTTCGGTAATCTTCCTTACAAATAATGTTCAATACAGCATCCCCCATCTTGACATTGATGCAGTTATATACTGACCCCCATTAACAAAGAGGGTATTTTAAGTTAGAATATGGCT
>JAMWCI010000084.1 GCA_023818655.1 Candidatus Omnitrophota bacterium
GAACTACCAAAAATTTGTGAAGTCGTATTTTCTGTTTCTGCACCTCAGGCTCAAGAGGTTTATCTTGCTGGCGACTTTAATGACTGGAAGCTTGATGCAAATAGCCGAATGCAGCAGCATAATGGTATATGGAGCAAATCATTGAAGTTGCGCAAAGGAAGATACCGCTATCGGTTTGTCGTTGACGGAAGGTGGATAGAAGATATCAATAATCCCAGCAAAGAGGTCAATCCTTACGGCTCAGTAGATTCCCTGTTAGAAGTTATCTAATTTATGGAACAGGATATACAACTTCAGAAAAACAAGTTCTTTGCTGTAATTTCTTATATGAGTTTCTTCTGTATTGTAAGTCTGGTCTTAAGGCGAGAAAACGCCTTTGCGCTTTACCACAGTAAGAATGGGTTGATTCTTTTTGTGCTGGAAACTGTAAGTTTTATCCTCAGCATAATTCCTCTCTTGGGAGATTTTATAAAGATAGGGGGAAGCATCTTTTTTATTTCTCTTTCTCTGTGGGGTATTATTCAGGCACTACAGGGTAACTACAGCCGTATCCCAATTATTTCAAATATCGCTGACAGAATAATTATTTAGTTTTTGCGTTGGCGAAAGGAGGGCATTATGGTTTTAAAGAAAAGGAAATTAAAAAGTAGGCCCGCCAAAAAAACAATACGCAATAAAAAAATCACAACAAAAAAACCGGTCTTAAAAAAGAAAAAGACTATAAAAAAATTGACTGTTCAAAAAAAGCCTGTCTCTGATAAATCTAAGGACATTATAGGTGTAGTTACGCATTATTTTCCGAAAGTAAGGGCTGCGGTAATAAAACTCAAGACTGCACTGGCACTAGGTCAGAAGATTAGGATTAAAGGGCATACCACAGACTTTACTCAAACGGTAAGTTCAATACAGATTGATCATGCACCGGTAACCGAAGCCAAAAATGGCCAAGAAATTGGGCTATTGGTAAATTCGCGCGTAAGACAACATGATTTGGTATATAGAGTATAGAAAGGGGGGAGATATGAGATTGATGGATATAGAAAAAAAGGCAAAGAGTTTAGGGATTAAGGATACCTGGAAATTTTCCAAAAAGGAACTGATTAAAACAATCCAGCGCGCAGAGGGTAATTTTGACTGCTTTGGCACCGCTACAGTGTATTGCGACCAATTTGCCTGTTCCTGGAGAAACGATTGCCTTAAAAAATGAAACCATCCATAATAACCATCTCCTGCCAATTTAAAAATATTACGAGAGAAGCCACAAATAGATATTAATGAGTATATACCCAAAATAACTAGGGCGTTAAAAGTAGGTAACTTTAGGTAACTTATAAATTATTATGCAAAAGCGTGGCAGGCCAATTAAATACCGGATTATTAAATATGACCCTAAAATAGGCTATTTTAGCCCGCGGGGAAGGCCGGGCAGACCAGAAGAGGTAGTATTGACTATGGATAGTTTTGAAGCCATAAGGTTAGCTGATTATATGGGTATATCTCAAAAAGAAGCAGCTAAATCTATGCATATCTCCCAACAGACCTTTAGCCGTATCTTACAGAAAGCGCGTAAAGAGTTGGCAAAAGGTTTGGTTTTAGGGGCAAGCATTAAAATTCAAGGGGGTCATTACGTAATTTCTCGTGAAGAATCCCTGCTACCGTAATAACTCACCAAATTTACCAACGTTTTTACTATTTGTTTAGTTTCCCAGCCCTAATTAAAACCTATTCTACAGGAAAAAGATATTCAACAACTTCCTATAATGTATCTTATGTTAACTTTAATATATAAGCAAAATTAACTTAACCAATTATAGGATATATAGTTATATAAAAATGTGTTTTTCTTGTGTAAAGGGCGATTTTGATTTACCAGGATTTACCGGAACTATTTAATTTTTTCATTTAAATACAATTAATCGCAGTAAATTACCTAATTTTTTTATTTTAAAGATTTTTGAGAAAAAAGGAATACTCCCCTATCGCAACTTTTTAAGGGCGAAAAGGGCGATTAGATAAGCAAATATACCTAAAATAAGACCTATGGTGATATAGCCTATAAATACTGGCAAAAACACCTTAAAAGATGAAGCCCTAAATAGGTCTAGCCAGCGTAACTTGACAATATCCACGCCAATCTGCTGAACTATATTATTCCAATCAAACCCAAATATGGCAAAGCCGATTTTTATGGCTAAAAACAGGGTTACTACGCTAATCCAGGTATTGGTAAGGAGACAACCGATTAATGCGCTTGCCCGGTTTACCCTTAAAAGCATAGCCAGAAATACTGACGCTACTGGTCCGCTGCCAGGGAAAATTCCCAGAAATACCCCTAAACCAAACCCTAGGGATATTTTTTGCGGAGTATCGTCAATCCTAAAAAGCCCAGTAAAGAGAGTATTAAAAAACCGTTTAATTCTTTGCATATTTTTCTTCTTCTTGAAGCAGGCGCTTTAAAATCTTTCCCGAGGTATTTTTAGGTAAAGACTTCCTAAATTCTATTTTTTTAGGGATTTTGTACGGAGCCAGATGTTCCCTTAAATATTGAATTATCTCTTGTTCTGAGGCTACTTCCCCATCTTTAAGGACTACAAATCCCTTTGGAACCTCTCCTTTGTGCTCATCCGGTATGCCAATAACTGCCGCTTCTTTTATCTTGGGGCTACGGTAAAGCACCTCTTCTATTTCGCGCGGATATACGTTTAAACCCCGGACATTGACCATTTCTTTTTTTCTGCCCTCTATGTAAATATATCCATCCTGGTCGCATTTCGCCATATCTCCGGTGTAAAGCCAGCCTTCCTTTAAAACTTCAGCTGAAGCAGCCTCATTTTTATAATAACCCGCCATTACATTTGGGCCCTTAACAGTCAGTTCTCCAATTTCTTGAGCTGGAAGCCTGTTCCCCTGTTCATCCACTATTTGTACTTCTATGTTACGAGACAAAGGCAATCCTATAGAGCCGGCTTTTCTTTTTCCTTTTAAAGGGTTTAAGGTTACTACTGGAGAGGCCTCGGTTAGACCATAACCCTCTAATAGTGGTATGCGAAACTTCTTCTCAAATTTCTTAAAAGTTTCTACAGGCAGGGCTGCTGCCCCGGAAATACAGAGCCGCACAGGATTAAATAATTTTATTAATGGACTGTTCAATATAGCCGGCACCTTAATGTCTTTTAATATATTGTACATTGAGGGTATGCCCACAAATATAGTTACGCGGTTTTTCCTAACACTGCGGATAATGCGCTTAAAGGATTTTATTGATTTAAGGATGACTATTTTTGCTCCGATTAAAAGAGGAAGATTCATACATACAGTGGCAGCAAAAGAATGAAATAGCGGCAAAAGACAGATAACTGCATCCTTGCAGGATACCTTTATAGCTCTTGAGGAATCAAGGACATTGGAAATCAGGTTGTAGTGCGTAAGCATCGCGCCTTTGGGGTAACCAGTGGTGCCGGAGGTATACAGAATCACTGCCAGATTCTGCGGTTCAATATCGACGCCTTTTATTCTTTCGGTATGAACGGTTCTTATACTATGAAAATTAGGTAAATTATCTTTGCTACGGTTAGCGGTGATAATATGTCTTAAGGTTTTTATTCTTAAACGCAATTCCTCAGCCATATCTACATAAGCGCGAGAGGTAATAATAGCTCCTGCATCGCTATTTTCCAGGATGTATTTTGTCTCTTCTAGCTTAAACATATAGTTAATCGGCACTGCCACCGCGCCCGCCTTAAGAATAGCGTAGTAACTTATGACAAATTCAGGGCAGTTATCAAGAAAGATAGCTATCTTATCCTGTTTTTCTATGCCTAGGTTAATCAGACCACTGGCAATCTGATCAGTAAGTTCGTTTAATATCTTATAGGTGATTTTCTTTCGGCCGAAGACAATAGCTATACGGTCAGGGTATTTTTTTGCGCTTAAAGAGAGCAAATCCGCAAGATTATTTGGAGTCATCTTTTCTTAATGCGGGTTTAATGTGTATTCCGGCAAAACGTTCCAGACCATAAGATTCCTGTATCCATCCGTGGTAAATACCATATTTAGACATAGACTCTTTGGCTTGTTCGTATTCTTCTTCCGTAATCCGCCTGGAGAGTTCAGGGAAGCTGCTCGCGTTATAATAAGGCAAATACTGACTCATCAGACTTACATAGGTTTCCTCAGAGAGCTCCTCAGCAATAAATTTCATAATGCTGTCTGTGCCTGAGATGCCGTTGGGAAGCACAAGATGCCTGATAATCAATCCTCGCCTAATTAACCCATTACGGTTGATATGCGCAATATCTACCTGTCGGTGCATCTCTTTGACTGCCCTGCGGTTATGTTGCGGATAGTCATAAGCACAGGAGTATTTTTTAGCCATTTCGTTGTCGGAATAACGCATATCAGCGAGGTATATATCAACTATGCCATCCAGCATCGCAATTATCTCAGCAAATTCGTATCCTGAGGTGTTATATACAAGCGGAATATCCAGACCTTTTTCTACGGCTATGAGAAGCGACTTTAGGATTTGTGGCATGATGTGGGTAGGGGTAACAAAGTTGAGGTTATGACAGCCTATTTTCTGCAAATCCAGCATAACATCAGCCAATTCTTCAAAACTGACCTCCCTACCCTGCCCTAACTGACTAAATTCATAATTCTGGCAATAAACGCAACCCATATTACAGGAAGAGAAAAATATTGTTCCTGAGCCGTTTTGTCCAGATATTGGAGGCTCTTCTCCGTGGTGCGGCATAAAACTGTACACCTTAGGAAGCAGGCCGGTTTTGCAGAATCCTGTTTCATTTTTTAAGCGGTTGATTTTGCATCCGCGCGGACATATAGAGCATGACTTCAGCATATTAAAAGCGCACTCAGCCACTTTCTTCAGGTTTCCGTTAAGGTAAGATTTAATGTATGCGGGCTTATCAATAGCCATAATAAAATATTTATTTAATCTGTCTTTCGTATATGCCTCTTATCGCGTTAAATATTTCTATATACTCATTTGTCTGATAATCCGGATATGTCCACAGCCAGGGATGAAAGCTTTTACCAGAATAAAAAAGAGTTATCTCTGCAAATATTCCTTTATTTAAGTATATTCTATGTTTATAGTCTTTAGTAGAAGCAAGAACAAGTTTCGCCAAATCCAGATATCCCGGGTCTATATTAATTAACCGTTTGCCCTGAAAAGATAGTCTATCCTCAATTTTATTGGTAGTTATCTTTATGGCGAAGAGGCCCTCTGGCCGGATTAAGCGGCTAAAGCTTATAAATACCCTCTTTAGCCCTTGACCGAACTCCTTTTCATAGTAATCAGTATGTTCAAAAGGTAGGATATCGCTTGTAAAATCCAAGTTTCCGAATTTCCTTTTCAGGATAGTCTTTGCTTTTTCCAAGATTTCATTTTCTTTAAAAATAAAACCGCAGATTAGCTTAACAGGAAGATGTGTTAATATCTTGCCCATTGTAAAATTAAATTGCGGTTTATTGGTTTTGACGAAAGGATTTTTATGATTTATGATTGAGGCAAGAATTGAGTTAAATACTGTGAAATCTTTTTACGTTGTTCTTCATTTATACGGTTGAAGAATATGGCTATATTAAAGCCGTTTTGCTGATGGTCTTCCGTCCTCACTACTACACCCTTGCATTCTATATCGCAATTATCCGTTTTTTCTCGTGTGCGCAGAGGAAGACTTAGCTTTATCATTACTTTGGTAAACGGTGGAATGTATTTTGGGATATTGCAATAAGCGCCCACACAGCTTATATTTTGAGTTGAGGTAAGAAAGTCGTAACCGTTAGCGATTATCTTAACGGGCATAGCATGTTCTATGCGCTGATATAGCCTTCTCTCCTTTAAAGGTTTGCTCATTGCTTTGCCTCTTCTTTTTGTTTCTTTACAAAAGCCCTCCAACATTTCTTATTGCAATAAAATTTTCCGTTGCGATAATAACGTTTTAATTTTTTAATCGGTTTGTTGCAGTTTAAACAATTAGTTTGCTTCTCTTCTTTAGGTTTTACCTGCGCTGTCTCTGTTTTTGTTTCTTCTGCAGCCATAATTGACCAACCTTCCTTTAGATGCGTTTCTTTATATTGATATAATCGGATAAATAATCTTTTTGGGTATCCGCAATTTCGGTGAATTGGATACCTATCTTATTTTTATCTGAATGCGGCATTGGTGAAATCCATCGCACCTGACCACCTAAAGATATAAAACGCGACAAGAGATTAAACTCCAAATTCAGCATAGTCTGCACAGGAAAAAATTTATCCGTAACAAAACTCAAGCCGCCTGAACTGATATCAGTGCTGATAGTACTTTCCGAAATGGGCTTGCCTCTTACGCGGTAAGTCAAGGGCAGACGCATTGCTATGCGCGGGTATTGTCTCTTATCCTTTTCTTTAATCGGCATTTTTGAAAAT
>JAMWCI010000016.1 GCA_023818655.1 Candidatus Omnitrophota bacterium
GAATTTAGCGAGGCTTTATCTCGAGTGACCGCTTGTATAGTGCATAAAGATATGTCTAATGCTAACGCCTATAAACAGGCTATCGTGGCAAGGCTTGCTGATAAGGATGATAAAAAACTCGAGCTGAACGTGCAAAATCCAGCTAATAGCGTCATACCTTCTCTAGACCCCGCAAAGGTCCAGCTGGCAAAAGATGCAGTGGGGGATATGTTAAAGTTAGTGCGCGATAGAGATAGCTCCAATATCGCACAGGTACTGGATATTACCCAGAAAGCGGTCAGTCGCGTCTATCTGCCGACAAGGCAGGTCTCTGACAAGTCGTTGGGTGAGATTCTCAATGTTCCTGATGATAGGGTTACACGGATGGATATTGAGCTCAATTTGCCTGGCGAAAACCCTATTAAGGTAAATATAGGGGTAGGTCAGGACCAAAACATGCAAACCCTCGCGCGCCAGGCCTTGTATGGCCGGCTTGCAACCAAAGGACTAAATAACATTTCATTCGAAGAGAAAGATGAGCCGCTTCCAGGCAGTAGTGGTGCGTCAAGAAAAGTCTTTAAGATAACCGTAGACAAAAACGAGATCGTAGTTCCCGAAGCGGTTTACCGTGAGTTTGAAACTCAAAGAGAGAAATTGCGGACATCTATTGCTACCGCTGATAGAGAAGCTTCTTCAGCCTCCATCGCAGGCAAGAGCTTTTATGCGGCGCAAAAAAGATACGCCTCCATTCTTTTGAATGGCGGAGACCTTAGCGAACTTGGCCGCTTAGAAAGAAAATCTTCTGACCTGCGGTTTAAATTTTATGTTGAGCAGCTCAGCGCGGAAAATGAAAAACTTTCAGCTGAGAACCGCCTGAGTTCGACTGATATCAGGGGATTAGCCTGGGATTACGCGGTCAAAGGTAGAGACCTTCCTTTGAAAGGAAATGCTTCTGGGATAGACTTTGCCAAGGCACAAGAGCATTTTGCGGCAAATAGCGAAGCAATCAGAAAAGGTCATATTGAGACGCGATGGCGCAGTACGCGCAAAGATTTAATCGCAGGGGTTTTTGGCAAAGGAAGCGATAGCGATACCGTGACTATCCGCAGGGCTCCAACAATAATTAGTCTACTGGGCAAGTTTCGCTGGTTTAACGAAAATGTGCTTGCTCCACGGCGTATGGATACCATTGAGGTAAAAAGGGGAGATTTAAGGAAATTCGCAGGCTATAGCGCAAAGGAAGCCTTGTTCCGGGAGTTTCTCAAGTCTTCTATTTCTCTGCCAGATGTCTCGGGAATGAAATTGGGTGATTCAGTAAGTGTTGGCAGAATAAATATTACGATTGAAGACAAAGACACCTTAGCTACTCTTAAGACAGTAGTGAGTATGGTTAAGACCTACAAGGAAAATCAGGATATGTGGAGTAAAAGCTTGATTCCGGTGATTAGAGGCATGGATAAACTGATTAAAGATCTGGGGCAGGAAGGAGTCAATAAGCAGCCGCTAGAAGTAATTAACAGGGTAAAGGAATATATTAATAAGTCTATAAGTGAAACAAAGATAAGGCAGGGAATCCTTGAAGTTATAGAGGTTATGGAAAAAGATACTTCAGTTACCGCTAATATAAGCGAATTTGCGCAGGTGCTTCAATCACAACTTGAAATGGCTAGTAGACATTTGCAGGGGTATTCTTCACAGATAAGCTGCGGCGGCGGCAAGACCTACGGGGCAATGATGGTTATGAATATATTCTTTGAAACCTACAAAGATAATCCGGATATGCTGCCTAATATGGTCTTGGTAGTTAGAGAAAACGAAGACCAATTTAAAGTGGAGCAGCTGCGAAAGCTTTTTGAGGGCAAAGAGATTACAGTGAAGGGCGAAAAGAGAAAGGTCTCGGTGGTTAATGGCGATGCGCACAGCCGCAGCGGGAAAAGTCTGGTTGACTTCTTAAACGACCCTTCAAAGATACTTGTTTTTAGTCACGGCAGGTGGGGGCATTTAAGGAATGAAGCCAGCGCTGAGCTTCAGCAGGCTATTTACGGGCAGCGGCTGGTTCTCTTTGATGAATTTCACCTTCCATTAGGCGACCATCTTACCTATATTGTGTCTTTAGGAAAAGAATTGGTCAGCAGGGAGTTGGTGACGGACTTAGAAAAGGCGAATACGTGGTTTGAGGGATATATAAAGCGTCAAGGCGGAAAGGCTAAAATTGAGGTGAAAGACCCCAGCGAATTCCAAAGACGCAATAATGCAGGCGAGAGAGTGATTCTTTTCCGTACCGAAGGCGCAAAAGATTGGGCGCTTAGCGATGCCATTATCCGCGATCTAAAGAAGGAAGGGGCTAACCCCACCTATATTTATGCGCTCTTAGAGGCGCGCTTGACCCGCGATTCGAGATTTAAGATTGTGGATGGAAAGATAATCTCCCGAAGCGAGCAGGGGAAGTTAGAGCCGGACAGGGTATTTGGCGACCCCTACTATGTTGCGGCAATTGCCGCTTTAAATAAGGATGTGGACCGCTCAACCCTGTATATTTCCAAGTCCACTAATCAGGCGAGTATCTCAGAAATTTTACGGCACCATCCGCTCTCTTTGGTTTCAGGTTTCACTGGCACTGCCGAGGGGACTGAACTAATGAATCTCATCCAGTTAGGCAAGCGCGTGGTGAAGATTACGGATACTGCGCTGAAGGTAGACAAAGTAAAATTTACTGATGAACCTGTGGAGATAGTCAGTGAATTAAGAAATACAAAAGGGGTTGCCCTTATCCACTATAAAAATCGTGACCAGATGGAGCGTACGCGGAAAGAGTTTGCAAAAGACCCAAAGATAAAAATAATAGAGATTGATACGGCAACAGACGGCCAGACTAAAATTAATATCGTTGAATATTTTAACAAGCTCGGCATAGATATCAGTAGTATTAGTGACGCTCAAAAACCAAACGATATCATTAGCTTTATTGTAAAAAATATAGGAGAGATAGGTAAACTATTAGAAGGTCAAGACCAGCGATTAGTAATCTTTTCTAACGAGAGGACCGCCACCGGGATGGATTTTGTCGGGCCTTTTACCGAGGTAATTTTAGACGGCCATAACTGGGGATTAGGGGATACCAAGCAGGCTATTAACAGATTGCGGCCTTATTATTGGGGTGATAACGAAAAAACGCAAAAGTATGGGTTTGCAGGTAAAAGAATAATCTTTGCGAATAAGGAGTTGTTCCAAGGAACCGAGGCAGTTGACAGCAAAAGAATTAAAGGCATGGAGTTAGGCAGTTTAGACAAGAATAGCGTAGGTTCATACTTAAAGCATATCTATCATCTGGATAGAAGACAAGCCTCGCAGAGTATTATACATCAGGAAGCAGAGAGTTTATTGTTTGTGGGTTTATTAAGGCCTTTAAAGAACTGGGTGATTAGCGCTAAAGGGACACCCTCCCATGAGTTTCTCAGTAAAAAATTACAAGAGGCAATCGCGCATCATAATGACAAAGACTGGTCGGATTTGGCTTTCTCTGATAACCCGACTAAAAAAGACCTGCAGATAGAACAGGTGGCAAGGAGAGTAGCTACTCAAGTGATTAGGACCATGGATGAGATTGCCAGTAATGAGAAGGTTTCGGTATTTATCCGGGCAGAGGCGAAAAAATACGCGGATGACGCCAGAGAAGTGCTCTCAGGCTATGAAAGTTTAAAACCAGAAGGCTTGCGCCTTGCCATTAGTCAGGCTATGACCCTGCAAGACGCAGTCAGGATTTTTAAATCTCCTAAAATATTGGATAATGTCCTTGAACTTCCGGGCCGCGGCGCAGCCATCAATAGATTCCATCCTCTTGCCGCCAAGGTAATCGAAAGATTTAATAGCGAATTATTAGGAAAAGATGCCACCGGCCAGCCTTTAACCCGCGCGCAGGAGAATAATTTTTTAAATAGTTTACAAGAATTTGTGATTTCTAATGGCATACGCGGCGCGCCACAGTTAAGAAGTACGCTTGTCGGATTCCTGGCAAGCTCCGCCTCTCCTTTGGCTAATGTTTTTCAGGCACTTTCCAAAAAGCAAAATGATTTTGGTTTAACCAGCCCGACCCAGTTACAAGAGTTTCTCCAATTTTTAGACACAAACATTTTCCTTAATTCCGCATTTAATAACTATTCCTATGGCGAAAAAGTAGAATTAGCGAATCTGGTGATTAGCCTGCATAACCCCTCTATGAACTATGAGCAATTAGTAGCTGCGCATCAGGCGTTTAATACCTTATTAGCGGATAATCCTTCGGCGCAAAAGGAGTTTGAAGTAGCGCCTGCGTTGGTATCTCCTCCTTTAGGAAATGGCGGTCTTGGTGCGCAAGAAAAATTCAATATAATAAGTGAACTTAGTAGTAAAGTTCAGGACAAAAAGCCAGTTAGCCTTTCTGATGATAGCGCCAAACGCGCCAAAGAGTTAGAAAGCCTTCTCTGGGCGCTTTCTTGTGATAGAGGTTCAGACGAATATAAAAAGGCAATGATGGTCTTACAGAGATTATCGCAGCGCGATATCAATTCGCTTTGGGCTCAGCGTAATGGCACAGAGTTTAGCGTTCTTACTCCGCAATTAGAGGCCGCCTTTAGAGCTGCCGGAAGATTTACTACCAATGCCGCGTATTTATCCATGGCGTTTATGAGCGCGCCGTGGCAGTTTGTAGGAAGGAATGTTCGGACTTATACCGCAGCAAGCTCATTCCAATTCCTCTTAGCGCAGCTTGGCCGTGCCGAAGAGGTTAAAGATGTAACCTGGCGGCAGCTATGGGATATCGGGATGCTGGAGAGTAGCAATCCTTTAATCTGGTGGATGCGGCTAAAGGAGAAAAATGAAATGGCTTTGTTTGACCCGGCAAAGCAGTTTGCCCTGAGTCACCGCGTGCAGGTTAAAGCAGGCGAAGTAACCAAGATGCCTAAACAGACTCAGGCTGAGCGCGATGCCAAAGTAGATGAGATTTTTGGCAGGGTAGGAATTTCGTTGCCTCACGATGCCACTCAACTAAAGGCGCAAAGGGATGGTTTGGACTTTACCCTTTTGAGGATGACAAGAGATTACAGCTGGGTTCAGTTTGACCGCGCCAATAAATTTGGGCATCGCTTTGAGGCCGCAGGGGTGAGCCCAAATACGAAGGTAAGTAGAAAAGAGCGGTTTGAGTTGGTCAAGGCCTACCAGATGATGGGGTTTGAAGAGAAGGAGAAATATTTAACGCAGCTACTTTCGGAAGCTGGGCCTGAGCAGCAAATTCAGATTTATAAAGAGCTCGATGAGATTGACAAGGCAAAGAAGGCAATTGAAGAGTTGAAATTCCCTCGCCTTGGCTTAGGCTCAAGAAAACTCCTCTCTGCGGAGATGCTTACGCTTTTGACCGCGCTTCCCAAAGAGCGGCTGCGCCTTGCTGGTAAATACAATGGTCAGATTTACGATGACCTCGATGACTTTGCCGATGTGCTGGAGGTGTTGGGCGGGGTAAGCCTGGATAGACCGGGAAATAGACTACCACCTAAGGCTATTGGCGAAGAACTGAAGGTGGTAGGAGCTGCTTTGGCTAAATTGTATGAGAAGCATGCCAAGCCGCAGGATGGGGCGTCAGCTGGTCCTGCTCCTACTTTTGCTATGGTGGAGGCCTTGCAGCAAGGTAAGGATACGCAGATTGACGTTGATAAAAGATCTGTTCAGATTGTGGTTGACAATGGTATTAATTCGTTAGGTAAATATGAAACAACAACTACTGGGACTACTTTAACCAGGGAAATGATAAAGGTCAACCTTAAGAGAATCCGCAGGCTGAGCCAGCAGTTGAGCCAGTTATTGATGCAGCAAGAAGTGCTACGGCAGAAGTGGGGGGCAGTTGCGCCGGCTTTATCTCAAGAGGACCTTGCGCAGCAGATTGAAAAAGTTTTAATCCTTGCGACTATTCGGCATGAGGCCCGGCATGCTCAAGACTTAAGTGATGGAAAATCCGAAAAAGAAAAAGAAATCCAGGCATATTTGGAAGTATTGCATAACGGGACCCAGCCAGAGAAGTTCATTGAAACCCTGCTTTTATTCTCTTCCTCAACCGAGCACTTAATGGTTTCGGATGTTGCCAATAGCCAGGCAGTTTCTTTTATTAGGGGCGAGTTAATGAAACCTGCCAATGCAGATGAGCCGGCAGCGGTCAGTCGAGACATCTTTGGCGTGCTCCTCGTAGATTTGAATCCGAGGGTAAGGCTTGAATGTATTCAGGCGGCAGGACAAAAAACAATTAATCGCTTTAATACGCTTTTAGGATTCATAGAGCCCGATGTGAATCTGGCGTTGGTTCAGGAGCGGGTGGCAAAAGTCGATGATGCGCAGAAGGCCTTTAATGCCATCTTTGACCGCAACCAAAGCATCTTTCTGCGGGAGATTGCTACAGTTTCTACGCATCGGGTGCAAGAGTGGTTGCGGGATGATTTTGCACCTGCGGCATTAAAAAGGATTCCTGTGACCAAGCTGGATGAAGTTCAGAAAAATTGGAATAGTCTCTCTGGCGCCAATCAATCACTTGCTAATATTTCAGAAGATGCAAAGTCGCTTATTAAGGGCACTATTGGTAAGTTACTTAAAGAAGATGAAGAGCTATTAGGGAAAGCAAGACAGAATATTGGGCAACTTATTAAGCAGTTGCCTTCGGCACCTGTAGCGCCCATAGCCGCTGCGCAAGCAGCGCCTGCGGCTTCTGGCGTAACTTCTTCCCGGCCCTCGGCAGAGCCTACTGCGGGTGATCAAATGGTTTCTCTTAGCTTTGAAGGCAAATCTTTACAAGTACCTTTAGCCGCCTTAGTTAGAGCGGACAGTGTAAATCCTCTTGAAACTCACTTTAGCGATGGGACAAGGGCTTTGCTCCGTATGGAGGGAAACCGCTTATTTATCGCTGTTGATACCGTAAGAGTAGTTATCCATCAATTAGCAGGCGGTGGAACGAGAGAAGAGGAAGTGGTTGAGCCAGGATGGGTAGAGGTTCCTTATACGTTGTCCCACCAACCGTTAAGCCCTTCTATATCTGCAGAAACCCCAGCAAAAGTTGAGGCTGCGGCGATTCCGCCTACGCCAGTAGCCCCTACTCCTGCGCTAGTTATTCCTGCTCCTTCGCTAGCTGTTCCTACTCCTACACAGACTCCTGATATAGTGCGGTTGTATCTGGAGACTCTCCAGAATACCTTAGCGCAAGATATAGACGTAACCCGTGCCCTTCCTTATGGGCTGCGCCAAGACTTATTGGAGAAATGGTCAAAGGCGACTCTTGAAAGCATTAAAGAAGAGCTTGCCCGCGAAGCTGAAATTGCTGTGCGTCCATTTAAGATAACTTCTGATGGTAAATCTGAATCCATAAATGTGCTGGCGCTGGGAGGCATCAGGGAAATCTCCTTGATTCTTGAGATGATTAACAAGGGTTTTCTGCCTCCAAATGCGGATTACGACCAAATTAATAGCATTATCGAGGTGACTCAAGATGAGCCTGAAGTGCATCGTTTGTTTACGCCTGAGCAGTGGCTTGACTGGAGGATTAAAGAGCTGGATAGTGCCCTTCAGGCGCCGGATATCAGCGCAGAGAAAAGACAGCTTTATAGCGCAGAGAAAGAATACTATGAGCAGATGAAGGCTAAAGTTGCGCCAATAGCAGCGGGCCTTGGCGAGCTGAGAAAAGCAGTTCAGGAAAAGGAAAAATTGCGCGATGAGGCAGTAGCTGCCATCAAGAAGTTTATAAATAAGGCGTTAGCGGCTGCAGGCTATGAAGAAGATGAAATCAGACAGATTACCGAGAGCTTCTTTTCCGCGCTGCTAAAGGAGGGGAAAGATTTGAAGAAAGTAATCGCAGCCCTGCCATTAGCTAAACCCGAAGATGGAGAAAAACTTCAAAATTTACTTGATTTACTTGCGCCTTTATTTACGGAACAACGGCTTAACTATATGGATAACTTTATTCAGACGCAAGAAGCTATAAATGCCCATATGCCTGAGTTCCAGCAGAAAAAAGAGGAGTATGACAAACTTGCGGGTGAGATTATCCAGACTGCAGCGAATCCGTTATCACAGCCCTTGATCAGCAATAATGCCCGGCTGAATATGTTTAAAGAGCTTTTTGGGGTAACGGATGGCTCAATCTATACTCCCGAAGGCCGCCAAGCTTATCTTAAGAAATTCCAGCTTGGGCCGCAGAACCGTGAACAGAATCAGCTGTTAAAAGAAATGACCCCGGAAAACTTCCTTATCGCGATGCTTTCTGCTGCCGAGCGTTTCTTCCCGATATCTAGCCAGACAGAAACTTGGATAATTGGTGGAAAACAATTTACTGACTTTGATAAACTTGTGGCGAAGCTGTCGCAAGAATTACTGGAACGCAAATATCACCAAGAAGAAGCAGCAGGCTTGACTTCAGAAGCGGCATTAAATATATATGAGAGGTTAAAAATGGTCACTACCAATCTTTCCCTTGAAGAGATAAAGGCGCAGTGCCAAGAGTTGCGCCAAGAAGCGGAAGAAGCAGAACATAAGAACGACTTGAGTCCTGTTGAGTTAAGTATACTGCATAATCTTATTGCGGCTAAAGAGGCTGAGCTTGTGCTTGATAAAGAGGTGCATACCGAGCTTGCTGGACTACAAACTACTTGGCTTAATCTAACTAAACCGCAGATTGAAAATCTAAAAGAAGAATTGGCGGCAAAAAAAGCAGCCTTGGAGAAAAAAGTGAGAAGTAATATAATTGTTACTACGCAGGCAAAAGAGGAACTGATTGGCGATATTCGTACCACGTTTGCCAGCGTATTTGCGAAACTTGAGAGGTCAGCTCTGCAATCAATGGTTTCTCGCTTGAGCGAGCTAAAAGCGAAAGAGGAAGAGCTAAAAGCTAAACTTATGCGCAATGAAAAATTCACTCATGAAGAAGAAGCTCTCTCTGAGGAGCTTAAGCAATTATTAAATGATTTGAGTAATTTGTCCCCAGAAGCGGCGGCAGAGCTTCCTGAGGAATATTACAGGAAATGGGAATATTCAAGGGCGAAAGAAAGACCTTCAATTGAAGAGGCAGGCGAGTTGCATACTGCTTTGCTGTTGAGAGGCAAGTTAGAGAGTGCAAAAGTTGTAGAGGTTAGACTAGCCAATACTTTTATAAATACCGAAGGATTGGAAAGAGATGAGCTTAAGCGTGCCCAGGAACACAACTCTAAAGTTCAAACAACGCTCAAAAGCTTAGAATCTGCCCGTAAGAAGATAGAAGAACAGCAAAAGGCAGAAGCTTCAATCCAGCAGTCAGCTCCTGCTAATTTTACTCCTTTAAGTAGGGCTACCGAAGGAAAACAAAAGACACTTATACCTGCTTTTAGTCCATATTCTTTAACTCCTCAGCAGGTATTAGATGGTTTAAAAGATAGACTCTCTTCTGACCAACTGCGCAGTTTAAAAGGTAATATTGCTAGAATCCAGCGTTATTTTGAGGTGATTCATCCACGCGCACCAAATCTTACTTTAAATCCCAAGGAATTACAGGTAGAAATGGCGGAAAATGTCCCGAATTTTGCCCAGTTTAAGGATAATACCATTGTCTTAGATATTGAATTACTCAAGCTAAAGCCAGAACAATTCCTGCCTACACTTACCTTTATAATATCCCACGAAGGCCTGCATCATCCGCAATTATTAGGTAATAACGAAGTAAATGTCCAGTCTCAGGATGCTGTGCGCTTTGGTAAATGGAGCGCTAAGCACAAAGAATTGGTTAAACAAGGGCTTTTGGCTTTAGGAGTGGATGGTAATAGTGATTATATGCAAAAGCTTCAGGAAATGTCCAATAAGTTGACTCAAGAACCAGTTGAGCCAGTTTCACCTAAAGAGACTAATAACAGGAATAGCGATAATCCATTGCCACCGCTCAATAATTCTAGTGCTAATAACGTAGGAACCTTAGTTAATACTCAGAGTAGCTCCGTTACTAATCATGATAAGTTACCAATTGCCGCTGTAAAACTCGTCAGTTGCACGGGAGGCAAAGTTGGTGTTTTAGGCGGTCCGGCAAAAATTACTCCTGCCTTTGGTACTCAAATTATCAGTCAGGCAGGACCCATAAGCGGGCCGGCAGGCTCTGCCCAGGGCCAAGTCGGCGCCAAAGAAAATAGCGGGCAAGAAAAAGAATTTGGTGCATTAGTTGGTGGTTATTCACAAAATGGAAAAAGAAGTGTAGGAAGTACTAATGCAGTTCTTTCAGGAAGTGCAGGTGCTCAAAGTGTAAGCACAGCAGAAGTAAGTAAAGAGCAAGGTGCCCAGAGTGCAAGCGATAATATTAAGGTAAAGAGCACAGGCGAGCTTCAGGCCGGAGCAGTTGTAGGAGGAAGAAGTAAAGCCGATGAAGCATTACAGCTGAGCCAGGCATTACCTATAGATCCGGAAAAAGAGCGACCGAGTATTGCCAGAAACCACAATAATGGCACTGGAAATTCGGATGTTGTCGGTAATGGCAAATTACCGGGAAATTCAGTAGGCGAAACACAAACGTCTTTATCTAATACAGTAGTTTTGCCTCAAAATCTCACGCAACACCCAGGTGCCCTTCGTGTTGCCTCAAAAGTCTATGGATTTGAGTCATTTGTTGTGTCTACAGACAGCTCTATGTTTATTTTATTTGTAAAAACACTGGCTCAGTATAGAAACCAAAGTCCTTCGGATATTATGAAGAGCCTAAGGGGCGAAACGGCGATGGTGGTTGGAGCGTACGACGAAACCTTTGCCAGGTATCTAGTGGATAATATACCGGATATTAATGTGATTATGGTTGATCCTCTCCTTGGCGAAAATCAGCTTAATCTAAACAGGGTTCAGATGCTGTCTATGCGCGTACAGGACATACCTGAAAATATAGGTAAGGCAGATATTATTTTCTCCACGGGTACCTTTACTGCTGATGATTTTGGTATGCCTATTCAGGATTTTGAATCCGCCCTTGCCGTTATGAAAAGACATCTTAACCCTGATGGTGAAATGTGGATTGTTACAAACTGGCCCACAAATCCTGACTGGGAAGTTGCGTTGCGCAATGCTGGGCTGAAGTATTCTCTTCTTCTTGACGCAACAGGGTTTTATCTTATAACGTTACCCGTATCCGCCCAACAGCCTATTAAACAGCAACCTTTACGAGCAGGTAATCCAGGACCTCAGGTTCCTCAACCCAACAGCAATGCCAATAGTGCCGGCGGAGCAGGCGCAAGAGGAGTTGCTGCAAGTAGCGACTTAGGCATAACCGGTGTTGGCGCAGTAATAAGAGGTCTAAGCGGCAGGAATGATATAGCCGCAGGTGTCAATACCGCCAGTCATTTACGCAGTATAAACGCTGTTCCACGCGCCCAGAGTCCGGGTATTGTCCTGGCGACTGCATCTGCCCAGATGCAGGTCGTCGTAAATGAACAAAAGGGCAAAGAAGTAATTGCAGGTTCAGATTCTCCTGCTGTGAGAACTGAATCTGAAACTGGAGCAAAAACAGCGGAAGTAGCCTGTATTGAAGTACTAAATAGCGGCGAAAGGATAGGTGCTATAATTGCAGGTTCCGGCAATAATTCTAGGGTAATCGGTGGTTCGGCAAGTGTTGCCGCGAAAGTCAAGAATCTGGCAGAAAGACCTGCCGAAAATTATGTTTTTACGTCCCACAACTCTGGTAGTTCTGTTGTTCCGTCTTCTTCCATTCCGCAATCTCCAAAGAAATCCACATCTACTCCTGCGTCAGTTTCTCAGGATAACACAGGAAAAGATAGAGTAACAAGTTCAATAATCCCAACACCTATTCCTCATGTTTCCTTGTCTCCTGCTGGTGCGGTGGGTGCGACGCAGGGTAGTCAGATACAGGAAGTTACAGGCGATGGTTATGCATCCCGCGCTCCTCCGCAACCCTCTCATACAAGCGACGGTTCATCTTTGGGCGCAGTGAATAATACGTCAGCTCACGGTCAATCGCCAATAAAAAGGATTGTCTATGCGTTACTTACTGCAGCGATATTGTTTATCCTGAGCGGAGATGTAAAAAATCCGACGCAGCATTTAACTTCTCCTCACAGTTATGAACTCAAAGATTCTGATTTACGCATTATTAAAGAGAAGGGCGAATTAATTTTCCGCATCACCCGCCGTTATTTATATGATATAACTACCGGTTATACTTTTGGTGAAATCACAGATGGCAGTGGCAGGGTTTACACTCTTCTTGAAATTGCTGAGCTTGCCTTCCGCAATCCTGAATTACGCAGTTGGTTGTCGCAAAAAGGTTGGAAGTATGGACCGAGAATCACACAAACAGAGTTTCCATTCTTCTATAGCCCAGAACATAATTCTGGCAATCCGGTTAAAGACGGTATTTTAAATACGTTGGAAGAAATAGATACATGGCGTAAGCAACAGAAGGCAAGGGAAGCATACAAGAAACGCGAAGAAGCTCAGAAGATAGTTAATGGATTGCTTGAAAAAGTCCCTGGAGCATTTTGTCCTGAATTCAATATAGACGAGACAGAAGAAAGTAAACCTTCCCCACAAAACAAACTACCAATTAATTCAAATACCAATTCCTCAATAAGAAATTGTGACGTATCGCAATCAGCCTCCAGCGGGATTTTGCTATTTGTTATTAGGGCTATACTCAATTTTGTAAAGAGGTATACTTTTGTTGCGCTATTAATCAGTGTTTTTGGTTCAGGATGCTCCACGTTAAATAAACAGTCTAGTCTATCAGCAAAGGAAAAGGCTGAGATTGCCGAGTATGTTAATAATATAAAGTATACTACGACAGCAGAGCTGAATATGTCTGAGGTTATAGAATTTTATAAGAAATACTACAATATAGATGTCTCCAATGTAAAGGTGGGCCTGATAAATAGGTATTTTATGGAGGATATCTCTATTGCGGCAGGAGCAGAGATTGGCGCCTTCTTTGTGAAGGAGCCGAAAATCGCAAACAGCAGAGAAGCATTAATATATAAAGAAATCACCAAAGATTCTGACGCCAGGATATTTGTAACAGAAGGAACAAAACGGGAAGCAATGGGCTTATTCTTAATCCATGAGATTTGGCACATGATCCAGTTAGAAAGGGGAGACTCTCTTCAGATTACACGAAATGTTCATGAATATTGGAAAAACTCCTGCGAATTTGGTAAAGATGGCGCATGGAAAATACAGGTTCGTGCTGCTAAGGATGTTTATGGTATAAGAACCTTTGAGGAATTTATAGGATTAATTTCTGGTTCAGATGAGAACATTCATCAAGGATTTATAGATATGTTACGTAAGGTGTGGAACGATGTTCCGGACAGCGGCAATGATAATCCTTTGGACCGTAAGGTTGCTCCGGGTAATGATTCTGGAGAAGGCGCGAATAGCCCTGCAATTATGAAGAATAGACCATTAATAAAAGGCCTGAAAGAATTAGGAGCGGTGATTGCTAATAGAGGTGCGCTTGTTGCCACTATTATGGAATCTGCTTTAGGTAGTCGCGCACCACCGTTATCCACAGAAAGTACCTCCTCTGCACTAAAATCCACTGGCCTCAAAAATAACATAACCCTCCGGGATAAAGTCGCATTATTTAATGGCAATAATAATTCAGCCGTAACCAATATGTCCGGCGCAAGGACTCAGGATACGGTTTTTGTTGTTAAAGGAAGCGCTCTGGCGGGCCTCTCCTCCGAGGCGCTGACCCACGCCAGAGCCTCCTTTACAACAATTTCGCTTGGCAGAGATACGGTAACAGTAGATGTTGCCGTTAATGGAGACTTAATTCAGCCGTTAGGATTTGCGGCAAATGTTGGCGATGGAGCTGCTGCAGGGAGCCTCTCCTCCGAGGCGCTGACCCTCCCCGCAGGCTCCATACCAACAAAAAGAGAAGGAGGTGTATTCCCATGGTTAAACTTAATTATGGGCAGCTTAGGTTTGACCACAAGGTTATCTTCACCAAGGACAGAAGTGTTTTCGCGGTTGCTCGGTACAACGGCAACGCCCACCTCAGGATATTCCTTATCTACGAAGACACAGGCGATGTCTACACCCGTAATGGCCGGGCAGACAGCTGGGAGGAACTTTCAGAATACGAAGCGCGGTCCATCCGTAACATGGTTGCAGAAGCTAGGGATATCCCTGTCTACAGAATCAACGGCTCTAGTAGTTAAGGAGGAAGCTGCTTTAGCCGCTGCTTCCGGTTTCATTAATAAAAATGGCGATGTTATCCAGCCGCAACCTACCGTGGCAGGATTTGCGGCAAATGTTGGCGATGGAGCTGCTGCAGGGAGCCTCTCCTCCGAGGCGCTGACCCTCCCCGCAGGCTCCATACCAACAAAAAATAATTCTGACCCCATTTCCTTTAAACTTCGCATATTTAGTGGCTTGACAAGCCTTTGGTTGTTAGTTACTCCTGCCTTTGCACAAGGGCCTGCGATGGCTCAGGCGGTTACTCAGAAGCCGGCTGCGCAGCAGGTAGCAACGCAACAAGTAGTTCGTCCGCAGATTGCTCCTTTTGCGCCAGTTGCGCCGCAGATTACAGCCCCAGGCGTAGCGCAGAATAGCGCTATAGTGCAAAAGCAGGTTATAGCGCCTAATACAGGGCGACTTTACCGAAAGACAACTGTTCAGGATGCGACAGAGAGCGAAGCCAGAAACTGGATTATTTTCAATACCTTCTCGGTAGATAAAAAAGATATAGGTAAATTAATCGGATGGAGTCTTGTAAGTTTGGCAGGGTTGGGATTTGTCGTATATAAGGCTTTGCGTGGACGCGCAACCAGCAAGGACTCCCTTCTTAACTTGATTGCCTGTTTTATCACAGGGGTGGGCGTATATCAGGCAGCACACTTGGTAGGAATCAAGGCCACACCTCATTTCAGCGCTCCTCTTCCGCTGCTTACAGCAAAGCCAGTCTCGGCAAATACCATCAGCTTCAATCTGGACGCCTCCGCTACATTTATTACGAATACTATCAGGGTCGCAGTGGAATATGCTTCTTTCCCGCAAGGGTCATTTAATAACTTTGGTTTTGTTAATGCGCCTCGCATTAATTTTACCCATACTAAATTAGCTCCCGATACCACCAATTATTACCGCGCCGTTATCTATTATCCTGACGGAAGGCGTCAGTATAGCCAACCGCTGGTGGTCGCTTCCAAGAAACTTCCTCGTTACAGAGCTCCGTACGGTCCGTATGAAGAGGTAACCTTGCGTTTTCTCTTAGAGGATATCCCCAACAATATCGGTATGCCGGATAAATTTAAGAAATATGTAACTATGAAAGACCATATCGCGCGCAGGCCTGAAGTCGTAAAGCAAGAGATTGAAACCAAGGGGAACAGGAGAAATCCTAATCAAGGAGAGAATGTGTATCTGAAAAATAACATCCACCGCGTCTTGGTAACCGCGTTTTTATCCGGCGTTGACCCGTATTTGGCGCTTGCTCAGTATATTCAAGAGGGCCGGCGCGATATGGGAATTGATTTAAGCACCGGCGCATCAGACGGCAGGCTTGACGAAGGATTCTGGAGGACCAAGATTCAACCTGCATATAGCAATATGTACGGCAGAGACCTTAAGTTTGATGCGGCAAAGTGGTTTAGCTGGGTGGATGACCCGCAGGTTTTTCCGCTGGTCTATCGGTTGGCGGTTGATGATAAGTGGCAGGTGTATCCTTTGGAGTTGAATGCCACCAATAGAAGGCTTAACCCGCACGCCGCGCCTATGCTTCCGTTTATGCAGGGTAACCCTTATGCCTGGCAGAGGGCAAGGACCATACAGCTCTGGCAGGGCGGCGGCAACCTTACCGGAGATATGAAGTTCTATTATGGCTATTCTGTCATGGCTATATGCGAGATGCTGCAGAATAAGCATAATAACCTTACGGTCCACGAGCTTGTCTGGAGGGCATATAAGCATGCCCAAGCTTTAAGAGGAGGCGCTGCTAACATAGAGGCAGTAGTGCCATACAAGACTAATACCAACATGTGGAATATCCCCGATTCTGAGCAACGCATTCTTCCGCCCCACAGCGAATTTATCAAGAGAAGCGAGATTAGACTTATTTATAAAGGAGGAGTTGACCCTGAGCGCGCCAAGAGGATGCCGAAGAAAGACTTAAGAATTCCTCCGGCTGCACCCTCTCCTGCTACAGGTATGGTCGTTCCCAAAAATATTGCGCAGCCGTCTGTATTTATTCAGCAAGCTCCGAAAGCCTCTTATACGGACCAACATCCGTTGGTGAACATATCACCCGTATTACCTATATTAGTCGGCGTCTTCAATGCTGGCAGGGGCAGATTTAAAGTGGGCGCGGTGGTCAGAACCGAAGGTCGCTCTTTAAATAATTTTGACCCCGTTTCTTCTCCAGCGGTTACTGCTCTGGTAAGTAATATGGTAAGCGGTCTCGAGAACCATAAATATCTGGATCTGCGTTGGAGCAGGACTATTATAGAGAAATATCCCTGGATTACTCGAAATCAAAAAGTGCTCAAGGTGATAAAAGAAGCAATTAATTCCTTGCCAAACCAGCTTATAGAGAGAATGGATTTGCACAGAATGGGCTTGAGCGGCGGAAGGATTCTGCTTTGGATAGACGCTAAGAATAGTTTTCTGGGTATAGCCAATACCGGAACGGCCAGCTTGAGAATATATCTCTTTGGTCATATTTTTAGGCTAGGCAGGTACGTCATTTATGTAAATCAAAAGAAATTATTCACAACCATATTGCATAACATATTGCATATATTCTCTGTAGCCGTAGACAAAGAAGGCAGGAGGATAATTAGCCAAGAGCAGTTATTGCAGTTATGGAATTGGAATATTTTTGTTCCTTTGGACAGTAAAATTGATTTTGCCGATATACAGCGCGCAATAAAAGACCTTGATTTAAATGTGGAGAGAAGACTTGGTTTATGGGTAAAGGGCTACGAAACAAAAAAACATCTCCTTGCATTTGTCTCTTATGTGGAAAATCCGATTTTGGATATTTTGAGATCCAAGAGGTTACTTAAGCTTGGCGAAAGAGAAAGAGGAGAAAATGTTTTTAATTACTACGTTGAGATAAACGACATGAGGATACAGGTTAAATTCACTACCGACCCTACTAAAGCAGATCCCTACGAGTTGTTTGCCTATGTTGGAACAGCTATTCTTACGAATAACCAAAAGGCGCTGGCTAGATATAGACGCGATTATCCGCAAGCGGTACAGTATATTTCCCGTCTGCTTATGCCTGGCAATCAAGGCGGGGCGGTAAGCGCAGTTTCGGCCGGCGGTTCTGTGCAGAATGACTTAAAAAAACAAGGGGAAATGTTGTTGGACCATAAAGCTGGCGCGGTAGTCAGAAACGAAGGCCGTTCTTTTCCTTTTAAAGGCATCTTTTCTGCTTTAGCCGTTATCTTTGGTTTCGTCAGCAATACTTTAGCGCAGGCAGGTAATATTTTAGCCCAGCCCACTACCCCGACTTTGGCCAGCCCAAGTATTTTAACTGAACTTGCGCAACTTTTGAGTATGTTGCCCAGCTGGTTTTTGGCAGCAACAGCAGTTTTCTTAATTGTGGCAGTCTCACTGATGGTTTTAAGGAATATTTATTTAAATAAGATCCTACATTGTCAAACCCATTTTGCCGATTGGGAATCCCTTAATAATAAACTAGAAAGAGCAACCAAAGCTGATGCCTCAGGCAAAGTTTTATTTGAAAGATTGGATGAGACTCAAAGAAAGATTGCCCAGCTTCTTAGGGAATTGAAAGATGCTATAGAACTAAATGCACCCGAAAAAGATAGATTAATACAGTTGTTAGATGATGCCTATAGATTATTCCATAGTTTTGCAGATTTCCCAGCCGAATTTACCCCGGATTTAGCTACCCAGAGGCAAATTATAAAAGATTTTGATATAGACAGCTTGATAGATGGATTAAACGACGAGTTCTGTTCTGAGATTGTCACAACATTAAAAAGGTATTTGCGAGAGATGGATGAAATTTGGACAAGTATGGATGATGAGAATAATATTATAAGCAATATGCTTCCAGAGCGTAAAAAGCGGGCATTAGACTATATTGTCAAAACATATTGGTATTTCTGCGGTCAGGCGTCAGGTAGGTTGACTCCCAAAGAAAAGATTAGATTGATTTACGATTTGACGCGTAAGGAATTTTTGCAAAAAGATAGAATTAGTCAAGAGCCGTTTATCAAACGGGATGAGCTTAAAGAGGTGCTTTCCCGTATTCTGCCTCTCACTGTATTTAATGACATTGCAGAGCGTAGATTAAATGAGATAATTCAAAAAGTGGTTTGTGAGATTGAAAATTCTATTTTGAACAATCCAGCAAAAAGCATATTCCCGCTTTCCGAAGATACTTTAAGTGCAGTTGAAAATATGCTTCCTCAGCTTACGCCCATAGATTTTGGGGTGCGTTATGCCGAGGGTTTAACCTTAGGTCTGTTTGGGGCGGCTTTCAGCTTGGTTTATTTTGGCCTGCCGGTTGCCTTTGCCGACGTTACACCAAGCTCAGGTACCGGATTTAGCAACAATGATTCCACAGTACATTTTGTTCCACCGTCGATTACCAACACAGGTATCCGCGCTCCGCCAATAGTTACTGATGGTCTAAATACCTCTTTAACCAATACCTCCGCAGCTAATCTCACAAATATTTCCACTGCGCCACCTTCTACCAATCTGTCGTCTTTATCAAACAGGTGGGGTATACCTTTAGGCGCAAACAATATAACAACAACCGCAGTTACGGCTATTGATACGAATGTAATTTCCCAAATAGTTTCTACGAATGAGGCCGCAGGCTTCTTACGCAATTACCGCGACCGACTTATCGCTAGAGTTACTGCTATCGCGGATACACAACAAACGTTATTTGAAATTATGCGTCAACAAGTGGCGCTTACCGATAAGGAAGCTGTGCTTCGAAATAATTTGGCAGCCACGAACACTACTTCTATTACCAATATCGCCATGCAGATTGCGGAAATCACTAATCAACTTGCTAATTTGGCAGGCAAGCGCACCAATTATGAAGCTGCATTGTACAGGTTAGAGAATAATTATAATAATTTGGCCGAGGAATTTATCCGTAGGTTTATCCAGCCGAATATTGGGCCATATGCCCAGGCTAAGGTTAGAGAAGAAAATGCGAAGGCCGATGAATTGAGAAAGAAGATGGACGAGGTCTTTGATACGGTTTTCCCACAGGGGATGCAGCAGTTTGTCACTAATCAACTCAATGCTGCTGAGGCGCGCTTTGCCCAGAATCAAACTCTGTATAACGAGACGTCGCTGGCTATCTGGCAGAATATAGAGCGCGATATCCTCAATGCCCGCGATGAAGTCAGGGCAACCCGCGCTAACTTGGAGAGCCAGGCAATGGTGCGGGCGCAAGAAGAATTGAATACTAGAAGAAGCCTACCTTCTATATTGCGTCAGACCACGGTTATTCTTCCCACCTGGATTAAGGAAATTATTGAAGAGAACTGGTGGTCAAGGCATTATGAGCCGGTTAAACTCGTTATAGAATACCTCAATGATTTTCCGGAGAATATCTTAGATCTGGAGAAGGCGCTGCAGAGAAAAGAGACTGAAGTCTTAAAACAGTATCTCGTAAGGAAGCAGCAACAGTTGTTAAAGGTAGAACTCACCTGCGCAGCCGAGGGTAACAATAGAAACCAAGATATCCCGCTACAAAGACTCAGTGCATTTGCCCGAGGAGAACGACAAGAGCTGGAAGGGTTGTTGCATTCGCTTACTGCGGAATCAATGGCGGCGGTGACGATAGAGCAGATTAAGGCGTTTATCTTCAACCGTAGCTACGGAGAAGACTCCCGTATGTATCTAGCAGTTAAACACGCTGAGGCCAATAGGGCTTCTTTCTGGCAGAGTATGGCTAAGGCAAACCGCGATATCGCCATCGCATTGAAGAATCCCAGGGAAGAGAATTTTATGGATTATGCCTCGCTTTATGTTTCTTTCCGCACCGAGTTTGCTAATACCTTTGGTCCTGTATTTAAGTTAGGCAGCAAGAATAACCCGGTGAATGTCTCCGGGATTCTGGGTGGGCCGGCATATCTTCTGTCTGATTTAGCTAACCTGGGGTATGGTTTCTCGCAAAATGCGATTAGAGGAACAGTAAGTCATATTTTCGCTATTCCGGCGTTTTACGATGACCTTTTTACCCTATATCAACTGCCGGCATCCAGTAAATTAAAATATAATACAGGAGGTTTAATTATTCAAATCAATGATATAGAATCCAAGAGGTGCGGATTTGAGATTCTTGGTATCGGTAATCTCCCCGGTTTTCACCTTATTGGCGTTAATGCCTATGTGGTGGATGTGAGTGTGGGTGAAAAAACCGGTGTAGGTCTTAACCTTTTTGAGTTAATTGAAGCCAAGGCTAAGATTGATGTGCGCTATCGTTTCCGCGGCGCGCTTCCAAATCTTGATGTCAAGTTTTCCCTTGCCGGCAATAAGCTTGTCCTCTTTAAGACTGGGTACGGATGGTTTGTCTATCTTCCTGTGGTTGACGCCAACAATCAAGCGATACGCTATAATGAGGCGATAGACTACTTTAATGTGGATAATAGCGGTGAATGTCTCAGTAAATTTTTGAATAACGTAATGAAGCTGTTTAAGGGAAAGAAATGGCCGAGCGAACAGTTTGTGGTATATCTACCCAGCTTAGTGCAACTTGAAACTTTGAGACAGGCAAGGCTCAATACCAATCCATCCATCCGTTACGCTAAAGAAGTCAGGTGGGTAACCGCAACCGACTCTTGCGGCGTATATAGATACGGCATTGAGTATTTGCATAAAGTAAACTTAGAGGTGCTTAAGACTGCCCAATTACGCCTGGAAATGCTGAGGCAAGAAGCGACAAAAATTAATGATGCCGTTACTGCCCAATTAATTACTCAACAAATTGAATTTCTTGAAGCTAATCTTAACAATCCCGTATATGAACAAGAAATGCTGTCAAAGGTTCGTTCCATACAGGCGGCGCTTTCCCAGGCTACCGACAAGAAGACTGCTGAAAGACTGAGGAAGCAGTTAGTGGATTTTGCCATGCTTAGCCCTTGGCATAAATTATCCGAAGCGCCTATGTATTTTCCGAAAGAATTTAAACATATACTGGGATTTGAAGACCAAACTATTCTTGAATTAATGGGGCAATGGCCATTCAATACCACCTACGATACCTTCGAATGGATTTCCGGAATGGTTGACCTCTCGCGTTTAGCAACCATTGCTAAAGGTCTGGAGACCGGTTTAGGCGCGCGGATTGACCTCGTGCGCGGAGAAACGGAATCCATTATCCGTCCTGAAGATTTCCGCACTCAGACCCGCGCCGTGGTTCCTGACCAGATGTTTAATGCCTACCTTAGGCCGCTGGATACCAGATTGATTCCAGTCCCGACGAAGAAACTGAAAGATATCAGTATTCCTGATTTTCAATTCACCAACTTCCCGACACAAACAAATAGTCTGATTACCACGATTGCGTCAGTTGTTCCTTCTTCGGCAAAAATACAACTTACTTCGCCACGGATGGCTTGGATACGTAAGTTGATGTCAGAAGGCAAGATAGGCCGGCAGATTATCACGCTAGTTAATATTGGCATAGGCGCGGAATCATATGTTCCTGAACTTTCGGCAGAGGATATCACCACCTTAACCAATGGCACAGTTTTTCGCTACACCGAGTTCTTTAGGAATTTAGACCAAACTTTGGCAAGCGAAAACGAAGAACGTATCCTTGATAGCGACCGTAAGATTACCCTCAATTCTCTCTATACAGCGCACAGTAGCTACAGCATCAAGGTTAACGGCAAATGGCAGAAGTTTGCCTTTGTCAATCAGGAGGCTATGGATGTGCCCTATGTGATTATCTGGACTTTCAGAGACGATTCCTACTCTTGTGTATTCCTGACCTATGAGCAGTTTGTCAAGTTGGGATTGAATGACCCCAAAAAGACTACCTTGAAAATCCTCGGCCCTCAAGATGACGAGATAGTGGTTAATTTTGGACCGGGATACCTGCCTACGGTACTTGGCGAAGGAACTACCACTATCTGGCATCCGGATTTTGTTGCGCAAGACAAGGACGGCAAACCAATCCCCGGAGTCGTGGAGTACGCAAACTATATCGTAGGCACAAGAAAAAAATTAGTCGCAGGAGAGGAGTATGAAAACAACGGTCATCCCAATCGTCTGACAAATGATGTTGTTGTAGTTATCTCTGACGATAGCCCGGAATTTCCTCAGACTCCTTATACCTATAAAGGGAAGAAATTTGT
>JAMWCI010000017.1 GCA_023818655.1 Candidatus Omnitrophota bacterium
AGCTGGGGGATAAGGATAATTTTTGGCCGGCAGAAGCCAAAACCAAAGGTCCTAATGGTCCGTGCGGTCCGTGTTCTGAAATCTTTTATGACCTTGGAAAAGATAGCGGTTGCGGAAAGCCGGAGTGCGCTCCATCTTGCAGTTGCGGAAGATTCGTGGAGATATGGAACCTGGTCTTTACCCAATTTAACCGTAAGCCAGATCAGATACTGGAGCCTTTGCCACAGAAGAATATTGACACCGGAATGGGGCTGGAGCGTCTGGCAGCGGTTATGCAGGGGGTAAGGAATAACTTTGAAACCGACCTTTTTCATCCGATAATAAAAGAGATTACCAGTTATGAACTGAAAAATATTAACTATGAGTTAATCTATGCCATTGCCGACCATATCCGCGCCATAGTTTTTTCTATATATGATGGAGTGTTACCGGCAAACGATGGCAGGGGATATGTGGTAAGAAAGCTCATCCGTAAAAGTGTTTTGCATCTTAAGGCATTGGGGGTAAAAGAGGTTTTTCTGTATAAACTGGTGGCGGTGGTGGCAAAGGTTATGTATCAGCCTTATCCAAATCTATTCCAGCGTCAGGAGAATATCGCCGGTATAATTCTCTCCGAGGAAAAGAATTTTAGGGATACCCTTGACTCAAGCGAAGCCTTGTTTAGAGATAAGTTTTCGCCGTTATTGAAGAATCAAAATCCGGAAACAGCCGGCAAGATTGCCTTTCAGCTTTTTGACACATATGGCATACCTCTGGATTTAACTGTTGAATGGTTGGATAAACACAAGATAAAGATTTCCCGACAGACATTTGAAGAGGAGTTGCAGCGGCAAAAGATGCGCTCAAAGATGCAAAGCACGATGAAAGGAGATGTCTTCAATCTTCCGGAATTAGATTACCGCGGTAAGAAAACAAGGTTTATAGGATACACACAAAATGATACAAAGGCAAAAATAATCCAGATTATCAGAAATAATCAAGCTGTTAAGAAGATAACCCAAGGTGAAGAGGGTATCATAATTTTGGATAAAAGTGTTTTTTATGCGGAATCCGGCGGACAGGTAGGCGATACAGGCCAAATAATAAAAGGGAAAAATGTATTTACCGTTAACGATACAAAGCGAATAGGTGAAGTTATTCTGCATATCGGCGTGGTTAAGGCAGGCAGATTTAATACAGGCGGTAGTGTATCTGCTCAAATATATGTCAATCGGAGGTTGGCTATTGCCCGTAATCATACCGCCACCCATCTTCTGCAGGCAGCTTTAAGAAGGGTATTGGGGGAACATATAAAGCAGCAAGGTTCTTTAGTGGCCGAAGAGAGGCTCCGTTTTGATTTTACGCATTTTAAAGATATCAGCCCTGCGGAGTTAAACCGGATTGAAGAAGAGGTAAACAGGAATATCATAGCTAATTATGTCGTAGAAAAAAAAGAGAAAACACTATCTGCGGCTAAGAAAAGCGGGGCGTTAGCATTTTTTCAGGAGAAATACACAGGCAGGGTACGTGTAGTTTCAATTGACAAGATATCCAAGGAACTCTGCGCAGGCACACACCTTGATGCCACCGGTTCTATAGGATTGTTTAAGATATTGCAGGAGCAGGCAGTCGCCAGCGGTATACGTAGGATAGAAGCAGTCACCGGAGAGGCTGCATGGCGTATGGTTAAGAGACAGGATGATGTAATTAATGAAGTTTCTTCTTTTTTGAATGTTTCTCCAGAGAGGCTTCCAGAGGAGATAGAAAAAAAAGTAGCGCGTATCAAAGAGCTGGAAAAGCAGTTGACCTTGCAGAAGTTAGACGCTCTAAAGTCGGATATTGATACCATATTGCAGGGAGTCCAGACTATCAATGGAATAAGATTAATTGCCAAGGTTATGGAAGGTCTGGATATGGATTTGTTGAGAAGGAAAGTGGATTTGTTGAAAGAGAGACTTGACTCAGGTATAATTGCCCTAGGTTTGCGGCTGCCGGAGAAGGCTTTTTTGGTAGTTGGGGTAACTGCGGATTTGGTTGAACGCAGGTTTGATGCAGCGGCATTCGTCAAGGAGGCGGCTAAGTTTATCGGTGGAAGCGGGGGTGGCAGGAGGGATTTTGCCCAGTCTGGAGGCAATAATCCGCAAGGTTTAACCGAGGCTATGGAGGCGATAAAATCACTCATTGAAAAAATACAATGAAAGTTATCCGTTTTGGCAGTAAAAGATTGGAAAAGATTTATAATCGGTCAGTGGATCAAAAGAGGTATATCGCCGAAAAGGTAAAAAGGATTATTGAAGATGTGCGGATGTTCGGCGATGAGGCGCTGTTGAAATATAACAGGAAATTTGACGGAGCAAAAATTTCGGTCCGTCAACTCAAGGTATCTCAGATTGAAATCAGCGCTGCCTATCAGAATATAAGCCCAAATTTCGTTTCCAGTTTAAAGGTGGTTATTGAAAATGTAAACAGGTTTTATCATAAGACCCTGAGAAAATCATGGAGAATAAAAGATGCAGATGGTGTGATTTTGGGTGAAAACTATACGCCATTAGAAAGGGTTGGCGTGTATATCCCTGCTGGGAGTGCGCCTCTGGTTTCTACGGTTTATATGACGGTATTGCCGGCGAGGTTAGCCGGGGTTAAAAAAATAGTCTTAATCAGTCCTCCCGATAAAAAGGGATTGATAAATCCGCATATATTGGCAGTTGCGGATTTGTTAAAAGTGGATGAGATTTATCGCGTAGGAGGAGCGCAGGGGATTGCGGCGTTGGCTTACGGCACAAAGACAATACCACGGGTAGATAAGATTGTTGGTCCGGGTAATGTATATGTCACTGAAGCAAAGCGGCAGGTCTTTGGCGTAGTGGATATTGATATGATTGCCGGCCCAACAGAATTAGTGATAATCGCTAATCGTTTTAGTGACCCAAGATTTGTCATTGCCGACCTGAAGGCGCAGGTAGAGCATGTTAAAGGGTTAGCGATACTTATTACTAATTCTAAGAATTTGGTTAGGATGGTAAAGGCGGCAGTGAATAATGAAAGTGGTTATATAATCCTGACCAGCAATTTGGAACAGGCGGTGGATATTGCCAATAGGATTGCGCCTGAACATCTCCAGATACTGGTAAAAAATCCGCAAAGGTTGTTGAAGGGCGTAAGGAATGCGGGAGCCGTTTTTTTGGGTCCATATACCCCTACTGCGGTAGGCGATTATATTGCCGGGCCAAGTCATGTCTTGCCTACTTATGGAACAGCAAGGTTTTTCTCTGGATTATCGGTATTGGATTTTTTGAAGAGCACTCATATTATCAGTTATTCCAAGAAGGCGCTGGAAAAAGCCAGAGAGCCATTAGAGAAGATTGCCGGAATAGAAGGGTTAAACTGGCACGCGGAATCTGTAAAGGCAAGGTTTTTATAACGGTATTGACCGCACGGACAATTAAGGAGCAGTAATAATGAAAAAAAGGATAGCAGTAGCAAGAAGAAAAACAAAAGAGACGGACATAGTTGTAAAATTGACCCTGGGGGGTGCAGGCAAGACAATGGTAAAAAGCGGGATAGGGTTACTTGACCATATGCTGGAATTATTTGCTTTTCATGGAATGTTCAATTTGGATATAACAGCCAAAGGAGACCTTGATGTAGATTTGCATCACACAAATGAAGATGTCGGCATAGTCCTGGGTGAGGCGTTTAAAAAAGCCCTGGGCGATAAGAAGGGGATAAGACGCTTCGGTTTTAGTTCCGTGCCTATGGAAGAGGTAGTGGCTTCTGTTACCGTAGATATAAGCGGAAGAGGTTATTTTAAGTTTTCTACCGGCGAAACGGATATAGCGCCTGAAACGCAAGACAGTTATTCCTTGCAGGATGCGCAGCATTTCTTTGAGGCTTTTGCCAAGCATCTGGGGATGAACCTGAATATAAGCGTTAATCCATTAAGTAGGTCTTTACATACAACTTTGGAACCTGTCTTTAAGGCGTTGGGTTTAGCGCTGGATCAAGCCACGCAAATAGACCCCAGGAGAAAAGGAGTTCCTTCTACAAAAGGTATTATTGATTGACAATGATAGCCATTATAGACTATGGGATGGGCAACATCCATAGCGTGAATAAAGCCTTTCAGCTTTACGGTGCAGAAACCATTGTGACTAATAATGCAGAAGAAATCCGTCGTTCTAAAAAGATAGTTTTACCGGGAGTGGGGGCTTTCGATGAAGCTATGCAGGAGTTAAAAAAGCGCTCTCTTATCTCGGTAATCAGGGAGGAGCTTGTGAAAGGTAAACCATTTTTAGGGATTTGTCTGGGGATGCAACTTTTGTTTGAGCACAGTGCTGAAGCAGGACAGGCGCAGGGCTTAGGCATACTTAAAGGAAGGGTAGAGCAGTTTGAGGATAAGGCGGATTTAAAGGTTCCGCATATGGGATGGAATAGGTTGCAAATTAACAAAAAAGATTGTCCTCTTCTAAAAGACCTCTCAGATAGTCCTTATGTGTATTTTTGTCATTCGTATTATCCTATTCCGGTAGATAACGATGTAATTGCCGCCACCACTAATTATGGGAAAGATTTTGTTTCTGTGGTTTGGCAAAATAATGTATATGGAGTGCAGTTTCATCCTGAGAAAAGCCAGAGAGTAGGTCTTAGGATAATAGAAAATTTCCTTGCCTTATGTTAATCATACCCGCCTTGGACCTAAAAGACGGATACGTAGTCAGATACGTACAGGGGGTATATGATAAAAAGATTTATTCGTATGACCCTGTAAAAACAGCGCGGCACTGGGTGAAGGCTGGAGCAGGTTTTTTGCATGTGGTTGACCTTGACGGCGCTTTTACAGGGGTAATTAAGAACTTAAAATCCGTTAAGGAGATTGCTGAGGCGGTAGATGTCCCTGTGGAGTTTGGTGGAGGGGTGAGGGATATAAAGACTATAGAAAAATTATTGCGACTTGGTATTCAGAGGGTGGTTTTGGGTACGAAGGCAATACAGGATAACTCTTTTTTAAAGAGAGCGTTTGAAAAGTTCCGCAAAAAGATTATTGTCAGTCTCGATGTCAGAGGAGAGAATCTTCTTATAAAAGGCTGGAAAGGTTGTGAAGGAAAGAAAAAGGCAATTGAATTTGGCCTATTTTTGAAGAAAATGGGGTTTGAAGAGGCGATTTTTACCGATACCTCCAAAGACGGTACTCTCTCCGGACCGAACATAAAAGATATAAAGAGAATGTTAAAAAGGACGTCTTTGCGCATAATCGCTTCGGGTGGGATATCAAGTTTGACAGATATCTCTAAACTGAAGAAACTGGAGGGTGAGGGGTTAGTCGGTGTAGTTATCGGTAAGGCGCTTTATGAGGGAAGGTTTACCCTAAAACAGGCTATTAGGATAGGTTAGACAAGGAGGGGGGTATGTTTAAGAAGTCATTGCTTTTTATTGTCTTGACAGCTTTTGTTTTTGGCCTGAGCGGTTGCGTTACTGCACGCAGAAAGAGCGAATTAGAGATGCAGGGATTGCGGAATCAGATTTCAGTTTTGGAATCGCAGCTACAGGCAAAAGAACAGGAGATTAACTCTCTGAAGGATGAGTTGAATAACCTCCAACAGGAAAGGATTGCCGAGGTTAGGGGTGAGAAAATCAGAAAGATAAAGAGAGTTGTGCCGGAGGTAAAATCGCGACCGCGGACCAGAGAAATTCAGATCGCCCTTAAGAACGCAGGGTACGATCCCGGAAAGATTGACGGAAAGATGGGTAGACAGACAATTGAAGCCATAAAGGCTTTTCAGGCCGCAAATAATCTTAAACCGGATGGGAGGGTCGGCAAAGCAACCTGGAAAGTGTTGGGCGAATATCTTTATAAAAAGTTAAAGTAAACAATGCTTACGAAACGTATAATTCCTTGTCTTGATATCAAGGAAGGCAGGGTAGTAAAAGGGGTAAGATTTTTATCGCTGCGGGATGCCGGCGACCCGGTGGAAGTGGCACGGCTGTATGATAGTGAGCAAGCTGATGAACTTGTTTTTCTGGATATTACCGCCAGTTATGAGAACCGCAAGACGCTTATTGAGCTCGTAGAGGAGATTGCTAAAAATATATTCCTTCCCTTTACTGTTGGCGGAGGGGTTACTGGTATAGACGATATCCGAAACCTCCTTAACGCCGGAGCGGAAAAGGTATCTATTAATACACAGGCGGTAAAATATCCGGATTTAATTTCCGAGGCATCCCGTAAATTCGGCAGTCAGTGCATAGTTGTAGCTATTGACGCAAAGAAAGAGCGGGATAACTGGCAGGTATATATTAACGGTGGAAGAACCCCAGCCGGCTTGGATGCGCTTTTCTGGGCAAAGAAAGTCGCAGAATTAGGCGCCGGAGAGATACTCCTTACTAGTATGGATTACGACGGCACAAAAGACGGATTTGATATGTCGCTTACCAAGACGGTGACATCCGCGGTAAATATACCGGTAATTGCTTCCGGAGGAGCCGGAAAGTTAGAGCATTTTTATTCTATATTGACTGAGGGCGGGGCGGATGCGGCGTTGGCCGCCTCGCTTTTTCATTATCAGGAATATTCCGTAAAAGAGGTAAAAAGGTATCTTCAAGAAAGAGGGGTGCGGGTTCGTCTATGAAAAAACAGAAGCAGATACAGATAAGACATCTTAAGTTTGATAAACAGGGTTTGATACCGGCAGTAATCCAGGATTATAAAACGGCTCAGGTCCTTATGGTTGCGTATATGAACAGGGAATCATTAAGGCGGACTCTTAAATTGGGAAAGACCTGTTTTTGGTCGCGTTCCCGCAAAGAATACTGGATAAAAGGTATGACCTCCGGACACTTTCAGTTTGTAAAATCAATTTTTTACGATTGCGACGCCGACGCATTATTAATAAAGGTAAGGCAGGCAGGAGTTGCCTGTCATACTGGTAAGCGCAGCTGTTTCTACAGGAGGTTAAAGTAATACGGATGTATTCCCTCGGTCTTAAACAATTCTTAAACTTAACCCGCGAAGGAAACCTCATTCCTGTGTATAAAGAAATAAATGCGGATTTAGATACGCCGGTCTCATTATTTTTGAAGTTAAAGAAGTCTAATTTTGCGTTTTTATTAGAATCTGTGGAAGGACAAGAAAAAGTGGCTAGGTACTCTTTTTTAGGAACTAACCCTTCATTTGTCTTTAAGAGCAAAGGCCGCGATATTGAAATAATCTCCCTGACAGGTAAAAGGAAATATTTTGTTACTGATACCACACCTTTGGACGAGATTAAGAAGATTATGTCTGCTTTTAGGCCTGTGAAGGTCAGGGATTTGCCACGTTTCTACGGCGGTTTGGTTGGATATATGAGTTACGATATGGTCAGATTCTTTGAGGATATTCCCGACAAGAATCCTGACGACCTTAATGTTCCTGATTCTGTATTCATGCTTACCGACAACATCCTCATTTTTGACCACATTAAACATACTGTAAAAATTGTGGTAAACCTGATGCTTGGAGACAGGAAATTTTCTCGTCAAGAAAAGGCCAAGGCTTATCTTAATGCCATAAAAAAAATTGATGCTATCGAAAAAGAATTATTGCGTAACCTGCCATATAAACAGATGAATCCTGGTAATTCGCCTCAGAGAATCAAATTGGAAGCAAACTTTACCAAGAGCCAATTTCAAAGGAATGTTATGAAGGCAAAAGAGTATATTAAGAAGGGGGATATCATTCAGGTTGTTCCCTCGCAACGTTTTAAAATCAATATAAAAAGGAGACCGCTTGAGATTTACCGTAATTTAAGGACCCTAAATCCTTCTCCTTATATGTTCTTTTTGCATTTGAAAGATATTTTTCTGATTGGTTCTTCTCCGGAAATGCTGGTGCGTTGCGAGAACGGAGTAATACAAACCAGGCCTATAGCCGGAACAAGAAGGCGGGGCGAGAATGAAGAGGAAGATGCAAGGCTTGCCGAGGAGTTGATTAATGATAAGAAAGAAAGGGCAGAGCATATCATGCTTGTGGATTTGGGCAGGAATGACCTTGGGAGGGTTTCCCGTCCGGGCACAGTAACGGTAAGCGAATTTATGTCTATAGAGAAATATTCCCATGTGATGCATCTTGTCAGCGAAGTCAGGGGAGAGCTTGACTGCAACAAAGATATTTACGATGTGTTAAGGTCTGTTTTTCCCGCAGGCACCGTAAGCGGCAGCCCGAAAATCCGGGCAATGGAAATTATTGACGAGCTGGAAAACGTTAAAAGGGGTCCGTATGCTGGTTGCGTTGGTTATTTCAGCTTTTCCCAGAATATGGACGCCTGTATTACTATAAGAACTATCGTTGTTAAAGGTAAGTACGCATATGTACAGTCAGGCGCCGGTATTGTGGCAGATTCTATTCCGGAGAAAGAGTATCAGGAATCAGTAAATAAAGCCAAGGCTTTGCTAGAGGCAATAACTGGCGGATGCAGGGTTGTAATGTCAAAAAATCCATTTCGTTGATACGGTATTTGGATTGAAGGATAAAAGGAGGGCTAAAACATGGCAGTGCATATTCGTTTAAGGAGAATAGGAAAAAGACCAAAAGGCAGGGCTTATTTTAGGGTTACTGTTTTTGACGAGCGTAAGGCAAGGGACAGTAAATTCATAGAAGAAGTGGGATTTTACAATCCGGTAACCGGAGAGGCAAAGATAAAAAAAGAACGCGTTGAGTATTGGATAAAAAATGGGGCGCAGCTTTCCGAGACAGTAAAAAGCCTAATGCATAAACTTTCCAAGGAGGTATAAATGCCGAATCAGCCGACGCCAAATCCTTTATTGCAAATGTTACCGCTACTGCTTATTTTTCTGGTTTTTTATTTCCTGCTTATCCGCCCGCAGAAACAGCGGGAGAAAGAACGCCAGGAGATGTTGAAATCCTTGAATAAGAACGACGAGATTATTACTTCAGGAGGAATACACGGTACCATTGTTAATGTAAAGGAAAAAACGGTTATCGTGCGGATAGATGATAATGTCAAGATTGAATTAGAGAAAAACTGCATATCTTACGTCAAGAAACCGCAAGGTAGCGCTGTTTCATAAGGAGTACAGAGATATGGAAAGAAAGGTTATTTACAAAGCAATTTTTATTTTATTGATTCTGGGTCTCTGCGCATTTTTTGCCTTTCCCTTTCACAGGAGGATAAACTTAGGTTTAGACCTGCAGGGAGGAATGAATTTATTGCTGAGGGTCAATACTGGAAAACTCTCTTTGCAGGACAGAGAAGCAGTGCGTGACTTAACCATTGAGAAATTAAGAAACAGGATAGACGATCTGGGGGTAAGCGAACCCGATATTCGTGCCCATGGCAGTGATGAGATTGTAGTGCAGTTGCCGGGCATAACAGACCGGGAGCGCGCATTGAACAAGATAGGTCAGACCGGTCTGTTGGAATTTAAGCTTGTCTCTGATGACCAAGAAAAGATAAAAGAGGCCCTCTCCGGAACAATGCCTGAAGGTTACGAGTTAAAATATCCGAAAGAATCCAATGAACCGCTACTTGTAGAGAAAGAAACGGCTTTAAGCGGCAATGCCATAAAAGATGCCAATGTGCACTTTAGTCAGGAGCAGTTTGGCCAGATAGAGGTAAAGTTACAACTTAATCCCGAAGGTGCAGCTAAATTCGCGGAGTTAACTGCCAAAAATATAGGCAGGAGACTGGCGATAATCTTGGATGGTAAAGTGCAGTCTGCGCCTGCTATTCGCGAGGCCATTCCTTCTGGAGAAGCGGTAATCAGCGGCCGTTTTACTGTTGATGAGGCGCGGGATTTAGCCAAGATTTTGAAACACGGGGCGCTACCGGCATCTCTTCAGTTTGAGGAGGAAAGGACTATCGGGCCGCTATTGGGAAAAGACTCTATCCAGAAAGGCCGCAACGCATGCATTGCGGGAAGTATACTCGTTTTTATTTTTATGATTTTGTATTATCGGCTGGCAGGTTTTGTAGCGGATATCGCGCTGGCCTGTAATTTGTTGATGATTTTAGGCTGCCTGGGCATGCTGCCTTATCTTATTGGCGCGTCCGTAGCTACTTTAACCCTGCCGGGTATCGCCGGTATAGTGCTCTCTTTAGGTATGGCGGTAGACGCAAATATCCTGATAAATGAACGTATCCGGGAAGAATTAAAGAGCGGCAAAGGCCTGCGGCAGGCATTGGCTAATGGTTACACCAAGGCCTTTAGCGCAATTTTTGATTCCAATATCACTACCCTTTTTGCCGCAATAATTTTGATTGTGATTGGCACTGGTTCTATAAAGGGCTTTGGCGTAACCTTGACTATCGGTCTTATCGCCAGTATGTTTAGTGCGATATTTGTAACACGAATCATCTTTGAAATCCTGATAGGATTAGGTTGGATGAAATCATTTTCGTTAGTAAGCTTGATCCCGGAGACCAAGTTAGATTTTATCGGCAAAAGGAAGATATTTTACGCCCTTTCTTTGCTGGTGATAGGCATAGGGTTATTCGTTTTTTTTAGAAACGGAAAGAACTCATATGGAATTGATTTTTCCGGAGGCCAGCTGCAAGAGTATAGTTTTAAGAACGTCCCTGACATAGATAAACTGCGAAATGTCCTGAAAGAAGTAGGGATGAAGGATGCTTTAATACAACAGTTTAAAGACAACCCCAAGGTAGTTTTAATCAAGATAGGAGAAGAAAAAGGCGGTAATCTGACTGCTAAATTAAGGGAAAGTTTTCCGGAGGAAGATATTCAGGTGTTAAGGCTAGAGCGCGTAGGTCCTGTAGCAGGCAGATATCTTAAAGGTAAGGCGCTCTGGGCATTGTTCTGGTCCCTGGTTACCATACTTTTCTATGTTACCATAAGATTTAAGCATTTTAATTTTGCAGTTGCCGGCGTAATAGCCCTTATTCACGACGTCTTGGTGGCATTGGGGTTTATGGCTATTACAGGAAGACAAATTGATCTTTTAAGCATCACTGCTTTTTTGACTATTGCTGGTTACTCCGTGAACGATACTATCGTGATTTATGACCGCGTACGGGAAAATATGCGCATTAACCGCAAGATGAGTCTTTACGAAAATATAAACCTTAGCGTAAACCAGTGTCTCTCTAGGACAATCTTGACTTCCGGGATTACCCTTTTAACAGTAATTGCCATTTTTGTATTTGGCGGAGAGGTCTTGAGCAATTTCGCTTTTACTTTGCTGGTGGGTTTTGTTTCAGGCGTATATTCTACTGTTTATATCGCCTCGCCATTAGTCCTTGCCTGGGACACCAGGCGCAGCAACAAATAAATGTTTGATTCCCTTAAACTTTATAAAGGGCAAGAGATTGACTTGGAGCATCTTTTTGCCGCATTGGTTCAATTTGGATACCACAGGCAGGAAGCTGTTAGTGTGGAAGGTGATTTTGCCCGTCGGGGAGGGATAATTGATATCTTCCCTGTATCTTTCGAGTTGCCCATTCGTATTGAGCTAGAGAATAATACCGTCTTCTATATCAAAACCTTTAATTTTATCTCCGGAGAATTATTATGGGAACATAAGATGGTAATTGTCCTTCCTTTGAAGAAACCTTCGCATTACCGGACAGTTTCTTTTACCGAGGAGTATCCGCTATTTAATTTTCTGGATATTAATATTGGCGATTATGTGGTGCATAATCATCACGGCATAGGCAGGTTTTTAGGGATTCAAAAGATAAAAGTGCAGGATAAGCCAAAGGACCATCTGGTTATAGAGTATGACCGTCAGGAGAAGCTTTATGTACCTGTAGAATCAATGCACCTAGTGCAGAAATATATTGCTTTTCAGGTAAGAAGACCAAAGCTTTATAGGCTTGGTGGAAGAGATTGGGAACGTACAAAAACCCGGGCGCGTAAAGGCATACAGAAACTTGCCTGGGAGCTTTTATCCCTGCAGGCGCTTCGGATGGCTTCTTGCGGACATAAATTTTCTCCCGACACAGCTTGGCAAAAACAGTTTGAGGCCACTTTTCAGTATCAAGAAACCCCTGACCAGATAAAGGCAACCGCAGAGGTAAAAAAGGATATGGAGCAGGGCAAGCCTATGGACAGGCTTCTTTGCGGGGATGTAGGTTATGGTAAGACAGAAGTGGCGATGCGCGCGGCGTTTAAGGCGGTAATGGATAATAAACAAGTGGCTTATCTTGTGCCAACAACCATTCTTGCTGAACAACATTACCATAATTTTAATACGCGCCTTAAGGATTTTCCTATCAACGTTCAAATGCTTTGTCGTTTTAAGACTGGAAGCGAGCAGGAAAAGATTATCATGGATATCAGTGAGGGAAAGGTTGATATTGTTATTGGCACTCATCGCCTTCTTTCCGATGACGTGCATTTCAAAGATTTAGGTTTGATTATTATAGACGAAGAACAGCGTTTTGGTGTAAAGGCAAAAGAAAAACTTAAAAAAATAAGACTTACCACCGATGTGCTTACCCTTACCGCCACCCCCATCCCACGCACGCTTTATATGGGCTTGATGGGCGCAAAGGACCTTTCTGTTATCAATACGCCTCCGCAAAACAGATTGCCTGTAAAGACGATTGTGGTAGAATATGATGAAGGTTTGATTCAGCAGGCAATCAATAGGGAGATGAGCAGAAAGGGTCAAGTGTTTTTTGTACATAACCGTATTCACGATATAGACAAGGTAGCGGATAAGTTAAAGAGGATTTTTCCTTCTAATATGCGGCTAGCTGTTGCGCACGGAGCGATGCCGCCGAGGGCGCTGGAGCGGGTAATGTCTGCTTTTCTTAAAGGAGAGATTGATTGTCTGCTTTCTACGATGATTATTGAATCGGGAATCGATGTGCCTAATGCCAATACCATAATTGTGGATAACGCACATACCTTTGGTCTTTCGGACTTGCACCAGTTACGCGGAAGGGTAGGAAGGTTTAATATACCGGCGTTTGCATATTTTATGTTTCCTAAAGGCAAGATTTTAGACAGCGATGCAAAAAAAAGACTGGAGGCGATTCAGCAGTATGCGTATCTGGGGGCCGGTTTTAATATTGCTATGCAAGATTTGGAAATCAGAGGCGCGGGGAATCTGTTAGGATGCCAGCAGCACGGTTTTATTGCCGCCGTAGGATTTGATTTATACTGTCGTCTTTTAAGAGAAGCAGTGGAAAATTTCAAAAGGATACTTCCCCATGAAAATTAAAACATCGGTCTTAAGACAGTTGTATTTTGCGTTTTTTCTCAACGTATCGTTTCTTCTGGCATATACTGGTTTAGTTTTTGCTGAAGAAAAAATTGTGGCCATAGTCAATAAAGAGGCAATCACAAAAAAGGACCTTGATGATTTTATTTCTGTTGCGCGTGTAGAGCTCTCTAATGAATTCCAAGGAGAGGAATTAGAAAACAAGATTAAAGGTTTAAAAACAGAAATACTTGACAGACTGATTGAAGAGCGGTTAATTGTTCAGGAGGCCAGCAAATTTATTGAAGACGCAAAGGGCAAAAAGGACGTTTATGCCGTAATGAGGGTAGAGCCTGAGGAAAGCAGGGTAAAGAACCGGATAGAAGAAATAAAGAAAAAGTACAACTCTAGCATAGAATTCCAGCGCGACCTGGAAGCCCACGGACTCGTGCAGGCTGATTTAGAAAAGAGAATCAGAGAACAGATGCTTATCCTGAACTTTATAGATTATAAAATAAGGTCCAAGATTATCGTAAGGCCGGACGAAGTAACTACTTTTTATAAGCAAAACCACCAGAATTTCCTTACGCCTATTATACGGCAATTTGAGGTGATTACCCTGCAAAATAAGGATCAGGCTGTCAGTTTTGCCTACAGTCTTAAAAATGGAGAGAAATTGGAATTTTTGGCTGCCAGATATCCGATAAAAGTTGATGTTATGCAGACATCTGGCAGCGGTCGGTTACGCAAAGAGATTGAGGATGCGGTTTTTCCGCTAGCGATAGGCGGTGTTTCCGACCCTGTTGAAATTGGCGGTGTTTATTATGTTTTTCGTATCCTCAGTATTACTCCTAGTCGACAGCAGACTCTATCCGAGGTCCAACCAAAGATCTATGCTCATCTGTTCAATAAAAAAATGCAGGAAGAGATGCGGAAGTGGATAGATGAAGTCAAGAAAAAGTCTTACATCAAAACATACCAGGATTAAAGTTGGTATCACCATCGGGGACCCGGCAGGCATCGGTCCTATAGCCACAATGAAAGCGCTCAAGCAGCTTAATGGTTTAGCCGATTTTACAGTTATTGGCGATTCCTCAGTTTTAAGCAATATACGCTACTGCCACTTGTTGGATTTGGGAAAGATAAAAGGAAAAAAAATTAGATGCGGTAGGGCAACAGGGGAAGGCGGATTGGCATCTCTGGCTTATCTGAATAAAGCCATAGATTTGCTTAAGGATAAAAAGATTGATTGTCTGGTTACTTGTCCTGTTTCCAAAGAGGCGATAAATAAAGCGGGTTTTAAATTTTACGGCCACACAGAGTATCTGGCGGAAAGATTCAATGTTAAACACTATGCGATGATACTTTTAAATGATTATTTAAAGTTTGGCCTAGTGACAAGGCACTTGCCTTTAAAAGATGTTTCCTCCAGATTGACCGGTGATAACCTGAGCAGAACTATACTACTGACCTACGAGGCGTTAAGAAAATTGTTTTTTATAAAAACTCCCCGCCTTGCCGTATGCGCTATTAATCCACACGCCTCTGACAACGGTGTAATCGGAAGCGAAGAGAACATGCTGATTAAACCTTTGATAAATAAATTGAAAACCAAGATCGCTACATTAGAAGGCCCTCTTCCTGCAGAGATAGCGATAGTCAGGGCGTTTAGGGGACAGTACCACTGTTTGATTGCTATGTATCATGACCAGGCGCTTATACCTTTAAAATTAACGGAGAGATTTGGCGGGGTGAATTTAACTGTGGGCTTGCCTTTTATCAGAACTTCTCCTTTGCATGGCACTGCATTTGATATAGCCAATAACCCCTCGCGGGTAGATCCTACCTCTTTGATAGAGGCGATAGAGACAGCTGTAGAATGCACTTCAAACCTAAAAAAAGCTTAGGCCAGAATTTTTTGGTTGACAAAAATATCCTTAACAAGATAGTCAATGCCTGTGATATATGCAGCAGGGACATTGTCTTGGAGATAGGTAGCGGTGGAGGAGAGCTAACGGAATTTTTAGCTAAAAAAGCAAAGATGGTCTATGCCGTTGAGATTGATAACTTTCTTTGTGAAGTTATCAGAGAAAGGTTTGCCCAATCCAAAAATATAAAGGTTATTTGCGCCGATATATTAAAAATGGATCTTTCCAAAAAATTTAAATTCTTGCGCAGAAAGATGGTGGTAGTGGGAAACATACCGTATTATATTTCCACTCCTATTATTGAGCATCTATTTAGTTCCCGCGGGAGAATCAAAACAGTATTTCTTACGCTGCAAAAAGAATTTGCAGAGAGAGTAGTCGCTGCTTGCGGTTCCAAGGCATACGGCGCCCTAAGTTGTTTTATCCGGTATTATTCTCATCCTCAGCTACTCTTTAGGATTCCTGCGGGGTGTTTCTTTCCGGTGCCTAAGGTAGATTCTGCCTTTGTCAGATTAGATATGAAAAAGTCTTTTAGACTGTCAGGCGAGCGAGAGAAGATGCTTTTTACGATTATCCGCACATCTTTTAATCAGAGGAGGAAGACGCTGCGCAATAGCCTAAAGGACGTTATCTCTGCCGACAAATTATTTTTATTCTTTGAAAAATACAGGATTAGAAAAGATATACGCCCCGATGCATTATCTCTGCAGGATTTTGTCAACCTTTCCTTGATGTAAAAATAAAGAAAAAACTTCTTGACAAAATTAAAGTTATAATATATATTTAATTATTTACGAATTTCACAATAAACTCAATTTCATTAATTCCACAATAATTTAGCAACGAAAGAGATAAAGAATTTTTTAAAATTCTGGGGGGGAGAGTTTTGTTATTTGGGGACACATTTGAGCCCGGACCGCTGGAGTAGCTCAGTTGGCAGAGCACGTCCTTGGTAAGGACGGGGTCACGGGTTCGATTCCCGTCTCCAGCTTATAAGATCAGGCAGATTAGATAGTCATTCTTACTTTTAAACAAAAATAGAGTATATTTTATGAGAGAAATTATTACCTTAGAGTGCACGGTTTGCAAAAATAGAAATTATACGACAAAAAAAAATAAGAAGAAGCATCAGGATAGGCTGGAACTAAATAAATTTTGTAGAACCTGTCATAAACATACCCCTCATAGAGAAATAAAATGAAAATAGGGGCGTCGGTTAATGGCAAACCAACGGTCTCCAAAACCGTGACTGCAGGTTCAAGTCCTGCCGCTCCTGTTGCGTAAGAAAATTATGAACGTGTTACAGAAACCCATAAATTTTATTAAAGAGGTAAAGATGGAATTAGGAAAGGTAGTCTGGTCTACGCGCGAAGAATTGTTAGCTTCCACTGTCCTTGTGATTACAGTAACTGCCATTATGGCTATATTTATCGGGATGATCGATATCTTCCTTTCCAAGATGCTAACTTTATTGTTAAGATGAAAAACTGGTACGTTGTGCATACGCAAACCGGCCTTGAAGACAAAGTAAAAACATATCTAGAAAACAAAATAGCTAGTGAGGGCCTGCGCGATTTTATTTCCAACATAGTTATACCTACGGAACAGGTTTCCGAAGTTCGTTCAGGCAAAAAAAAGATTTCCCAGAGGAAATTCTTCCCGGGATATCTCCTTGTAGAAATGGAATTGACGGAGCGCACTTATCTTTTTATAAAGACAATCCCCGGAGTTACAGGATTCATTGGTCTGGGTAAAAAACCTATGCCCATACCTCAGTCAGAAGTAGATAATATATTAAAGAAAACAGAAGAGACACAGGTAAAACCAAGCCCAAAGATAATTTTTGAGAAAGGCGAACAGGTGAGGGTTACCGATGGTCCATTTGTAAACTTTAACGGCACGATAGAAGAGATACATCCTGAGAAGGGCAAGATTAAGGTGAGTGTTTCCATATTCGGAAGGTCTACTCCTGTGGAACTTGAATTCTGGCAGGTGGAGAAAACTTAAAAAATGGCAAAGAAGGCAATTAAGGCGCAAATAAAACTACATGTTCCCGCGGCACAGGCGAACCCTGCGCCTCCGGTCGGACCAGCGCTTGGTCAGCATGGCGTAAACATTATGCAATTCTGTAAACAATTCAACGACCAGACTAAAGGCAAAGATGGTTTGATCCTTCCGGTTGTAATTAATGTGTATGAAGACAGGACTTTTACTTTTATTATAAAAAGTCCGCCCTCATCAGTGCTTCTGAAACGGGCGGCGAATCTGGCAAAGGCATCCGGAATAGCCGGAAAGGAAATTATAGGCAAAGTCACTAGAAAACAGATAGAAGAGATTGCTAGACAGAAAATGCAGGATTTAAATACTACTTCACTTGATAAGGCCATCAAGATTGTTATGGGTACGGCAAGAAGTATGGGTATTGCCACGGAAGATTAACTACCTATGAAGAGATACAGCAAAAGATATAAGGAGTCAGAAAAGCAACGGGACCGCTTAAATACCTATACGCTTAGAGAGGCGATTTCAGTCTTAAAAAAGATGGTCTCTCCGAAATTTGAAGCTGCGGTGGATTTACATTTTAGATTAAATGTGGATACCAAGAAATCAGAGCAGATGGTCCGTGGCACAGTTGTGCTTCCACATGGAACTGGTAAAAAGGTTAAAGTGGCTGTTTTTTGTAAAGGGGAAGATGAGAAGGTGGCCAGGGAATCTCAGGCTGATTATGTGGGGGGGATAGATTTAATCAATCAAGTCGCAGGTGGTCTTTTGGATTTTGACTGCGCCATTGCCACTCCTGAGATGATGAAAGATTTAAGCAAGCTGGGAAAGATTTTGGGTCCGCGTGGATTAATGCCGAGTCCTAAGACCGGCACCGTTACTAATGATATCGCCAAGGCCATAGAAGACGTGCGTAAGGGAAAGGTTGAATTTAGGGTAGATAAACAGGGAGGTATTCACCTTTCAGTAGGTAAGATTTCTTTTGCCGAAGAGCAGATTTACGACAATGCCTCCAAGGTTATTGAGGCTATAAATGAAGCCAAGCCGGCGACGGTGAAGGGTAAATTTATCCGCAGCGCGTTTATTAGTTCCTCGATGAATCCAGGGATAAGGATTGCGATTTAAGATGAAAAAAATAGGAACTATATTTAAGGAAACCTCAGAAAGATATATAAAAGAAACCCTTAGGGATTCTACTGCCGTATTTATAGTGAAATATTCCGGTTTATCTAGTCCAGACCTTTCCAGTCTACGTTCAAATTTGTTTAACAGCAAGGCTAATCTTCTGGTGGTGAAAAATACCGTGGCAAGAAAGGCGTTGCGCGATTCGGGTTTAGATGCGTTAGTTAAAAATATTGAAGGGCCGTGCGGCATAGTTTTTGTTAAAGATGAACCGGTAGCCCCTTCCAAGGTACTCTTTGATTTTATAAAGAAGCACGAGCAGCTTAAGATAGAAGGAGGTTATCTTAAAGACAGATATCTGGAAAGAAAGGATATTGAGTCGCTATCAAAACTTCCTTCAAAAGAGGTTTTAAGGGTAGAGCTTTTGGCTGTTCTGAATTCGCCTTTATCAAGACTGGTAGCTGTATTGAAGCACAATTTAAATACATTGGTTTTTTGTTTGGAAGAGAGAGAAAAAGAAATCCGCTCAAGAAAATAACTAAAAAGGGGGAAAAATGGGCAACGAAAAAATTCAGAAAATAAGCGAAGAATTGGATACTTTAACTGCGCTGGAACTTGTCGATCTCATTAAGATGAAAAAAGAGCAGTGGGGCGTTTCTGACGCGATGCCTATGATGGCAGCTGCTATGCCAGGTGCAGCAGGCGCTCCCGCAGTGGCTGCGGCGGCAGAGGAAAAAAGCACTTTTACCTTAGTTTTGGCTAATGCGGGCGCAAATAAAATTGCAGTCATAAAAGAAGTGCGGGCGATGACCAATCTTGGTCTTAAAGAAGCTAAGGATTTGGTGGATGCAGCTCCTAAGACGCTCAAGGAAGGCTTGACCAAGGAAGAGGCAGAGGAGATTAAAAAGAAATTAGAGGCAGCAGGCGCAACCGTAGAATTAAAATAAATCCAGAAATAGTTTTACAAAATTTTATCTAAAAGATGATAAAGAGAAAGAATTTTGCCAAATTAAAAGAGTGTTACGAGCTTCCGAATCTTCTAGAGGTGCAGTTGGAGGCATATCGCGAATTTTTGCAAATGGATACTCCTCCTCAGGGGCGGAAGTTGCAGGGTTTGCAGGAAGTTTTTCTGGAGATTTTTCCTATTGAAAACGCAAACCGTTCGGTAAAAATTGAATTTATCGGTTATTCGCTGGGTAAACCGAAATATACGATAGCCGATTCGAAAAATCGCGCCTTAACCTATGCCGCGCCGTTAAAAGTTAAATTCAGACTTACCACTCCCCGCGAAACAAAAGAACAGGATGCTTATTTTGGAGAGATACCCATTATGACCGAAACAGGGACGTTTATTATCAACGGAGACGAACGTGTCGTGGTCAGTCAACTGCAGCGTTCTCCCGGCGTTTCCTTTGAAGAAGAATTGCATCCTACCGGTAAAAAGATATTCTACGGCAGGATTATTCCCTATCGGGGGGCGTGGCTTGAGTTTAAATACGACCTTACGGAAATTATCCTTGCTTATGTGGATAGACGCAGGAATTTTCCCGCCACGCAGATATTGCGGATATTGGGTTTTTCTACTGACCAAGATATTATTTCTGCTTTTGGCAAAGAATATCCGGAGATTCTCAATACCCTGAAGAAGGATTATACAAAAAATAAAGAAGAGGCTTACCTTGATTTTTACCGTAAGATGCGTCCTACTGAACCGGTGACCAAGGAAGCCGCCGAGAATCTGTTTTATCGTCTTTTCTTTGATCCTGCGCGTTATGATCTTGAGCGGGTAGGTAGATTTATCCTGAATAGAAAGCTAGGGATGGATGTTTCGCTTGAAAAGAGAATTCTGGATTCTGCTACGGTGATAAAGGTAATAGAGTATCTCATTCACCTCAAAGAAGGCATAGGCAAGATTGACGATATTGACCACTTAGGCAATAGGCGCGTAAAGACCGTTGGTGAATTGGTGCAGAATCAGGTAAGGATAGGACTCGCACGTGTTGAGCGTTCTATCCGAGAAAGATTAACTCTCTTAAGCGAGTTTGATAACGTGAATGTGCATTATTTGATTAATTCCAAATTACTTTCCAATCAGATACGCGATTTCTTTGCCAGAAGCCAGTTATCGCAGTTTATGGACCAGGTCAACCCCCTTGCGGAAACTACCCATAAGAGAAGGCTTAGCGCCCTTGGTCCAGGCGGTCTCTCCCGCGAACGTGCAGGTTTTGAAGTCAGGGATATACATCCTTCTCACTACGGCAGGGTTTGTCCTATTGAAACACCAGAGGGTCCAAATATCGGACTGATTGCTTCATTAAGCACTTATGCCAGGGTAAATTCATTGGGGCTATTAGAGACTCCTTATCGTAAAGTCGAGGACGGAAGGGTTACCAAGAAGATAGAATATCTGACCGCAGATATAGAGGAAGACAAGGTTATTGCCCAGGCAAATGTACCTATTGACGAAAATGGCTACTTTACAGAAAAAGAGGTTTCCTGCCGGTTTAAGAACGATTTTCCCAAGGTAGCACCCAAGCAAGTGGAGTATATGGATGTTTCCCCGAAACAGCTTGTTTCTGTTGCAGCGGCGTTAATTCCTTTCCTTGAACATGACGATGCCAATCGGGCGCTTATGGGTTCTAACATGCAACGTCAGGCGGTTCCGTTAATGATTGCAGAGCCACCTATCGTGGGAACCGCCATGGAAGAGAAGGTTGCTAGGGATTCGGGAGCGGTAATAGTTGCTGAAGAGTCTGGGAAGGTTACCAGTGTTGACGCCTCTTCAATTACCATTGGAAAACGTATATATCACCTTAAAAAATTCTTAAGGACAAACGCCGATACCTGTCTTAATCAGAGGCCTCTGGTGAAACTGGGTGAGTATGTGGAAAAAGGCCAGATTATTGCAGATGGTATAAGCACTAAGGGAGGGGAGTTGGCGTTGGGTAAAAATGTGCTTTGTGCGTTTTTGCCTTGGCGCGGATACAATTTTGAGGATGCGATTTTGGTCAGCGAAAAGTTAGTTAAAGAGGATGCCTTTACTTCTATACACATAGAGGAGTTTGAGACAGAAGCCACCGAAACTAGGCTAGGAAACGAGGAGATAACCAGGGATATTCCGAATGTCAGCGAAGAGACATTGAGTAATCTGGATGAGAACGGTATTATCCGTATAGGTGCAGAGGTTTTTCCCGGCGATATCTTAGTTGGTAAGATAACGCCTAAAACAGATTCTGAACCTTCCTCTGAAGAGAGGCTCCTGCGGGCTATATTCGGGGAAAAATCCGCCGATGTGCGCGATACGTCTTTAGTTGTTCCTCCGGGAGTAGAGGGCGTGGTTATTGATGTGCATATCTTTCAACGTAAGGAACGCGGCAGGAAATCCAAAGAAGAAAAACAAAAAGAGCAGGCTAAGATTAAAGAACTAAAGGCTTATTATAAACAAGAGATAGGGTTTATTGAGAAAGAAAAGATTGCTCGCTTGGCGCAACTTTTAGGTGTAGATAAAAGCAAAGTAGGTAAAGTCAATTACAGCGATAACGAAGAAGCAAAGATATTGGTTGCTTCCTTTGATGAACAGATACAGGATTTAATCGCGGAAGAGGAACAGGAGATTGAAAAGGTTAAGCGCGGAGATGAACTTCCGGCAGGGGTTTTAAAGAGGGTAGTCGTATATATCGCCACTAAACGTAGACTCTCTGAAGGAGATAAACTTGCCGGACGGCATGGGAATAAAGGCGTGGTAGCCAGAATTATCCCAGAAGAGAATATGCCTTATATGGCAGACGGTACGCCTGTAGATATAGTCTTGAATCCTCTTGGCGTTCCTTCCCGGATGAATGTTGGTCAGATTCTGGAAGCGCATTTGGGCTGGGCAGCTAAGGTGTTGGGATTGCACGTAAGCTGCGCGGTGTTTGATGGCGCTACTGAGTCTGAAATAAAAGATATGCTTAAAAAAGATGAAGTTATTAT
>JAMWCI010000085.1 GCA_023818655.1 Candidatus Omnitrophota bacterium
ATCGCCATAGCATACAATATATCTCCTATAATAATGGTTAAATCAATGCCATTAAATTTAATGTTGGTGCGTCCTTTAAGGTGATTGTTCATTATAGCATGCATAGACGGTTTTCCACGCCTTCGCTCAGACTTGTCAATAATATCGTCATGGATTAGCATAAAATCATGCAGCAGTTCAATGGATACCGCGCTGCGGTAGAGTTGCGGAGCTACCTTTTTGGCAAAACCCAGATATCCAATCACAAATAAACTAGGACGGATACGTTTACCTTTACGGGAGATGAATTCTTTTATATTCTTGTACAGAAAAGAAGATATCTTGCTTAAACGGTAGGTGGAATCAACCTGGTTTATGTAGGCGCGGATATTTTTTTCTATCGCATTTTTTATTTTCAAAAACATAAAGATATGTTAACATATAAATGTGGGCAAGGCAAATAAATTAATAGTTGATATACCGCGGGCATTGCGTCTGAGTTTTCTTTCCGTTAGCATAATCCCCTTTGTTTTTGGTTCGCTTATTCAAAAGGGCGGTTTTAACTTTTTGGGTTTCTTTTTCGGGATTTTATGCGTTGTCTGCACACATCTAAGCGCTAACCTGATAAACGATTACGCTGATTCTCGGAGCGGAGCAGATTGGCAGGACAAAAATTTCTACAAATTTTTTGGAGGTTCAAAGCTTGTCCAGGAAGGGGTGTTTTCAGAGGGATTCTATTTAAGATTGGCTATACTCTTTGCAATTCTCTCTGTTCTTTTTGCGACCCTCATCGCCTTTAACACGGGAAATTTCTCTGTTGTCGAATTGCATCTTATTGTTGTTGCTTTGAGTTGGTCGTATACACAAAAACCTTTGCAATTCTCTTACCATAAAGCAGGAGAAATCCTTATTTTTTTGTTCTTTGGTCCGATTTTGGTAACGGGCGGGTATTTTATCCAGACAGGGATATTTCCTGATTTCAAGAGCTTTACACTTTCCTTGCCTTTTGGTTTTTTAACCACCGCTATCCTTTTTGCCAATGAGGTCCCGGATTATTTCACCGACCAAAAGACAGGCAAGAATACCGCGGTTTCTTTGACCGGGATAGAAAGAGCGTTTCTACTTTATGCGGCGCTTATTGCCTGTGCTTTTTTAACGGTGGGGATTGCGGTAAAACTAAAATATATACATCCCATTGCGCTTGCGTCTTTTCTCTTGGCTGTGGTAGCCTACCGAGCAGCGTATATTCTAAAAAGATACTATAACGATAAACTAAAATTAATAACCGCATCTAAAATGACTATTCTTATTCACGGCTTGACCGGGATAATTTTAATAGCCAGTGCAGCAATAAAATGAAAAGGTAGTTATAAACGTAAGAGTCACGGCGGGTTTGAAAGATAGATTGGGAGTAACCTGAAGGTTGATGAAATGGCGTATCTTCCTGAGAATAAAGAGTTCATATCCGAGGCGTTAGGGGTGTTGACAAAGGAGGGGGGGGTATGGTTGATGTGGCTATCTTGATTTTAAGAATTGGGTTAGGCATAACGTTTTGTGCGCACGGCTTACAAAAGGCCTTTGGTTTGTTCGGAGGAGCTGGCATTCTGGGAGTAGCAAACATGCTTTCTGGAATGGGATTTTATCCTGCAGCGCTATGGGCGTATATCTTGGCTTATGCAGAGCTCTTGGGAGGATTATGCGTTCTTTTGGGGGTGTTTACCAGGTTTGCGGCAGCGATAATTTTTGTCATTATCGCAGTAGCGATACTAAAAGTTCATCTTGTGCACGGATTTTTTAGTATGCAGGGAGGATTTGAATATCCTTTCATTATCGCCACTGTCTGCCTTGCCCTTATTGCCTTAGGAACAGGTAAATACGGTATAACCAAATTTTAGGGCAGGGCATAGCCACGTTACATCTGTTTCCAGTCTGAGACAAGGGGCAATATCTATTGCGTCATTGCTTAACTTGACCTTTTTATATCTTGAATAGAATGAGGATATAAGATATAATTATCTTACTCTTTTAGTCATACTTATCTAAGCGCCAGAATACAAATAAGGATGCCTGCAAGATAGAGGTTGCCTTAAAGGAAAATCAGCTCAGGCGTCTGAAACAAGTATTAAGTCCATATGCCCTGATAGATTAAATTTTATGTGGCAGGGCCTGACTTTTTCCAATAAACACCAAGATATTTATAGACGGGCCCTGAAAGGGTAATTATTTAAAGAAAAGGAATTTTTATCCCTAAGAAAGTGCCAGAGAAAAATTTTGAGATTTTGGAGCACACCGCAGATTTGGGCATAAGGGTTAAAGGCCGCGATATAAAAGAATTATTCATAAATGCCGCCTTGGCATTATTCCAGATAGCCGCAGAAAAACTGCCCGCAGTTTCCGAAGAAAAGCATGAGATAATCGTTAATCAGACCGGTTCTGATATGGAAGAGCTTTTGGTTAACTGGCTAAACGAATTGCTCTCTTTATCTAGCGCAGAAGGATTGATTTTTGAAAAAATACAGGTCCATAATATCAGCGACAAATCTATAGAGGCGCTTGTCACAGGCAGCGATATAAGGAATTATAAAGTAAACTGCGAGATAAAAGCAGCCACTTATCATGGCCTGAAAGTAGAAAAGGATAGATTCGGCTTGACCGCAGAGGTGATTTTAGATGTCTGAAAACGTTCCTTTGGAGAAAATTGATGATTTCCGCTGGCGGATTCCCAAATCTTACAAGCCCGGTATGAGGGTGCCTGGATTAATTTATGCTGATGAGAAACTACTTAAAGATATATATCAGGATAAAGCTCTAGAACAGGTGGCTAATGTCGCGTTTCTTCCCGGTATTGTAAATTATTCTTTAGCTATGCCGGATATTCACTGGGGGTATGGTTTTCCGATTGGAGGTGTAGCTGCAACGGATATCGCAGCAGGCGGAGTAGTTTCTCCCGGAGGCGTGGGTTTTGACATAAACTGCGGCGTCCGTATGGTAAAGACTAATCTTATGTTCGATGATATCAAGGATAAGATTAAAGATTTAGTTTATGCCTTATTTAGCAGGATTCCTACAGGCGTTGGCTCAAAAGGCGATATCCGTGTCAGCGAAAAGGAGGAGAAGGAGATTTTAGTCAAAGGCTCTAAATGGGCAGTAAGTAAAGGTTATGGGGTAGCAGAAGATTTGGAGTACACAGAGGATAATGGGGCAATAGAAGGAACAGATCCGGATGCTGTTTCTGAGCGCGCCTATGAAAGAGGCAGGGCTCAGTCAGGCACGCTTGGTTCCGGCAATCATTTTTTAGAGGTGCAGGTGATTGACCAGCTTTTTGACAGTCGTCTATGCGATGAGTTTGGCCTTACGCTTGGTCAGGTGGCGCTGATGATTCATTCCGGTTCGCGGGGATTAGGTTATCAAATCTGCGAGGACTATTTAAAGAATATGGTAGCCTGTCTGCAGAAATATAATATAAGCGTCCCTGACCGCCAGCTTGCCTGCGCACCGGTAAATTCTCCTGAGGGTCAAACCTATTTATCTGCGATGAGATGCGCTGCTAATTATGCCTGGGCAAACAGGCAGTGTCTTATGCATCTTGCTCGGCTTGTCTTTGAAGAGGTATTTGCAACTTCGTGGCAGAAATTAGGGATGCAGCTGATTTATGACGTGGCACATAATATCGCAAAGATAGAAACTTATATTATAGATGGCAAAGAGAAGAAGCTCTGCGTGCATAGGAAAGGCGCCACTCGTTCTCTGCCTCCCGGTCATCCTGCGTTACCTTCCAAGTATAAAAACACCGGACAGCCTGTAATCATCCCCGGAGATATGGGGCGTAATTCATATCTATTGGTTGGTGCCGAAAAGGCGCAAGAGACTTTTTACAGCACCTGTCACGGGGCAGGCAGGGTTAAATCTAGAACTCTTTCTACGCGCACCACCAATTTAAACGCGCTGTTGAAAGAACTGGAATCAAAAGGTATAATAGTAAAGGCCTCCGGCCGCGAGACGATAGTGGAAGAAGCGCCACAGGCCTATAAAGACGTTAATGATGTGGTAAGTATAGTGCATAACGCCGCCATTGCCAAGCGCGTCTGCAGGATGCGTCCGGTGGGCGTTATAAAAGGATAAAAATGTTAGATATAAAATTTATCCGGGAAAATACAGATTTGGTCAGAAGGACGCTTGAAAGCCGCAATCTGAAACTTAATCTTGATGAACTGTTGCTTGCGGATAATACGCGCAGGAAATTGCTTGTTGAGCTGGAAGAATTAAGGTCAAGCAGAAACAGGGCTAACGATGAAATAAGCGCTCTGCTTAAGAACAAGAAAGACGCCAAGGATAAAATCTCTGCGATGAAAGAGATTTCAGGAAAGATAGATAATCTTGAGCTTAGATTAAAGGATATTAACGCGCAACTAGACAAACTCCTCTTGAATATACCGAATATTCCGCATGCCTCCGTGCCTGTCGGGGATGTCTCTATGAATAAGGTTGTGCGTTCTTGGGGCAAGCAGCGCCGATTTGATTTTCAGCCCGTAACCCACATAGAGTTGGCAGGACATTTAGATATCATTGATTTCGGCAGGGCCACTAAGATTGCCGGTTCGAATTTTATCCTCTATAAAGGATGGGGAGCCAGGTTGGAAAGAGCGCTCATTAATTTTATGCTTGACCTGCATACGCAAAAACATGGATATATGGAAGTCTTTCCACCTTTTTTAGTCAACCGCGCTTCGATGACCGGAACGGGGCAACTTCCCAAATTAGAACAAGATATGTACCGCCTAAAGGACGACGATTTATTTCTTATCCCTACTGCAGAGGTTCCGCTGACCAATATTTTTATGAATGAAGTTATCCCAGAGGAAAAACTGCCCATTTATTATACTGCCTATACCTCCTGTTTCCGCAGAGAGGCGGGTTCTTATGGCAAGGACACAAAGGGTCTTATTCGGGTGCATCAGTTTGACAAGATAGAGATGGTTAAGTTTGTTAAACCAGAGGATTCTTACGTGGAGCTGGAAAAGCTGGTAAAAGACGCAGAGGATGTCCTGCAGGCTTTGGAATTGCCTTACCGGGTCGCGATGCTTTCTACGCAGGACTTGAGTTTTGCGGCAAGTAAATGTTATGATTTGGAGGCGTATGCGCCGGGAATAGATAAGTGGCTGGAGGTTTCCAGCTGTTCTAATTTTGAGGCCTTCCAGGCCAGAAGGGCAAATATAAGGTTTCGTCGGAAGGATACCGGCAAACCAGATTTTCTCCATACCCTGAACGGCTCAGGCGTTGCCCTTGCGCGCACTGTAGTTGCCCTTTTGGAAAACAATCAACAGAGAGACGGTTCTATAGTCATACCGGAGCAGTTAAGGCCGTATCTTGATGGAAAAGAAAGAATCCCCTAAACTGACAGCTTCTACCGTTGAACCGAAGGCGGGTATTTTCTCCCGCAGATTAAGCGCTCTTTCAGGCAGGGTGTTCAGCATCGTTAAGTTCATTCTGGGAATATGCCTATTACCTTTTGTTTATTCTTCCACAAGCTCCTTCTTGCAGGAATTTTCTCATCTTATGTCGGTAATGCAGGGTTATTTCTGGGCAGGGATTATATCTTTTCTTGTTATATATTTATTTGTCTGGGAACCAGTTATAATATACAATAAGGGTCATAAGCTTGTAGAAGTATGTTGTAGTTTCTTTAAACCATTGGTTAAAGTTGCTCCATATCTTGTGCCGATTTATTTGGTTATTTTATTTATTGCCTACATATTTCTTCGCCTGTTAACCAAAGAATCCTGGCTGCTTACCTGTTCATTATTCCTTTTTGGCTTCAGCATTGCCATGCATCTTGTTTTCTCCGCTAAGACCGTACGTTCTAAAAAAGAAGATTTTCTAAAGGCAAATTACTTATTTGGCGCTTCTTTTATTTATCTGGTGAATGTATTTATTATGGCAGGCGGGCTGAGCATGGTTTTTAAGGAATTTTCTTTTGCAAGCTTCGGCAGGAGTTCTTTTGCAATGGCAAGCAGTATATTTTATACAGTGTTTAAACAGCTATTTTTGAGATAGATTTGTTTAGTGTAAGGAGTAACTGGGAAGGGGAAAGGTGGGGTGGCTGAGCGGTTGAAAGCGGCAGTCTTGAAAACTGTTGTGGGGATTTCTCTCCACCGTGAGTTCGAATCTCACCCCCACCGCCAAGTAGGATAGGGAGCGCTGGCTAAGAAGGAACGGAAGGTACCTTTCAACGAAAAAATCAAACGGCGCTCTTTTAAAATAAAGTTCGAACCAATCTTTTTCAAAAATTCTTTTTGGGATTCTAAATTTCCTTCCGAAAGTGCGTATCT
>JAMWCI010000018.1:0-13533 GCA_023818655.1 Candidatus Omnitrophota bacterium
AGATTTCTTTAAAAAGATATTTAAGAAGCTTATTTAGAAACGAAGGAATATTGAATTGAAACTTGCCCTTTGCAGAATCTTTAATAATACTGTATGGATCATATGAAGGCAGCATCTCCTTAAATTCGCTGAGAATTCCGGGTTCCTTCCGATATATGCCGACGGTAACTTGCCGGCGGCTTTCATTGATCCATGGAAGCCAAAATTTTGTCCGGGAGGTAAATACGGAGCTGGAGAATCTTTCTCTTATTACCGTACCTTTGCGCCGATGATCAGGAGACAAAGGCTGAAAAACCTTATGCCGGACCGTAGCCATCTGCGGACGATGATTAGGACTGATGATAGTAGCCATAATATTTCCTCCGAATGCAGGCCGAGTTTGGAGTAATATTTTTTTATCCGGATCTATATCCAGGCCGGTACAGTCAGCAGTTAAACCCGCCTTAATTTTGACTGCTACTCGGGAAACTAAAGACCTGCCGATGGCAGTAGCCCCGCAAAGTAAAATCTCTGGTTTATATTTATTTATCAGCTCGACAAGGATATTGGTGTATGGCTCGTCTTGAAAATCTGCTACTTCCGGAGCTTCCACAAGATAAATCTTATCTGAGCCGCAATAGATAAGCTCATCTATCTGGTCATCTATATTATGACCGATAAACACACTGCTGACATCGGTATCTAGTTTATCTGCCAACTCCCTGGCCTTTCCCAAAAGCTCATAAGATACAGACTGCACTTTGCCTTTTTTTTGTTCTATAAAAACCCATATCCCTTTGTATCCTTTTGTATCAGGAAGTTCACACTTGGCTGGTGTCTTTTCTAAAAGTATGGCTTTAAATTTACAAGCATTTACGCAGGCACCGCAAAGAGTGCATATATTCAGGTCAATCATCGCCTTCTTATCCATCATTCGGATAGCATCAAAAGGACAGGCCTTTATGCATAAGGCGCAACCCGCACATTTTTCTATGATTATCTGGATAGGCATAATTATTAACTTATTTCTCCTTTTAACAGGTCAACCAATTTTTTGACAACTTCGCTTACTTCTCCTTGAAGTATCTGTCCGCCAACCCGCTGCGGCGGAGTAAATATTTTCACTACCTGCGTAGGAGAACCACACAGGCCTATGCCCTGCTCTGACAGATTTAATTCTTTCTGCCCCCAAATACTAATCTTGGCGCTCTTTGCCTTCATCATCCCTTTTAGAGAAGGAAGTCGCGGTTCATTTATCTCCTTAACTACAGTAATCAGGCAAGGCAACGGCGTCTCTATAATTTCGTAACCCTCTTCCATCATCCGTTCCACCCGCATAAAATTATCTTTTATTTCTTCTATTTTTTTTACGTAAGTAACCTGCGGTATATCCAGATGCGCTGAAATCCCCGGACCAACCTGCGCAGTATCGCCGTCAGAGGCTTGTTTGCCGCAGATAATCAAGTCAAACTGCCCAATTTTCTTGATTGCGCCGGAAAGGGTATAGCTGGTGGCCCACGTATCGCTGCCGGCAAAAGCGCGGTCAGAGATAAGAATTGCCTCATCGCAACCTAAAGATATGGCTTCACGTAACGCCGCCTCTGCCTGCGGCGGACCCATAGTAATCACAACAACCTTTCCTCCAAGTCTCTCTTTAATGCGCACCGCCTCTTCTATAGCGTACATATCAAAAGGGTTAATAATAGATTTCACCCCTTCCCGTATAAGGGTATTTGTCTGGGGATTAATCTTGACTTCCGTAGTTTCAGGAACCTGTTTTATACAGACTATAATATTCACCGCTACCTACCTGGCCATCTCTTTTATTAATTGCAAGGCGATAATATTGCGTTGAACCTGATTTGTCCCTTCGTAAATCTGAGTAATCTTGGCATCGCGGACATATTTCTCAATGGGATAATCTCGCATATAACCGTATCCACCGAATATCTGCAAGGCGTCTACCGTAACTTTCATTGCCACATCCGACGCAAACATCTTGGTCATGGCTGACTCTTTAGAAACATCTTTTATACCGGCATCCACCATGCGCGCCGTAGCATACACCAAGGCGCGGGCTGCCTCTACCTGAGTAGCCATATCAGCCAGCATCCATTGTATACCTTGAAAAGTAGAGATAGACTTACCAAACTGCTGTCTTTCTTTGGCGTATTTCACTGCCAGCTCTAACGCCCCCTGCGCAATACCTACTGCCTGCGCAGCTACTCCAGGACGGGACATATCAAAGGTTTTCATAGTAACAATAAACCCCATACCTTCCTTGCTTAATAGATTTTCTGCCGGAACCTTGCAGTCTGTAAAGACCAATTCCCGAGTGGAAGAAGCGCGAATCCCGAACTTTTCCTCTTTTTTCCCAAAGATAAATCCAGGCATACCTTTTTCTAAAATAAAAGCGGAAGCGCCACGCGCCCCCTTGCTCTTATCGGTCATAGCGATAACCACATAAATCTCGGCATCTCCGCCATTGGTAATAAAATGTTTCAGCCCGTTTAAAACATAATAATTGCCTTCTTTTTTAGCTGTGGTTTTAATGGCAGAGGCATCCGAACCTGCCTCTGGTTCAGTAATAGCAAAGGCAGCCACTTTCTTTCCAGCGGCTAAATCCGGTAAATATTTCTTTTTCTGCTCTTCGTTTCCAAAAAGAACAATGGGAAACGTCCCCAATGCTGAGGCGGCATAACAAACCGCGATACCACCGCAGGCGCGGGATAATTCTTCTGTGGCGATGCAAAGATTCAGAACCCCCACGCTCATCCCGCCGTACTCTGGCGGGATAAACAACCCAAAAAGCCCCGCATCTGCAATAACCTTGATTATCTCCCAAGGATACTCTTCACTCTGGTCGTATTTAGCAGCAACGGGACGAACCTTCTCTTCAGCAATCTTATGCGCCAGCTCCTGCACCATCTTCTGCTCATCACTCAATAAGTAATCCATCTTTTTTACTCCTTCCTGATAAAATACAAACAATGAAGACGTTTCTCAACTCTGTAAACTCTTTCTCTGTAAGCTCTGTAAGCTATATCTAATATTTATTATTCAGATTTAGAAACGTCCCCTTTTTTACCTTTTTTAAATTCTTTAGCAGAGCTACCTCATTACAATCCGGAAATTTGCAACAGTTTATACACTCTGCCCAAATTTTATGAGGCAATTGCGCCTGTTCTATTCTCCTGAAGCCGAATTTCTTAAAATAATCCGGCTTGTAAGTCAACACAAAAACTTTACCTGCGCCAAGTTCCTTCGCCTCGTTAATACAAGCCAAAACAAGCTCTCTACCAATACCCCTACCTTGCCTGCGAGTTGCTACTGCCAAGGATTTTATCTCTGCTAGGTCATCCCAAGAAATATGCAGCGCCGCACAACCAACTATACGTCCATTTTCCTCCGCCACCCAAAAATCCCTCAGGTTTTCGTAAAGCTCGTTTAAGGAACGCGGCAACATCAGGTCAAGTCTAGCGAATTTATTAATTAAACTATGAACTTGTGCTATGTCTTCAATCCTTGCTTTTCTTATCATACTCTTAACAAGCCCTATTTTATCTCGGTGCCCTTTGCTACTACTACAATACCGGAATCTGTAACATGAAAACGTTTTTTATCTTCCTGAAGGTCATATCCGATAACCATACCCTGCGGGATATTCACATCCTTGTCAATAATCGCCCGCCTAATCTTGGCATATCTGCCAACATTTACTCCTTCCATCAGTATAGAATCGTACACCTGTGAATAACTGTTTATCCGGACATTGGGAGAAAGCACTGAACGCTGCACCCTTCCTCCGCTTACCACACAACCTCCGGAGACAATAGAATCTAACACTAAACCCACGCGTCCGGTAATCTCCTCGCCTGAAAATACGGTCTTAAGAGGAGGAAACTGTTCCTGATATGTACGGATAGGCCATTCTCGGTCATATAGGTTAAATACCGGTTCAACCTGTACCAAATCCATGTTTGCCTCATAATATGCGTCTATCGTCCCGATATCCCGCCAATACTTTGCCTCCTTTTTATTCTCATCAATAAAATTGTAAGTCATAATCTTAAGTCCTTTTTTGAGCATCTGCGGGATAATATCCTTCCCGAAATCGTGATGCGTAGAGCGCCTTTTAGCATCCTCCTGTAACTCTTCCACCAGCACCTTACTGGTAAATACGTATATGCCCATAGATGCAAAAATCTTATCCGGATGGGCGGGAATGGTCTTTGGCTGGGAAGGCTTCTCCTCAAAACCAATCACCTTTCCCGTTACATCCACTTCTACTACGCCAAGATGAATAGACTTTTCTTTATCCATCTCCACTACGCCAACGGTCAAATCAGCATTGTGATCGCGATGGAAATCTATCAACGAATAGTAATTCATTTTATAAATATGGTCTCCTGCCAAGATTAAAACTTCATCAGGATGGTCTATCTCTAAGGTATACAGGTTTTGATAAATCGCGTCTGCCGTGCCTAAATACCAGGAATCTCCTACACGTTGCTGTGCGGGAAGAATCTCAATAAACTGGCCCAGTTCCGAAGGCAGGATATTCCAGCCAAGACGGATATGTCTCTGCAATGATGCGGATTTATACTGCGTCAGGAGATAAATCTTGCGTAACCCTGAATTTATGCAGTTACTGAGCGTAAAATCAATAATCCTATAAATACCGCCGAAAGGGACAGCCGGTTTTGTCCGGTCGCGGGTCAATGGATAGAGACGCTCCCCTTTTCCTCCGGCCATAATAAAAGTCAATACTTTATGCGTCATTTTAAGAATGCTCCGATAATACCTTTACGCACCATCATCACGCCGATAGCCGCAAGCAGTATGTACATAATCTTTGAGAATGCCCTGGTTCCGCCTAAACCCATAACCTTCATAAATGCATCTGCACGAATTAAGACAAACCAACAAATCAGCATATTTAAAAGCAAAGAAGCAAAAGTAGGCCATACCCCAAAACTATCTAACATCATCAAAGTAGTGGTTAATACCGCTGGTCCAGTAATTAACGGAGTGCCTAAAGGAAAAACCCCAGGATTCTTATCATGACTATTGGTAATAACGTATTTGGTTGTTCCGGGAAGCAATAGCCGCATCGCAATAGCAAATAAAAGTATACCTCCGGCAATTTGGAAGTCAGAAATAGTAATACCTACCGCCCTCAAAACCAATTTGCCTACAAGCATAAATATCATAGCCAAGGCTGTAGCTGTAGTTACAGATTCCATAATAATCCTCTGACGTTGTTTTTTACTCAATCCTTCAACCAAGGAGACAAAAATTGGTATATTGCCTATGGCATCCACGGTTACAAATATAGGGATAAAAGTTAAAAGGTACGGCTCAAATATTTTGGCCATTCCCGTATTATATACAAGAGTCATTTAAAAGGCAATTAAATATTTACGCGTTATCCTGTCGATAATTTCTCTAGCGGTGTTAATTTTATTGCAAACAGATATTATTACAATATGTAACGCCATGTTATACCTTATTTATTAAAAACAAGCATAAGAAACTGGTTAAAGAAGAGACGATAATTAACGGTTTTAACCCGAGCACCGGTAAAAGGATACCTCCGGAGAAACTACTGGCTACTTGCGCCAAATTATTTACGCTGCACAAGAGCGCAAAAGATGTCGCCTCTAACCCTTGGACGCTATTCCTGGCCATAAAATCCATAACCATAAGAAATATAAACATGCCGATAAAACTGTATAATGTATTGTAAACTACCGCTGTAATCGGAGTATAATAAAGATAACTTAAAGTAGTGCTTGCTCCTAAGAAAACAGAAAAAAACAACCATTTCTTGATATTAATCCTCTGGCTGAATTTATAATAAAATAAAGCGCCGATAATCTGAAAAATCGTTCCGATCGTAGCCAGTGTCCCTATCCAGATTTTGCTCCACTTAAATATATCCCTCTGTATAAACAGAAGCTTAGTGCCAAAAGAAGGAGCATAGGCATAGAGAAAAATAAACAAACAAATGACAATTATCTTCTTATCGGCAAACAATCTTTTCATATCGGCAAAAAACGTGCTGACTGGTTTATGCTTCATACCGTCTTCTTCTTTATAAAAATATACCACCAGTGCCACTGCTAGATAAACCGGTATTAAACAGAGAAAGGCCGCTTGATAATTCCACTTTTCAGCAATAAATCCTCCTCCTATTCCTGTCAATAAACCGGCTACAGAAATAGATATCCACTGAATACTCTGAATCTTGCCGGTGGCGCCGTTCTTTTTACCCTCCACGCACATAATCCCATCTACAGCCACGTCTCTAAAAGCGCTACTGGTAGAATTTACTAACAGTATCGCAATAATCATTCCTATCGGTAAGGCAACCAGGCCTAAAAATAAAACCAGGATTACATCTAATAACAAGGCTATAAAAATCCAGATCCTTTTGTTAAAGAAATTATCTATGGTATAACCGATGAGCGGCTTTACCAGCCATGCGCTGATAATAATGCTGCTTAAAAGCATTATTTTTTCCGCAGAGAAACGCAGCGTTTCCTTCATATAGTAAAATAATGCCTGTGAAGGAATCCCCTCTATACCCTGAGTAAAATATACGGCGCTGCTTAACGCAAAAACCCAAAACAATCTTCTGTTCACAGATAAATTCTCAACCTCTGTAAAAAAGGCTATCCCTTAAAAGTGATAGCCTCAAACCTTATTGCGCCTGTCATTTAATATATTGGCAAGGCCTCTATTTATTCGTGCTATTTCCTTCTGTTGTTTCCGGTATAGTGGCATTTTGCGGTACAGCTTCTTGCTGAGCAGTGGAAACTTCTTTTTGTGATGCAACCTGTTTCATCAGCGACCTGCTCTGCCTTACGGACAATATTGCCATACTCAGACAGGTAAAAAAGAATAGAATAGACAGAATAGTGGTGGTGCGGGTAAGAAAAATGTCGGTTTTTGTTCCAAATATTGATTCCGCGCCTTGAAAACTTTCTACCAAGCCGCTACCCCTGCCGCGTTGAATCAAAATAATAGCAATAAGACTAGTGCATACAATTACATGAAGGATAATAATAAATATCATTTTATTACCTCGCTGGCTTTCTTGACTATAGCGGCGAAAGATTCTGTCTTGAGACTTGCGCCTCCAACCAATGCGCCATCCACATCCTCCTGCTGCATAATCCCAGAGATATTCTCTGCTTTTACGCTGCCGCCATACTGAATTCGAATACTGGAAGCCAATTCACTGCCGTACATAGTTGCCAATGTCCGCCGGATATATTTGTGTGCCTCCTGCGCCTGGTCAGGGGTGGCGGTCTTTCCTGTTCCAATAGCCCAAACCGGCTCATAGGCAATCACCAAATTTTCCGCCTCTTGAGCCGAAATATCCTTTAACCCGCCTTTAAGATGATTCTCTAATACCTCAAAGGTAAGTCCCCGTTCTCTTTCCCCAATAGTCTCACCCACGCACATAATTGGCACTAAACCTTCTTTTAAAACTGCTTTTACTTTTTTGTTAACGCTTTCATTGGTTTCTCCAAAATACTGTCTCCGTTCAGAGTGGCCGATAATGACGAATTTGCAGCCGGCGTCCTTTAGCATCCGGCAGGAAACCTCTCCAGTAAAAGCACCCTCCTCCTCCCAGAAAACATCCTGTGCCCCTAACTGCATATTTGACTCTGCTAACGTCTCAAAAACATTAGAAAGTGCCGTAAACGGCGGACAAAGAACGATATCTATGTCATCGCCATCCAGCTTAAAAAGTTCTCTTTTTAAGGCATTAACTAATTCAATAGCCTCGCTAATAGTCTTGTACATCTTCCAGTTTCCAGCAATAATGGTCTTACGCAAACTCAACTCCTCGCTTATTTATCGGTTAACGCAGCCATACCCGGCAAAACCTTTCCCTCCAAGAATTCCAGACTTGCTCCTCCGCCGGTAGAGATATGTGTCATCTTATCTTCTAGCTTGAATTTAGCCATAGCTGCTGCCGTATCTCCTCCACCGATAATAGTGTCGGCTTTTAATCTCGCAATAAACCGGGCTACTTCTTCTGTGCCTTTGCTAAAGGCGTCCATCTCAAATATCCCCAACGGTCCGTTCCAGACAATCGTCTTTGCTGACTGCAATTTCTCCTTAAAAAGCTTGACTGTCTTAGGTCCAATATCTACCGCAATCTTTCCCTCAGGAATATTTTCGCCTACTATTTCGCTTTTTGCATCTGACTGCACGGTTTCTACCACTACATTATCCACAGGCAAGATTATTTCTTTCTTTAAAGACTTTGCTCTCTCTAGGATACTTTTGGCCAAGTCAATTTTGTCCTTTTCCAGTTTAGAATTACCGATTGTTTTGCCCTGCGCCTTGAGGAATGTATAGCTCATCCCTCCTCCAATAAGGATAACCTCGCATTTAGGAAGAAGATTGTCAATTACCCTTATCTTATCAGAAACCTTTGCCCCTCCCAAAATCACCATAAAAGGATGTTGGGGGTTTTCCACAGCTGTCCCCAAATACTGAATCTCCTTTTCTAGAAGCAAACCCGAGGCAGACCTAAGGTAATGCGTTATGCCTTCAGTAGATGCATGCGCGCGGTGCGCTGTACCAAAGGCATCGTTGATAAATACATCGCCTAACGCGGCTAACTGCTTTGCAAAATCCGCATTATTTGTCTCTTCTTCAGGATGAAAACGTAGATTCTCTAAAAGCACAATCTTTTCACTACAACTCTGGCTTTCTCTTTTTATTTCTTCTCCTATGCAATCATTTAAAAATTTTACCGGCATACCCAATAATTCACTCAACCGGACAGCAACCGGTCTAAGGCTATACTTGGCAACTACTTTTCCATCTGGTCTTCCCAGATGACTAATCAAGATAAGTTTTTTCGCTTCTTTTTCCAAGATGTATTTTATAGTTGGCAGTGTGGCGCGAATACGTGTATCATCAGTAATATTTAACCGGTCATCCTGCGGGACATTGAAATCCGAACGCATAAGCACGGTTTTGCCTTTTAAATCCAAATCTTTTAATGTAAGCTTTGTCATCCCTTACCCCTCCCCTTATAATCATAATTTTAGAGGAATTAATATATATTAAATTACCGCCTTTGTCAATCTCTTCTTTACGTAGTGTGAACGTAAATTAAAAATGTCAGGTTTTTGCAAATTAAAAATATCAGTGGTTTGCAGCTTTAAAAGAGGGTTTTTGTTGTTTTTGTATTTTATCTATAGAGACTTAAGGTGTTGAGAGATAAGATGTAAAACGCACATATTATCTATGCAAGAGTTTAAACAAACCTCGTTAGAAATAACATCATCTAAACCGCCAATGAGATATAATAAATAGGATATTTTCTCTTTTTTGGGTGTAATGTCAAACTACAGCTAGCATAAAGTTAAGAATGCGTTCGGTTGCCAAAGGGGTTATAATAATCGAGGAGTCAAGTTGCATGCTATTTTGACTTCTATTGGGAAAAATATTAAACCACCTTAAAGAACTCTCTACGGCATTACTACAATCAGCCATTACGCAGAAACAAATAATTTTAGAGAAAAGTCGCACTTTCAAGAAAACTCTAATCTTTTATCTATATTCTCCCAGTGATTTGGAAAAATATCCTCCGGTCAAGGCATCCAAAAAAGCATTCAACTCTTGCAGGCGCAACTGTTTTTCCGACCTTCTCTTTCTGTCTTCTATAGGAAGACTGTCCAGTTCCATCTTCAAGCGCAAACGTTCAAAATATAATCTGGTTACCTCATCAAGTATATCGTTGCGCAGCTCTACCGCCAGTCTAGAACGCACATCTATGCTGGTCTGGTCCGCATTCCAGATTAGCTCTCCTAAATCCCAACTCAGATGAACATCCCATTCAATACTGTCGCGGCCACGACGAAGGATATCGTCATCGCTTCTAGTAGTTGAGCCGGTTTCCCAATGCCAAAGGTCTGAACTATCCCGCTGGATACTGATGCTTAACTGCGGCAGAATGGCTTTTTTCGCCGCCTGTGTCCTCCACTGCTTAATCTTCTCCGGCTCTACTTCTGCGTAATGTATAGCTGCTTCTTGCACCTTCTGGATAGAAGGTTCGTTCTGAGAATAACGGAAAATGAGATCATCTGACAAGATATTCGGCTCTTTTTGTACCTTGGCCTTGAATAACCCATTATCGCAGGCAGCATAGATATAACCCTGAGAATCCTGAGTAATCATTGCCACTTCCTCTGCCATAAGTCGTAAAGATAACTCCTGCCATCGTCCGTTACTGTATAAAAAAATACCGGATTTAGTCGCCGCATAAATTTCATCGCTCTTATTTATATAAATGAATCTTATATCCTGACTTAATAAACCGTAACTGCCCATTTCCTCCCAGCTCCTGCCGCGGTCGTAGCTGACAAAGATGCCTCTTTTAGTGCCCAGATATACAATATGGGACTTACCCGGGCTTACGGCTATACACGAAATAAAATGACCGCCCTCCTCTGCTTGCTCTTCTTTATTAAACTCTTCCTGATGGTTATCTGGCTCTGAATTTATATCTTTACTGCCCCATATCTTTTCCCAACTCCGACCTGAATCCCGGCTGGTAAATACGGCTGCGGTAGAGGCAATGTAGATAAATTCCGGTTCCTTTGGACTGTAGGCAATAGCCAATATCTTACTTGCGCCTAATTCTCCTCTTTCCTTATGCCAGCTTAAACCATTATCCCGGCTAACCCGCAAACCCGCCAAGGTACCAAGGTAAATCCCATAAGGCAAAACCGCAACAGACTTACAGTCGTTCTCTAAGTAATCCATACCCTTGTAAATTCTTTTCCAGTTCTTTGCGTAATCGCGGCTATAAAAGAGTCCATTTCCTGTTGCCGCATAAATACGGCTATTATCTTGCCAACCATAGGCCAAAAAATTAATACTACTGTTTGCCCCTCTTACCGAAAGAACGAGCTGCCAGCTCTTTGCCCCATCTTGACTCTTCAAAACAGCATTGGCTGTACCTATTATTATGCGCGAAGAAATATTCTCATCCACCAGCACCGCTTTTATTTGGGTATTACCCCGCGCAACCTCCTCCCAGAATAACTCTTCTCCCAATGCAGCAGCTCTCGTAAGGATAAATACCACTATCGTCAAACACCATACTGCATTCTTCATGACTACCTCCTTTCTTCCTAATTAAATTGACGTAGGAAAGGAGGTTATCTAACAGAAATTATTAAATCTCGCTTAACTCCAGTAATTCCTTTTTTATCTCTTCGTATGCCTGTCGGTCACAGGAATAATAAATCTCCTGAGCCTGTCTTAAATACTCCCTGGCCTTGTCCTTCTTGTGTATCTTTTTATAGAGAAACCCGAGATTACGGTATGCCGCGGCAGCCTCCAAAGGATTATCTGTCTCTTTTGCTGATAGGATGGCCTGTTTAAAATACTCCTCGGCGCTTACAGTATTATCCATCTCCGCATATAGTTCACCAATCATGTTGTAGTCTCCTGCCAGATTCATTTTATTACCCTGAACTTGGTCAATCATCAATCCCGACATATAATAATCCAAGGCTTTCTGAAATTCTTTTTCATATAAATAGACCTCACCCAGATTAAAACAACAGTCGCTTAACTCGTTTTTTGCTTTCAGTCTCTCAAATAGTCTGCAGCTCTTCTCGTAAAAGACCTTGGCCGTGGAAAAATCATTCTTATTGACAAAAAGTAGCCCTATATCAAAATAATCGCAGGCTAAATTATAACGATAGGCTGGCAGATATTCTCTCTCGCGATTTATCGCTGAACTTTTGGTTAAAAACTCCAGCGCCTGCACATAGTCTTTTTTATCTATGTGCCAGACCGCCAGTTTTCTCAATGCCGCTGCCTCGTGTAATTTATCTTGGTTTTTCTGAGCTAGGGAAAGCGCCCGATTATAAAAATCAGCTGCCTTTACATAATCCTTACCCAGTTGATAGAACCAGCCGATTTTCAAATATGCCTCGCTTAGGTTTTTTCTGTCGGATTTTTTCTCGCTTAAACGGGCGTAATCAAAATAATATTTAAGCGCAGTCTCCCTCTTGCCCATCTTGTAATAGGTATCCCCAAGCAAAGGATAGACCGCCAAAAAATCAGGCTCTTGCCTGATTATTTCATTCGCCATAGAAATAACTAACGCATTTTTCCCCGTATAGAAATGTTTATTTAGCTGTCTGAAACGAACATAAGTAGCAGGATTAAGAGTAGGTAAAAATAAAGAAAGATAGATGATTAAAAATATGACTGCCGCAAGTGTGACAATTAATAAAATTCGCCTAGTACCCTTGGACATTCTCTCTGTTAAGATCTTGGATTTTCCGGGTCTTCCTTTGTCTTTGAACAATACAAAATTTGGATTTCCATAAAGAAGATAACCTGCCCAGTAAATATTCTCTATCCCATACTGACGGATTAAGTTCAAGCGGGCAAGACGCACGCTCTCTCCAACCGATACGCCATTAATTAAATGCGCGTAAAATTCTCTGGAAAAATCAAGACTGGCTTTATCTTCAATCTTGCAAATGGTACCTATATAATGCCTTACTCCGGAAAAGAGAAATGCGCAGGCCATATTGTAATTGCTTTCCTGATAATCAACTCCCTTCTCTTCGGTGTCAACCTTAGCAGAGTGACAGGCATTGGAGAATACTAACGGCGGAAAGGGTACGCTATGGCCCATATTTAAAATATCCTGCACTGTAAACTTTGTATCGGCAAGGACCCAACCGCTATTGGCGGGTATGCGCGGATCATATTCGCAATGACCAGCAAAGTGCACAAGGTCATATTCACAAATATTCTTCTTTACATAGAGTTTATCAATGCAGGTAGATTTGAAATCAATTTGCACGCTCTCTCTCTTGCGGTCAAATTGATTTCTTATCTCCACGCCCTCCACGTACGCTGAACGTAAATCATTAGTAGGGTTAGCCAAAATAAGCATCCGGAGGACGTTAGGTAAAGAACGATATTGCGGACGAAAAGAATCGTCTTTGGTATGGACAAACCTGCCGATGTTAAAATTGAGGCAAAGAAAGTTATTGCCATCATATAGAATCTCCCATGGGATACTGATGAGTTCCTCGTCTATTGAAATAATCAAGTCGGATGCGCGGCTGGACTTCAATTTCTCTTTCACCTTAGCCGTAAGAAGATAATCCCAGAGTAGCTGCCCTGTCTTGGTAAGGCTAGCAAGGAGTTCAGTTGAAGTAAAATTTTTACTGCCGCATTTGCTAAGGTCTATGGATAACTCCTGACAGAGTTGCCCGATTTCCTCAAAGGTTATCCGGATTGAGCTGTAATGACGCAGGGTAGCAATAGTTTCCCTCTGTTCAAAAATAGCCATTTTAAGGGAATCTGCCTGTTTAAAGACTTCCAATATAAGCGGAGTCGTTTACTGCATATTACAAAAACTCTGTCAGCTTCTATAAACAACCAAAATAAATACACTATAACAAATAGCACTTATTAAACTAAATAGTATAATTAAAGTTATAATAACAACAAAATGTGCAGAAAATTCAAAAACAAAAGAAA
>JAMWCI010000018.1:13543-21972 GCA_023818655.1 Candidatus Omnitrophota bacterium
TATCCAGCAATATTACAGCCAGCCGTTTCTCAATACTGACTATCTCTACCTTATATTTTCCTGCCGCTATATGCTCAAATTTAACCCGTCCGGAATAGGCAATATAAGACTCCAGTTCTATATTGTCTTTGATTAAAGTAAGCCGGACATCTCGAATGAACTTCTGTGTATCCTTTTGTTTAGTTATTATCACTGCGTCAAAAAAACCGCCAGTCTTATTTTCTATTCTCGCCTCCACGCTGATATCACCGAAATCCCCTACTATGGTAATCTCATCTTTAAACTCCTTTATGGAGCGACTACGCAAGATAGGCGCTGGCATAAATTCCTGACCTACCAGCACATCACCATTAGTGTTTATGATTTCCATGACTTTATCTTTAAGCAAAAGGATTATCTCTAAGCATGCGGATTTCGCCTCTCGCAATAATTTATCCTTTATACGAGTCAGTAAAGCTTGAGGGGCCTCTGAAGATTCTTGAACAGATTTGATACGGATATTCAGCGCAATAAGCCGACTGCAGATATCGCATTCTACAAGATGTTTCTTTATGCGTTCTATATCGTCGGCAGAAAGCCTCTCTTCCAAAAAACAAACCAAGGTTTCTTCATCGGGATGTAAATCTTGGCTTTTAACTCTTGCCTCCTTCCATCTTCTATAAATGCCCATAATGAATGTTTCTGATTCAATACGCATATCCTTAGCCATCTCCTTCAGATTAATAGACGTATCATACTTATAAATCTAACGCAAAACCTTTGCTACGAAAACAATCCCTTAGTTTATGGATAATACGGGATTTCTGCATATCTATCGCGCCCCGTGAAAGATTTAACAAAAGCCGCAACTCCTCCAACTTTAACCCGCGGTTAAAATGCAACTCCAAAAAATATTTCTCATCAAGCTCAAGTATTTCAATACATTCATAAAGACTGACAATTTTTTCTTTGTGAGAAAGCAAATCTCGAATAGATATATCATCATCGGGAATTACTTCTTTTAAATCGCCTCCGTCTTCTGTCTCCTCATCCAGAGAGACTAAGGTTTTGTTTTTACGTAGATAATCAATCGTGAAATTAATAGCGACCTGTCTAAGCCAAGAGGCAAGACTGCAGCCATTTTTACCCTTAAATGTGCTTAGCTTATAACAGTTATCTTTTATCAGTAGACAGAATAATTCTTGAAAAAGCTCAGCGACAACATCATCTGCTATAACACGGCCTTCTAACCGCAGGGTGCTGTGGATATAGTTATAAATAAGGCGGGAATATCTCTCTAAAAACTCCTCTAAAGCAGCGCGGTCACCATTGACGCACCTCTGGACAAACTCCAGCTCGTCCATATTTTTTTATTATAGCACCAAATTTGATAAGATAAAATAAAAAAAGGCGATGATAAACACGCGATAGAGTGTATAATGATTGGCTTGCGATAAAACTGGAAGGCTATATCCTTTTATGGGGCTCTGCAGAATTTCCCATAGGGTAGTTTTATCTGAACTATTGACATTCTATCCAACTTTATCCAATGAAACAATCTTCCTATCCCATAGACAGATAAACTGCCTTATCTTTCCTTTTGCATTATTTCATATCTTTAAACTAACCAGTATCGCCGGAAGATTATTTCGTTCAAAAAATGGATTAGGTTATTTTTATCTCTTCCCGATGCATACTATCAACCGGGATAAAATTAATCTTGGTGCGGAATTCACGCTCTAACGCCTTAATACCATCTTTATTCTTAATTATCTCATCCGCTACAGCCGACTCAAGGGTAACATTTACCTCTTTCGGCCGCTTATCCCGCAAAAACCTTTTTAGTTCTTTAAAGGCATAAATGGCCATAGTAACTGGAGAACTAACTTTCCCCTTGCCTTGACAATAATGGCATGGTTCGTAAGAAAGCATGGAGGCGGTGCGGTGTATCCGTTCCCTGGTCATTTCTACCAGCCCAAACTTTGAGATACCCACAATATCATACTTTGCCTTATCCCTGGCTAAAGACCGTTTCAAAACAGCCATCACCTCCCGACGGTGAGATTCCTTCTCCATATCGATGAAGTCAATAACAATAATCCCCCCTAAATCACGCAATATAAGCTGTCTGGCAACCTCCTCCGCGGCTTCGCAATTTACTTTAAAGGCAGCCTCCTCTTGAGAAATGTCCTTTTTGAATCCTCCGCTATTCACATCAATAACCACCAGTCCTTCTGTGGGTTCTATTACCAAATAGGCCTTTGATTTCAAATATACCTTGCTTTCAAAAATCTTGGCAATCTGTCGTTCTATATCTTTGTCTAGAAAAAGGTCTGCCCCGCGATAAAATTCCAAGCGCCTCCTGAGATAATTCAGGAATGTTTTCATAAAACGGCTGATGCGGCAATATTCTGGTTTGGAATCTATGATAAGCTTGGATATATCTTCAGTGAAAGAATCCCGGATTACCCGCAAAGGTAAATCATACTCTTCATAAATAAGACTGGGGGCTTTGCGTTGTTTAGCTATCCCTTCAAGCCTTCTCCATAGTTTAAGCAGAAACTTGGCATCGTACATTAACTCCTGTTTATACCTGCCGCTGGCAGCCGTGCGCACGATAAAACCCACCTCAGAAGGCAGCCTTAGCTCTTGAAGCATATTTTTAAGCCGCTTTCTCTCTTCTTCATCTTCTATCCTACGGGAAACTCCTATTTGTCTTTCCTCAGGCATAAGCACAAGATACCTGCCTGGTATGCCTATTTCCGTAGTCAGGCGCGGTCCCTTTGTGCCAAAGGCTTCCTTTACCACCTGAACCAATACCTCTTGTCCTTTTTTTATCTCTTTCGGCCTGACGTTCTGACCGGCAGTCTCGGCCTCAAAGACAGATTCTATTTCAGATAAATAAAGGAACCCTTTCTTGGCTAAACCTATATCCACGAAAGCAGCGCCTATAGAAGGAAGCACAGCTTCTATCTTTCCTTTATAGATATTTCCCACAATGGTTTTATCCTGCGGTCGCTCTATATAAAATTCCTCAAGCCTACCTTCGGAAACTATGGCGACGCGTTTTTCATACTGAGTTACGTTAATTAATATTTCCCTGGACATCTTTTATCTGTATCCCTTCTGGCAGCTGTTTCTGTAATCTTTCTTTAAATTCGCGGTTACTTACCGGCTCACGCAAAAATATGCAACCCTCTTCATATTCGCTCTCTACGCCTAATTTCAACGCTCTTTTTATGCTTAATCTCGGATGCGGATTAAATCCTTCGGTTAATTTTAAGGGGAGGCCTGCCCTGCGCATAGCCCGCATAAATAACCGCATCAGGTCCAGATGCGAAATATATTTCATCGTCCCTTTTTTAGAAAATACGAAATTTATCTTATACATAGCACAAAGGGACACTCCTATCAAAGAAATTTACGGGTGTCCCTTTCTTTGAAAAATTTATTTTTTTACCTTTTGCTTATCGAGATTGGGTAAATTCTTTTTTTTAATCGTCGGATAGACATGATAAGGGTCTATGCCTTTTTCCAGTTTTGCTGCTTCTTCTTCGCTAAATTCTCCTTCGTTAACGATGCGGGCGGTGATAAAAATCAAAAGGTCAACTTTCTGGATATCATTGGTTTCCCTCTTAAAAAAATTGCCAAGGATAGGTATCTTGCTTAAGAAAGGAACACCCACGCTCTGCTTACTCTTAACATCCTTCAGTAGTCCGCCAATAACAATGGTTTCTCCGTCTTTTATGAGCACCTGCGTCTGCGCCTCGCGCACATCAATCACAGGATAGGTAGTAGTTACTGTTGTTCCACCGGCTACTGAAGTAGCGGTCACCGAAGAATTAGAAGAGGTAACGCTGGGATGAATAATCATATTGATATAACCTTCGTCATTAACTTGCGGAACAACATTTAACCTTATCCCTATCTCCTGATAATAATCCAGAGTCTGACTAACAGTAGTGTCCTGCGTACTGCTTCCAGCTGAAACAGTAGCGGCAATAATAGGCGTATGGTACCCAACCAAGATAGCCGCCTCCTGGTTATCCAACGTTAATATACGTGGAGCCGAAAGCGTATTGGTATGCACGTCTTCCTCCAGGGCATGCAAGATAGCTTCAAATTGAGTGCCGGTTATCTTCTTTAAAATGAACTGCGCCCCCGCCTTATAAGGATAATATCCGGGAAATAGGCTAGTTCCTTCCAAGGGAGAAAATACACTGGGGGTAAATAGAGAACTTAAACTCCCCCCTCCGCCGGTAAAAGTCTTGCTTAAATCTACCTGACCGGGAGTGCTACTCTCAGCTCCGGTTACACCTGTGCCGAAATCTACGCCTAAATCCTTTAATTTATCGCGGCTTACCTCCAAAAGACGCGCCTCAATTAAAACCTGTTTTGGTTTTCTGTCTATCTGAGGAAGTATAATGTTGCGTATTCTGTCTAAGGAAGAGAGTGTATCTGTAATCAGCAAGATTTTGGATTTGACGGAATATTGAAATTCCGCTTTGCGCGAAAGGATATCTCCAGAAGGACTGCTCTCTACATATATGGTCTCGGATTTGGCAGACTCCTCTTTTTCTCTGGTTAGCTGTTGACCAGAAACAGACTCCTTGCCTATTTTAAATGTTCCAAACTGCCACCCCTTTTGTCCGCGCGTATAAAGTATAGAAATCTTCCCGCGTGGAGAAAGCAAAGGAATCAGTATCTTCATCGCATCCTGGGCATCCAAGAATTTAAGGATAAATACCTCGGTCTGTAACGGCTCCTCTGACTGTATCTTGGAGATATTATCCATTTTGGTCACCAAAATCACGTTACCCTGCTTCTGGTATCCGTAGCCGTAGGTCTTAAGGATAATATCCAGGGCTCTATCCCAAGGGACATCCACAAGCCGGATGGTAACATTGCCGATTACATCCGGAGTGCTCACAATATTCATCCCCGATTTGTAAGAAAGTATCTTTAAGACATTTTGTATATCTGCATCCTTAAAATCCAAAGTAACATTCTCTGCGGAGCTTAAAGTTGCGGTTGCGGTAACGCGGTTAGAAATAGACTCCTCCTGAATAGAAACCTGTTGTCCGGTTCCAGTTGTTTTGTTCTCTTGGGCTGTCTCCTGCGCAAAAGAACAGAAATGCACAAAACAACTGAAGAGCAAAAATGATAACATAAGATTAAATATCTTTTTCACTTCTCCTCCTTCTCCAGCTCTATTTCTTTGCTCTGACCGTCTTTAATTAAAATAACCTTTCCGTCTTCTATCCTGAGGATACGATAATTATCCACGTAATCGCCGATACCCACCACCTCACCGTTTATAATTGCAAAAGACCGCCCATCCTTTGCATAAATAATGCCTTCTACCTTTAATTCCCCAGATTTTTCCTCCTCCTTATCCAACTGCATAAGCATGCCATTGTCGGTAACCAGTGGTATAAAAGGATTGCGTTTACCTTTGGCGTCATATATAAAATCCTCCTGCGCAAAAAGGTCTCTTGGATAGAAAAGGAATGCTATCCCAAGAATAAAAAAATAATGCGCCATTAGTCTATTTCTTAACATATGTCCTTAACCTCAAGATTATCTTCTGGTAGCGGTAATCTCCCTCTTTAGGCGTAATCCTCATCTCTGACACAGAAAGAAATATCGGGGCATTTTCCAAATCATTAATAAAATACCCTAACTCATGGTAACCTCCTATGGCTTCCAGGTTTATCAACAAAGACGTAGATTGACCACTTGAAACCTTACTCCCGGCAGATGTCTCCTTGATGGGATTTATCTGCAGGATAATTACCTTGTTTTTATCCGCTAAATCCGAAATTTCTTTTAAAAGCAAAGCCAGCTCCTCTTCGCTGGCGAGATTTTTTCGCTTTATCTGCGAATGGACAGAGACGCTTTTGTTGCCTTTTTGCATGTTCTGCATACGCGCCAAATCTTTGGAGAACGCGTCAAAATCTTTTTTAAGCTGCTGTATCTTTCTCTGTTTTTCTCTTATAACGTTAAACTTCCCCTTGATTATTATAAAGCAGTTTACATATAAAAAAAGTAATGAGACAACCACAAGCAACGCCAGTCTCTTGTTGTCAGATTGAAATTTAGCCAATAAGGCAATGCTGCGTCCTTTGATATCCATAAGTTATCCTATTTTTTCAGGGCAAAGTTTAAAATAAAATCGATAATTTCGTATCCGCCAGCCAATCTTTTTTGCACGCTACCTAATTCTATAGATTTAAAATCTTTTGAGAATGCGGGGTCTTTCTTGAGTTGTTCAATAAATCTGCTAATAAGATTCATTTCTTCTTTTTGCAAAGAAAATACACTTGCCTGAATAATCAAATCCTTCGCAGAAACCGCGAGGGCATTAAACCAAATACCCCTCGGCAAATACAAACTTAACTTGTTTAACTTCTCCGCCCAGTTTACCCTTTTGTCTAGATAATTTTTTATAACGGCGGCCTCCTGCGATAAAAGCCAATTTTGCTCAGCAAATTCCTTTACTATTTTTCTTTGCTGCTCCAATGCCCTCCATCTTTTTTCTATCCTACTAAGTTGGGTGCCTTTGAAAATACTCACTCCGCAGAGAGAAAGGGTTATAATAACAGTCGCCGCAGCAATCAATGGAAGAAGCAATAATATGTTTTTTGGCGTAAACTTTATCAGAGACTCCTCGATTATTTCATCGCTTACTGACTCTTTGGCCCTTAACTCTTCTGGTAAAAGATTTATTTCTATCATCTTGCTTATCTCAAAGCCAAGCCTACCGCTACTGCCAATTGTCCCGAGACCGCCTTTACCTTATCTTCTTCCAAGCCCTCGGCAAAAGAAATCTTCTTGAAGGGATCCCACACTGCTACCTCCATCCCCAATAGATTAGCCAGGATATCCCTCAATCCCGCATAGTAACTTCCGCCTCCGCTCAGAAATATCTTCTTTATAAAAGATGCGCTCTGGCTTTCGTAGAAGTCAAAAGAAGTCCTTAATTCTCCTGCCAAGTTTCCTAATAACGTCTCTACAGCCGCGACTACTTTTGCCTCCTTGATACTTTCCGGGTTAAGCTTTGCTGCTTCCGCTGATTTTAAATCCAGCGAGAGGACATCCATGATTTTATGTGTTATATTATTACCGGCAATATGGATATCGCGACTTAAACAGGGAACCCCATTTTCCAGGATATTTAAATTACTCACCGCTGCTCCGATATTAAGTAGGGCAACTACCTTATTCTCGGATATCTCTGAAAAGGAATAATTAAAATTAAAGGCATTTACGAGCGCAAGCGAATCCAGGTCAATTATCTTCACCTTTACCGCTGCCTCTTCTACAGTTTTTAAACGCTGAATAATAAAATCTTTCTTTGCTGCCGCTAACAAAACAAGCATCTTATTATCCGGCAACTCCGGATGCAATATATAAGTATCTATATTGGTCTCTGATATGGGAAATGGTATATGTTTTTGTGCTTCAAATTTAACGGCTTTATTTAATTCCTCTTGACTCATGCGGGGAAAAACTACGTATCGAATAACCGTTGCCAAACCGCCTATCCCCATAGTTACAGTATCCACAGCAAAAGACTGGGAGATGGTTTTAATTGTTTCGCGCGGATCTATCCCTATGGGTTCAAGAATAAAATTACACAGCTCCACAGTCTCTTTATCAAATTTCAATTTAACAGCCTTCACGAAGCTGGTTCCGATATCAACTCCTGCAGAAAATCGCTCTTTGCTAACCGCTATTTTTTTAAAGTTAAACTTCATCTATCTACCTTTTAAAAATTCAGGTTCATTATCAATCATTCTTTCTTGCCGCATTCCTCCGCTATTAATAATCCTCCTGTATCTATAGTATAAACTTTTGTCCCGCTGATCTTGCACTTGTCGGGGGTGGCAATACAGCTGTATCCAGAAGGATCAAATCTAGGGCAGCTATAGTTATATCCTTTCATGGCGGAGTGGGAAAGATAATCTTTGTCCAGATACGGCGGATTGGTTTGAGTTATCGCTTCAAGACTATCCGGATATACGCCTTTGTTGTCTTTGGCGTAATTCTCTAAGGCGATGGAGATTAATTTTAACGTTGCCCGGGCGCTGGATTCGTTTTGTGGAATACTTATTTTGATAACTTGACTGATTGCCAAACGCAGGAGAAGCGTAGATACAACGATAAAAATCATAATGCTGACAAAACTCTTTGCCCGCAAATCTTTCATATCGAAATTAATTTTAACATAAAAAAACAGCAGCGCAAGCAAAATTTAGAAAGACTTAAAATTTGTATCGGAAGGATTGGCGGTGTCAGTTCTTTTGAATATGCCACCGGCGGCACTCTGATAATTACGAGCCGATATAACGCCGGTTACAAGCATTAACCTGATATCATAAGCTGGATGGTTGACCAGGGCAATCGAACATTACAGTTATCATCTCTGCTAACGTAAATATTTATTA
>JAMWCI010000019.1 GCA_023818655.1 Candidatus Omnitrophota bacterium
GCCACAGCAGCAGAACGAATCCTTATCTCATCCAACCGCGGTATCTTGCCGGAAACAGTGTTAATAATTAAATGCACTTTATTTTCTTGAATTAAATCCAGAAGATTGGGTCTGCCTTCGCTGACGCGCTGGATAGTGCATACGGAGATTTTATTTTCCTTTAAGAACTTTGCCGTGCCCACTGTAGCGATAATCTCAAATCCCAAATTCAGCAATTTTCTGGATACCTCTGCTATCAGCGGCTTCTTGTCTTTGTCTTTTACGCTCAAGAATACCCTGCCTTTGAGCGGAAGATTTTGATATGCCGCAAGCTGACTTTTGGCATAGGCCTTGTTAAAATCCATATCCAGCCCCATCACTTCTCCTGTGGATTTCATCTCCGGTCCCAAGGTTATATCTATGCCGGGAAACTTGATAAAAGGCAATACCGATTCTTTTACTGCGGTATGCCTGAGGATAATCTCTTTTGTAAAACCGAGCCTTTTTAATTTTTCACCCATCATTACCTTGGCTGCCAGTTTTGCCAAAGGTATCCCTATGGCCTTAGAAACAAACGGCACTGTGCGGCTTGCCCGCGGATTGACCTCAAGTATATACACCGTGCCGTTCTTAACCGCATACTGCACATTCATCAGCCCGACTACGTTAAGCTCTTTTGCCAGAGAATAAGTATATTCTCTTATTTTATCCAGGGTCTGCTGCGGTAACGAATGCGGGGGAAGCACCATAGCAGCATCTCCCGAATGCACGCCTGCTTCTTCAATATGCTCCAGTATCCCGCCAATAACAAAAGTCTTTCCGTCTCCAATCATATCCACATCCACTTCTATGGCATCCTCAATAAACTTGTCCACTAGAACCGGGCGCTCAGGAGAGGCCCAAACCGCATTCTGCATATAATATTCCAACGCTTTTTGCTCATAGACTATCTCCATCGCCCTGCCGCCTAAAACATAGGATGGTCTGACTAAAACCGGATAACCTATTTTTTTAGCTACCCTTTTTGCCTCCTCTACTGTAACTGCCGTGCCGTTTTCAGGCTGGATAAGTCCAAGCTTATCTACCAACTCCGCAAAACGCTTTCTGTCCTCTGCCCGGTCAATAGCATCCGCGGAAGTGCCGAGAATCTTTGCCCCTGTCTTTTCCAGAGGAACCGCCAGATTCAAAGGGGTCTGCCCTCCCAGCTGCACTATCACGCCTTCCGGCTTTTCTTTGTCTATAATATTTAAAACATCTTCTTTGGTAAGCGGCTCAAAATAGAGTTTATCCGAGGTATCGTAATCCGTAGACACAGTCTCGGGATTGGAGTTTACCATTATGGTCTCGTAGCCTAACTCTTTCAGGGCAAAAGATGCGTGTACGCAGCAATAATCAAATTCTATCCCCTGCCCGATACGATTCGGTCCGCCGCCGAGTATCATAATTTTTTTCTTTTTGTTCCGGCGCGTTTCATCTTCGCTCTTCTTCAGACCATTACCAGTAAAGGGTGTTTCATAGGTAGAATAATAATACGGGGTATATGCCTCAAATTCTGCTGCGCAGGTGTCTACAAGTTTATACGCCGGCTCTATCCCCTGGCTTTTACGCATGGACCTTATTTTGTCTTCATCGCTATTTAATATCTTGGCTATCTGCCGGTCGCTAAAACCCAGTTGTTTTGCCTCTTGAATATTCTGCTCATTTATCTTTGCCTCAAAAGCAACTATTTCTTTAAGGTTCTGCAAAAACCACTTGTCAATTTTAGTCAATTCATAGATGCGCTCCAGAGAATAATTCTCTTTCAATGCCTCATAGAGATAAAAGAGCCTCTCGGCATTGGGGGTTTTTAACCTTGCCTCTAACTCTTCCTTATCTTTATATTTTATCCCTTCAAGGCCATTGCGTTTTATCTCCAAACCCCGGATACCCTTTTGCAGCGCCTCTTTAAAGGTGCGTCCGATAGCCATTACCTCGCCGACTGACTTCATCTGGATACCCAGGACATTCTCCGCAGCGGGGAATTTCTCAAAGGCAAAGCGGGGAATCTTCACCACGCAGTAATCTATCGTTGGTTCAAAAGAAGCCGGAGTTTCCTTGGTGATATCGTTAGGTATCTCATCCAAGGTATATCCTACAGCTAATTTGGCTGCGATTTTAGCTATAGGAAATCCTGTGGCTTTGGAGGCCAAGGCAGAAGAGCGCGAGACCCGCGGATTCATCTCAATAATCACCATTCTGCCGGTCTCTGGGTGAATGGCAAACTGGATATTTGAGCCTCCGGTTTCCACCCCGACCTCCCTGATACAGGCAATAGCCGCATCCCGCATCATCTGATATTCCCGGTCAGTTAAGGTTTGGGCAGGCGCAACAGTAATAGAATCGCCGGTATGCACACCCATAGGGTCAAAATTCTCAATAGAACAGATAATTACCACATTATCTTTTTTATCGCGCATTACCTCCAGTTCAAACTCTTTCCATCCCGTTACTGATTCTTCAATAAGTATCTCGGAAATCATACTAGACTCCAGCCCCCGCAGGGCTATAGTCTCAAACTCTTCCCAAGTATAAGCGCTGCCGCCTCCGGTCCCACCCAAAGTAAAAGACGGCCGGATAATTACAGGAAGGCCTATTCTTTGAGCAACCTTACGCGCCTCTTGCATATTGTAAGCCAAGCCGCTTCTGGGCAAATCCAAACCAATTTTCTGCATCGCCTCTTTAAAGAGCTTGCGGTCCTCGGCTTTTTTTATGGCTTTCCTGTCTGCGCCAATCATCTTCACCTTATATTTAGCTAGGATACCCTTTTCCGCAAGCTGTATACTGACATTTAAACCTGTTTGTCCGCCGAGCGTAGACAGGAGGGCATCCGGATGTTCCTTGGCGATAATCTTCTCCAGTATCTGGGGTGTAATCGGCTCAATGTAGGTTCTATCAGCCATCTCCGGGTCAGTCATAATCGTGGCTGGGTTAGAGTTGACCAGGATAACCTTAAAACCCTCTTCTTTAAGCGCCTTGCAGGCCTGGGTTCCTGAATAATCAAATTCGCAGGCCTGACCGATAATAATCGGTCCTGCTCCGATAATTAAAATCTTCTTTATGTCTCTGCGTTTAGGCATAGCGGGATTAGTTTTTTTTCAGCATATCTATAAATTTCTCAAATAAATAATTGGCGTCATGTGGCCCTGGACCTGCCTCAGGATGATATTGCACGCTGAATAATTTCAGCCTCTTATTCTCCAAACCCTCGGGAGTCTTATCGTATAAATTCACATGCGTTAACACCGTTCCCTTTTGAGATATACTTTCTGTGTCTACGCAAAAACCGTGGTTCTGACTGGTAATCGCTACCTTGCCTGTCTTTAAATCCTTAACCGGATGATTTCCTCCGTGATGGCCAAACTTCAGCTTATAGGTCTTGCCTCCCATAGCTAACCCAAGCATTTGATGTCCCAGACAAATCCCAAATATGGGAATCTTTCCGATTAACTCCCGCGTAGTTCGAATTACATAATTAACCGCTGCGGGGTCTCCCGGGCCATTAGACAGGAGCACTCCGTCGGGTTTTAGGTCAAGAATCTCGCCCGAAGATGTGCTTGCCGGAACAACATGAACACTGCATCCGACTTTTGAGAGGTTGCGTAAAATATTGAATTTAACCCCGCAATCTAAAACTACTACCTTGTGTCTTTTCTTTCTGTTCTTTGGCGCAAGGTCATCCTGCCACTGGTAAGGTTGCCTGCAGGTCACTTCCTTTACCAAATCCACCCCTAACAATCGTGGGGCTGCCTGAAGCTTCTTCATCAGACTATCCGGGTTAAAATCTCTTGTGGAGATAACTGCTTGCATCGCGCCTTGTAAGCGGATATGCCGGGTAAGGGCGCGCGTATCAACGCCTTGGATTCCCACAATATTGTTCTTCTTTAGGTATTCTCCGAGGTCAAGGCGGGAGCGCCAATTGGAGCGGAGAGAGCTCAACTCCTTAACAACAAAACCCTCCAACCATGGTTTGCTAGACTCTATATCTTCTTCATTTACGCCGTAGTTTCCGATTAAAGGGTAAGTCATAGTAACTATCTGACCATTATAGGAAGGATCTGTAATAATCTCTTGATAGCCGGTGATAGAAGTATTAAAAACCACCTCTCCAAAAGCCTCGCCCTCTGCGCCGAAGCCCTCTCCTTCAAAAACTGTTTTGTCTTCTAAAAAAAGGATGGCTTTCATTTCAAAAACTCCTTTACCTTGCCTACAACCTGCTCCACTGTTTCTACCTTAATCACTCCTGGTATATCCCAAGAGCCCAAGCTTATTACGGGAACTCCAAATTGCAAGCAATAGGCAATCTCCGAAAGCGTTCCTGCTTCTCCTGGCAGCGCCACTACCACATCAGCTGTTTTCACTACTAAAACATTTCGGGCTAATCCTAAACCAGTAGGTATAGCAATATCTACGTATTTATTAGCGTCATTTTTATTGTAACTCGGTATAATTCCTATAGTTATGCCATTTCCTGACTTAAAACCCTGACAAACCGCCTCCATTACTCCACTTAAGCCGCCACAAGCGAGAATATCAACCACTTTTGCCAATTCTTTGCCCAATTCTTGGGCAATTTGCTCCACTTCTTTAGTACAGTTATGCCCACCTATTACCCCTATTATCCTTTTCTGCATCTTATCTTTTTTAGTTATCTAACAGAATAGGAATAGTTGTAATTATTTTGATAAAAAATTTATTTGCCTGCTTAATAAATGCGCCTGGACAGAATCGAACTGTCACACATGGCTCCGGAGGCCATTGCCCTATCCATTGGGCCACAGGCGCAATTCTGCTTTTATATTTGCCAGCACAAACTCTTTATCAGCCACTTTAAATTGCTGTACGCTAAACTGACTGCACTCTTTAATCCCTTTTTTTAACAGGGCATTTTTAAGATAAGAAAGACAATGTTTGTTTCCTGCACCGCTGCCATAAGTAGTAAATACTACTGCTCTTTTATTTTCCAAGCCCCTACAACTATCCAGAAAAGTATTGATAGCTGGAGCGGGTCCAAAAGCCCATACCGGCGTTCCCAGACAAATAAGGTCGTATTCTGAAAAGTTAAGATTTAGCGGCGCAATCTTTGCCCGCGCCTTAACCAGCGCCCTGCGGCATTGTCCGAGAAAAGAGGCGGATTCGTCCTGCGCCTTTAATTCTACTACTGTTACTCCTCCTTTTAGCCGCAGGAACTCTGCCAAAACCTCAGCAACCTTTCTGGTGTTTCCTGTATATGAATAATAGATAATCGCGATTCTCATAACCCAATCTCTCTATCTTAAACTAATTTAATAAGCGCTCTCAGGATATATGCCGCATCTTAAGGCTGTTTTTAATTCTTCGTGTAAACAACCTACTCTATCTCTTTTTCAAAGTAGCGTCCCTGCCTTGCCCAAAATGCGTTTATGGTCAGGACGGCATTGGCTATTGGCCATTGTCTACTAAAACTATTATACGAAAAACTACGGCATTAAAACTCTTATCCATGCAGTTCTGGATCTCGCCGGTTATCTTTAGCCAGTTATCGGTCTCGTCGCGCATAAATTTTATATTGGTGTAGGTAAAATTGAGCGTACCTTTTCAACCCAGCTAAAACAAGGTCAACTGCTCTTCCGTCTCCGGACCGGCGGTTTTTTCATCAAATATAGAAATGACTCCGTATTCTCCGTCGTAACCTGCCTTTATGTTTACCTTTCCCTCGCGCATCCGTAAGATACCTTGAGCAACTTTAGCAGGCAGGTGCTTTTGCAATTCCTCTCCTGATACCTTCAATAAGATATTGAATTCTGTGCCGAATCTTGCGATATAGTTTAGATAATCCCGCTCCAAAGAAACGCTTCCTTTGGCTACTCCCTTTGCCTCGGCAATAATCTCGTCCAAAGGGATAAGGTTGCGGAAAGGAATAAGATTTTCCGGCTTAAACCCTTCAGGCCTATCTGCAAGTTGCTCCACCCTGTTCATTACCCCTACGGTAACTGGCTTACCGCATTTGGGACAACGGCCGTTATGTTGCTTTGTTTGGCTGGGAGACAAGCGCATGCCGCAGAGACGATGGCCATCAAAATGGTATTTGCCTTCTTCAGGAAAGAATTCTATGGTATATAAAAACTTTTTTCTGTCTTTGGCGCGCAAAACCTCTCTTATGGCTTTATAATTCATCTCGCAATCAAAGACATTTGCTTCCCTGCCTATCTTCTGCGGGCTATGGCTGTCAGAATTGCTGATCAGGGTAAATCTATCCAGCGCGCTTAAACGCCAGTTCATTGCCGGATCGCTGGAGAGACCGGTTTCCAAGGCAAAAATCTTGGGCGTCTGTTCTTCAAAACAATCCTCTATCCTGTCAAATCCGGACATTGAACCAAAAAGGGAAAACCACGGCGTCCAGATATGTCCGGGTATAATCATACAGTCTTCATCAATATCAAAAACTATTCGCGCCAGCTCCGCCGCGTCCAAGCCAAGTATTGGCCTGCCGTCTGAGGCAAGATTGCCAAGTCTGCCTAAATGGTCATTTATCTTATCCGTAGTCTTAAAGGAAGGGCTGAAGATAATATTGTGGATGCGGTAAGTCCTGCCTTTCTTTGAATAAATGCTGCTTACTTCGGTAGTTAAGATAAAATTTACATTGTTATATTTAAAAATCCCGTTGCCGCAATCTTCAAGGGTATGCTTTAACTCCTCAAGCCAGAGATGATGCGTAAAATCTCCTGTGCCAATCAGCTCAATTCCTTTTAGTTTTGCCCATCTGCTTAAATGTTCTACATCCATATCCTTAGAGGTGGCGCGGCTATATTTGGAATGAATGTGAAAATCGGCTATAAATTCCATAATATTAACTATTTATCTTGTTTAAAATCTCTCTTACGTTCCCCCAATGGCTCCCTTGCCAGTAAATACGGCTGCATTGCGGACAGGCAAAGAACCTCTCCTGCGCAGCAAAAACATAGGCAGGCACTTTGTCTTTTGCATTCTCTTTTTGGATGGCTGTCAAAGGTTCATTGCAGAGTGTGCAACGTGTAAACATCATATCAGATACCGGCTTAATCTGCAATCTCTTTAAAACCTCTGCCAGCTGCGCGTTAAGCCTCTCGGCATTTATAACTACAATTCGCGCCCCGCATGACCTAGGTAAATGATGGTTGCGGGTAATAATTATTCTCTCCTGACGCAGCGCCTCGATAATTAAGGAACTTACATTCTGCTCTTTAAAATAAACCGTGTCCAGACCTAATATCCTGAGCCACTTTGCCAATCTGCCTAATTCTCGGGTAAGAAGAAGCCTCACCTTGATTTTGCTCAATGCTCCTGCGCTTGATTTTTAGAGATACCGGAGTAGGCAATCATTCCAGAATAAATGGTATAGGCAACTTTGCCCTTTAATCTTTTTCCTATATAGGGGGAGTTCTTGGATTGAGAAACAAACCCTTTTTTCTCCACCAACCACTCTTCCTGAGGCAGGACAATGGTAATATCTGCGCTCCTGCCTATGCCCAGAGTCCCCTTATCTATACCCAGTATTCTCGCTGGATTAAGCGCTAATTTCTCGGCAAGCCCTGACCAGTCAAGCGCTCCCTTCACAAGCAACTCTGTAATACTTACAGCCAGAATTGTCTCCAAGCCGATTACCCCAAACTCCGCCCGCTCAAACTCTATCTCTTTTTCATTGTCTGTATGCGGGGCATGGTCTGAGGCAATGGCATCTATTACGCCATCGGATAATCCCTGTACTATAGCCAGCCTATCGCTGCTGCCGCGCAAAGGCGGGTTCATCTTCATATTGGTATCATATCCCAAGACCGCTTCTTCAGTTAAAGAAAAATAGTGCGGAGCGGTTTCGCAGGTAACCTGCGCGCCTCTTTTTTTGGCTTTGGCGATAATCTCCACTGATTCGGCGCAGCTTATATGGGCAATGTGCAATCTGGCATTCGCCTTTTCTGCAATGGCAATATCCCGTTTTACCCTTAAATACTCTGATTCTTTAGAGATGCCGCGCAACCCCATACGCGTAGCCGTAAAACCCGCGTTTACCATACCGCCGGCAGAAAGCTCTCTGTCTTCGCAATGGGCAATAACCAATAAGCCTTCCTTCTTTGCCATCTTTAACGTCTCATACATAATCGCCTCATCTTCCACAGAAGCCCCGTCATCAGTAATAGCGATTGCGCCGGAGTCCTTCAGCGCCTTCATATCTACTAATTGATTACCCTGCCTGCCTAAGGTAATAGCCGCGCTAATAAAAACATCTATCTTGGCTGAACGTTTAATAATCTCTTTCAGGATGCCTATACTCTGTATGCTATCAATGGCTGGTTCAGTATTCGGCATTGCCAATACACTGGTAACCCCGCCTTTAAGCGCGGCGCGGCTGCCGCTGTCTATTGTTTCTTTGTCTTCCCTGCCGGGCTCCCGAAGATGCACGTGCATATCCACAATCCCCGGTAAAACAATTTTATTGCTCGCATCTATATATTGGGACGCCTCTGCGGTAATATTCTTCCCAATCTTGGCGATTTTGCCTCCTTCAATGAGAATGTCGCTTATTGTATCCAAATTGTTTGCCGGATCAATAACTCTGCCGTTTTTAATCAGTATGGTTTCCGCCATTATTGTCCCTTGCCTGTGCCACTAAAAACAACACGCCCATCCGCACAGCAATGCCGTTAGTAACCTGCTCTAAGATTACAGAGTTTTCTCCATCGGCAATCTCGCTGGATATCTCTATGCCTCTGTTTATCGGGCCCGGATGCATAACGATAATCTTCTTTTTTGCTTTTTTTAAGCGTTGGGTGGTAATGCCGTACTGCTTAAAATATTCCAGTTGTTGGGGAAAGGCTGCTTTTTCATCGCGCTCAAATTGCATCCGCAGCACATTTACCGCCTCCGCCTCCTTCAGCGCCTCATCAATGTCATAAGTAACCCTTGCGCCCATCTTCTCTATGCCTTCTGGTATCAACATCTTCGGCGCGCAAACCGTTACCTCTGCGCCTAACTTGGTAAGCCCCCAGATATTTGAACGCGCTACGCGCGAATGCGCTATATCCCCGACTATGCTCACCTTAAGGCCTGCGATACGGCCGAACTTTTCCTTTAATGTAAAGATATCCAAAAGCGCCTGCGTAGGATGCTCATGCCAGCCATCTCCGGCATTAACCACGCTGATATCCAGATGTCTGGCTAACATCGTAGCCGCTCCAGAACAGTTGTGCCGCACAACAATTATGTCTGCCTTTAAGGCCTGTATGTTTTTGCCGGTGTCAATTAGTGTTTCTCCTTTGCGCACGCTTGAGGTTTCTGTAGCGATATTAATGACGTCCGCGGACAAGCGCTTTGCCGCCACCTCAAACGAGACGCGGGTGCGGGTAGAGGGCTCATAGAAAAGATTCACCACTGTCTTGCCGCGTAGAGCAGGAACCTTTTTAATCTCGCGCGTGGAGATTTCTTTAAAAGACTCTGCGGTAGTAAGGATTAACTCAATCTCTTCTCGGCTTAAATCCTCCAACCCCAGTAAGTCTTTGCGTATCCAGGCCATTTTATTATTTAAACTGTATATAGCACCCCGAATATCTGTGTGGTTATCCTGCGCGGCAATTTGCGGATTGTGGATTAACCACTTAGATATCTTTTGTCTTTAACCGCAGGTAGCTGGCAATGAACTTGAATGCAGGCAACAAAAATACACTGACATCCGTAAGCTTGCGACGTCAATTTCCCTCCCCGAGATAAACATAAGCTATCCCGGCTTATCTTGCCCCACGATTACCACTTCGTCTATGCCGTCTGTTTCCTCCAAACGGACTTCCACAATTTCGTTCTTGCTGGTAGGGATATTTTTGCCGACATAATCCGCGCGAATAGGCAACTCCCTGTGTCCACGGTCAATTAAAACCGCCAGCTGTATAGTTTTTGGCCGGCCAAAATCAATCAAGGCATCTAAAGCCGCCCGCACAGTGCGCCCAGTATATAACACATCGTCTATCAAAACAACGTTTTTGCCAGTGATATCAAAATCTATCTCTGTCTTATGCACCACCGGTCCGCTGCCAATCATCGTAAGGTCATCGCGGTAGAGGGTTATATCCAGTATGCCTACAGGCACCATTACCTGGTCAATCCTCAAAATCAACGCGCCAAGACGCTGGGCAAGACAGGCGCCTCGGCTGCGGATACCAATAAGGCAAAGATTCTGAGTGCCTTTGTTCTTCTCCAGAATCTCGTGGGCAATGCGCATAAGACTCCTGTTAAGCGCCTCTTTATCTAATATCTTTGCCTTCTCTATCATCTGTCCGGGCAAAAAAATACCCCTGGCTTTTTCTTGCCAAGGGCTGTAATTATTATTTTACTCTTAGAATGCATATTTCTATTCCTTGCCGGCTTCTCTGAACCAGCTTAAAGGTTAACTTATCTGCTTTAAACTATACCATTGCAATGGCTCATTGTCAAGCTAAAAGTTGGCAAGACATTACAAGCAAAAAGTGTGTAAAGGTTCATTTAAAGCTACATCCTCTAAGTTATGGTAAATGAGCTTGGTTAAACCAAATATGTATCTCTCGGCCGAGAATCTATTTCTAAAGCAGCCGATTTTCTTAATCCGGCTTCTTATTTGTTTAAAGTAAAGTTCAAGGTAATTAGCGGTCTTAATCATTGGCCAGCGCTCTTTGGGAAAACTCAAGGTAAGCAATTCCCTAGACGTTTTATGCATCTATATGAATTTACAATAATTACAAAACAAATCTTTTTCCTTTAGTAAAAAATATTTGCTTCATAACTTCTTTCTGCAAGGCAAGTTATGTAAAGCGTCTACGATGACGATGATGTACGATGCTACGTAATTGTTTAGTAAATTGCTCAATGGTAGGGTATTTTTTGTAGTTCATAGGAACCTATTTTGGGGGTAACTTAATGTTTATTATACACCATCTAAAAAAGACGAATCAATCCCAAATTCCAATCCGGAGATAAGAAAGAGACTGCGTAACCCAAGGTTTTATCTGCAAGGCTGGATGCCTTATTCTCCATCAGCGTCCAAGACATTGTTTTTCTTTGTCAAGAGAATAAAAGAGTAGTTTTGGTCCTGCGAGACGGAAAAACGGCTTAACAGCTTGAAATCATATATTTTCTTAAGCTGGTCCTCTATCTTTTTATAAACCCTCAACGCTTCTGCATCCTGCCAAAAATCATCCAGTAGAATAGCTGTTTCTGGTTTATCCTCTAACCTTAAGAACAACTCAGGAAGCACCGCTTTTTTATGTATGGTGGAGATGATAAAGTATGGGGCAAAGGTAAGGACGTAGGTATCATCGGGTATCTTATCCTTGTTATCCCATACGAAGTTGTACTCTTTGTATATATCGCGGGAGAATGTCCTATCCAATGATAGCCTCAAGGAAGGAAACGTCTCTATTAAAATAAAAGAGAGGGCTAAAAATATTGCGATACGTTTATTTTTAGATAAATTCAACGCCTCAAACAAACCAAAACCCGCAAAGATAACCAAGGTTAAATACATAGGTAGAGAAAAACGGTCGCCATCGGGATTATTTATAAAACTTGAGTTGATATGCTGGGAATACACCGCCAGAAGGACTATAAACCATAGAGAAAAAAATATCAGCATCTTTTTATTTTCTCTAATTAGGCGCATAATCCCGAAAATCGCAAGTAGAGTAAAAGGCAAGGGTGTAAAATTGCTAAACCAGAAAAAAAGATTATCCGGAAGTTGCCTGCGGAAGCGAATGATTCTTTCGCAAAGAGTTGCGCTCCATTCCTTGGCGGGATAAGTAAATACATCTAAATATATATGCACTAAATAAGGCAGCGCCAGAACAAAAATAAGCAGGGAAAATGAAATATGCCGAATTACTTTACTTCTGTTAAATTCGGCCTTATCGCTAAATAAAAAGATGAAAAATGGTATAAAGAAGAGAAGGATGCCGTTTTCCGGCCGCAGATAAAGGGCAAATCCTGTGAAAGAAATCAACAAGAAAAGAGTTTTTAACGTTGTCTGCCGCAGATAAATGAGGGCGGCAATATAACTGAGCAGAATAAAAAACAAGGAAGGGACCTCTAAACCAGATGCTCCCGAATATTTAAGATGCACCGGTATAAGATTAAATAAAAATGCGGCGTAAAGGGCTATTCCTTGTTGATTAAATAAAAGGTAGGTTAATAGAAATACTAGCGGCACAGAAAAAGAGCCGATTAGGGCTGTCAGGTTATAGGCGACAGTCTCTGAATCTCCAAAGACAGAAAACGCCCTAGCCAAGATAGAATGATACCCAGGTATCCGGTGGGGAAAGGCGTGCGCCTGACAAAATCTGTCTGTGCCCATTAAAGTCAGAAAAAATTTCCCGCTAAATGCCATATTTTGCGCAATATTCATATGCTCAAATTCGTCAAAATAATCGTGGGCGGTGTGCGGAATAACCCACATCCTTAAGACAAGGCCCAAGACTACAATTAGCAACAAAAGAATCGCGCTCTTCCTCTCTATTTTTTTCAAAAGCCCAACTATCTCTCTTAGATTTATAATCAGAGATATAAGACAGAGCAGAGAAAGCGCCTTCATAATAAAATAGTAATTGTTGATAAGGAATAGCATTGCAGATTTTCCCATAAAGAACCGCGGCTGACTATTTATTCAATACTTCAATGGTAACTGCAGAAGTAGCGCTGTTACCTTTGGCATCAAGCACTGTAAGGGTCGCGGTAAACTGCCTTGGGTCAACTGAACCGCTATAGTATGTATTTATGGGGTTTGGTTTTGTAGAGGCATCTCCGTCGCCGAAGTCCCAAGCATAAGAGACTATTTTTCCTGCGCTGCTGTATGACTTTTTGCCGTTAAAACGCACAGTAAGGGGAGAAAACCCTTTTATTGGCTTGGCGACGATAATGCATTTTACCGGCGAATAACTTATCTTTTGCTGAATCATCTCCTCTTCTAATTTTTTCAATGCCGCTGATTCAGACACAACAGATGACTGCTGGGCTTCTCCTTTGGGAAGGCCTGCTGCTGATATCTCTTCCGCCTCTGTCTCCGCAGCTTCCTTCTTGACTAAAGACGCTGCCTGCTGATGGGTTTCTCCCGCCTGCAGTTCGGCAGAGGAGATTTCTTGGGTGTTTCTTTCCACCTGCCCGCTTACAGTTTTTTCTTCAACCGGAGAAGAAGTGGGAACCAAACCTTCTTTTGTGACCAAGTCCTGCTCTATATATTTATTCAGGGCGACTTTAAGTCTCCTGATACGTTCCGTCTCTCTGTTTTCTTTTTCCTGTTCTAACCTATCCATCTTATGGCGGTATTGAGGGTTATGATTGTATCTATAGTCAGAAATCGCGGTAAATGGCCAACGCAAGATACCAAGGATAAACTCTCCGGTCATAAACACCGAATCTATTACCGTGGCCTTAAAACCATTCTTTATATGGCCCATTTTCTTATAGTAATCCTCCACTGTATCCTTTCTTCTCTGAAAACGCTGCTGGGCAACCTTTATGTCTGCGGGGACAGAGTTATCTTTCCCAAGAGTGTATTCTGGGATAACATATCCCCTCCGGCTAACCACATATCCCTGGTTAAATGGCGGCTTTCCGGTATGATATTTGTAGACACTGGCGCAGCCAGCGCTAAATATTATCAGTAAAAAAAGAACAGCTATTTTTTTCATCTTTTCTTCCCTCCGGATTAAGACTTAATCAAAGAGAGTGTTTCGCTTCTGGTTTTCTGGTTCTCTTTAAATATCCCTCTGACTGCAGAGGTTACAGTTAATGTTCCGGGCTTACGTATGCCGCGCATAGACATACACAGGTGTTCTGCTTCTAATACCACCATCACACCCAATGGTTTTAATTTCTTCATAATGATTTCTGCAATCTGCGTGGTTAATCTCTCCTGCACCTGCGGTCTAGAGGCAAGGATATCCACCACCCGCGCCAGCTTGCTCAAACCAGTTACTCTTCCATTTTTAGGGATATACGCTATATGCGCCTTGCCTATAAAAGGAAGCAGGTGATGTTCACAGCAAGAATAAAGCGGGATGTTTTTCAGCAGGATAATTTCATGGTGTTTCTGGTCAAGAATAACCTCAAGCTCCTTTTCAGGGTCGCAATATATGCCGGAGAAGATTTCTGCATACATCTCGGCAACGCGTCTGGGCGTATCTCTTAAATCCCTGCGCTTGGGGTTATCGCCTATTGCCTCTAAGATATCCTTTACCGCCTGTTCGATTTTCTTCTTGTCCATATCTTACCCCCCGCCTAGCTGATACAGTGGCAATACAAAAATTATTTTCCTACGCAAAAATCCGAGAATATCCTTTCCAACAAATCTTCGTTAAAACGCCTGCCGGTAATCTCGTCCAGCGACAAAAGCGCCACTTTGATATCCTCGGCAACAAATTCAGGCGAAAACATATTATCCAATGAATCGCAGGCGCTTGCAATAAATTTTTCTGCCTGACGCATCATCTCTATGTGCCGTAAATTACCCATTATCACAGACCCGCAAACTTCAAGTTCTCCTGCATAAACAAGCCTGGCTATGGCCTCCTCTAGCGACTCTATGTTTTGCGATTTCTTTGCCGAAAGCATAACTACTTGCCTGAAAAAATGTTTAATCTTGTCTATTTCTATCTTCTGAGGAAGGTCTATCTTGTTAATCACCGCTATAACCGTTTTGGTTTTTAATCTTTTTATAAGCAGCGTATCCTCTTTGCCCAATCTCCTGCTGCCGTCAAAGACAAGCAGGATTAAATCCGCCTCCTTTATATGCCTCTTTGAGCGGCTAATCGCCTTTTTCCCGATAATGTCGGTCGGCTCTATTATTCCTGCGGTATCCACAATCCTTACAGGGATACCCTTTATATCCATAGTTTCCTCTACAGTGTCGCGCGTTGTCCCGGCAACAGGCGTGACTATGGAGCGTTCATATTTTAAAAGCGCATTAAGCAATGATGACTTGCCTACATTTGGCTTTCCGCAGATAACCACATGCAACCCATCGCGTATTATCCTGGCCTGCCGCGCGGAAGAAAGGATTTCTTTCAACTTGCTGCGCACTCCGGATAGACGGTTAAAGAGTTGTTTGGTATCTATCTTGCCTAACTCTTCATCGGGAAATTCAATATTTGCCTCAAGCAGGGCAGCTACTTCTAATAAATCCTGCCTCAATCTGTTTATCTTAGCGGATAACTTGCCTTGGAGTTGAGTCAATCCTAATTTTAGGGCTGCGGATGTCTTGGCGCGGATGATATCCAAGACCGCTTCTGCCTGGACAAGGTCAATCCTGCCGTTTAAAAAGGCGCGCAGCGTAAACTCTCCCGGCTGCGCCAGACGGGCTCCTTCTTTTAAAACCAATTCCAGCACTTTGTTCTGCACGGCGATGCCGCCATGGCAATTTATCTCTACCACATCTTCTTTAGTATAGGACTTAGGAGAGCGCATTATGGTCAAGATTACCTCGTCAATAATCTCAGTCTTAATGCCCGGCTCAACAATCCAGCCGTAGTGGACTGTGTAAGTCTTAAAAGAAGATGGCTTCTGTTTATCCTTTACCAGAAAAATCCTATCGGCAATCGCCAACGCATCCTTGCCGCTGATGCGCACAATCCCTATTCCGCTTTCTCCAATAGAGGTAGCTATCGCAGCGATAGTGTCATTTAAATTATATTTGGACATGACGGAATTCTCCTACGACAAACAATGAGCCAGTAACTAATACCAAATCGTCCTCTCTGGCTATGGCTTGCAGATTACTTTTTGCTTCTTTTATACTCCGGGTTATATATGCGGGCTTATCTTGAAAATATGCCGCAAGCTCCTCTGGTCTGGCTGCCCGCGGATTATCTGCCTTGGTCAGGATAACTATATCCGCTAACTGGCTTAATTCATTACATACACCTTCTATATCCTTATCCTGAGATATACCAAAGAGAAGAATCAGCCGGCTGTAATGAAAGTTCTGGCGGATTGCCTCTTTAATTGCCTTTGCAGAGGCGATATTCTGCGCGCCGTCCAAAACTATAAGCGGCTTTTCGGCTATAACCTCGCATCTGCCTGGCCAGCGCGCGCGGCCAAGTCCGCTTCTTACAGAACTTATCCCGACATAAACGCCGAATAAACGCAGACAGTCAACAACCGCTACTGCAACGCTAGCGTTCATAAGCTGATGCCTTCCTATCAGCTGGATTTTAAGCAAAGGATATTCGGAAAAAGGGGCGATGACATTAAAAGATTCCCTTGAGCCTTCATAGAGTATATCCCGGCCCACTTCATATAGACGACAGCCTATTGCAGAAGCCCTCTGACGAATTACCTGCTGCGCCTCCTTCTCCTGAGCGGCGCTGACTACCACCTGCTTGCTGTTTTTTATAATACCGGATTTCTCTGCAGTAATCTCGGCAAGGGTGTTTCCCAGCTTTTGAGCATGCTCATAACTTATCGGGGTAATAGCGCAGACCAGCGCATCCGCAGCGTTGGTCGCATCCAGCCTTCCGCCTAAGCCAGTCTCTAAAACCGCAAAATCTACTTTTTTAGCTTTAAAATAATCAAACGCCAGCGCCGTATACACCTCAAAAAATGAGAGTGGTCCGTATTGCGAACTCCTGTTATACGAGTCTATCTTGGACCGCAACTTATGGATATGCTGCGTCAAATCTTCTTCTGATATTATCCCCGCAAAATCATCACCTGTCTCCAGTCCTATCCCTTCAGGAGCTAATATGCGTATCCTTTCGCGGAAATCCACCAGATGAGGAGAGGTGTAAAGCCCAACCCTGAATCCGCAGGCACCTAATATATAGGCAATAAAAGCGCAGGTAGAGCCCTTTCCTTTAGTGCCGCAAACATGGATGCATTTTAGAGACGCCTGAGGATTGCCTATAATATTAAGGAATTCTCTTATGCGCTCTAACTTCAGTGATTCCTTATAAGGATAATCAACAATCTTCTCGTAATTAATGAACGATGCGAGATACTGGATGACTTCCGGGTAGGTCATCTTAAATCACAGACAATAGACTATAGGCGATAGATAAACCCTATCTTCACACCTATAACCTAAGAATTAGTGTTTGAAGTGCCTGGTGCCGGTAAATACCATTGCGATATTATATTTATCCGCCATCCGGATAATGGCATCGTCTGCTATTGAGCCGCCTGGTTGAATTATTGCCTTAATCTTATACTTTGCGGCTAACATTACAGCATCCTCTTTGGGAAAGAAGGCATCCGAAGCCATTACACTGCCGATGGCTAACTTTCCGGCTTTTTTAGTGGAAATAAAAACAGAGTCCACCCGCGACATCTGGCCTGCGCCGATACCTACGGTTTTGGTGCCGCAAGCCAAGACAATAGCGTTGGATTTTACATGCTTGGCAACCTTCCAGGCAAAGATAAGGGACTTTGTTTCACTTTTCGTGGGCTTTCTCTTGGTAACGACCTTCAGGTTGTTTTCATCCAGCGTTAATACATCCTTATCTTGTAGCAAGAGACCGCCATTTACGCGTTTAAAATCCGGCTCGTCCACTGAGACAAAATCCTTCAGCTCCAAAAGGCGCAGGTTCTTTTTATCTTTAAATATCTCTTGCGCCTCTTTATCAAAACCAGGAGCGATGATACATTCTAAAAAACCGCTCTTGGCTACTGCCTTGGCTGTTTTTATATCCATCTTTCTATTCAGCGCCACAATCCCGCCAAAGGCAGAAAGCTCGTCGCATTTCCATGCCTCTATATAGGCTTTATCCAAGGTCTTGCTCTCAGCCACTCCGCAGGGATTATTGTGTTTGACTATCACCGCAGCAGGATTGCTAAATTCACTTACTAACTCAAGGGCAGAATTTAAATCCAAAATATTATTAAAAGACAACTCTTTGCCTTGAAGTTGCCGGGCATTAAAAAGACCTTTGGTTTTGCCGCTTTGGCGATAAAAAGCGGCTTTTTGGTGCGGATTTTCTCCGTAGCGCAACTCCTGCACCTTTTCAAATCCTAGGTTTATCTGCTGCGGAAAGACTTCTTTTTCTGTTTTTGCTTCAAAATAATTTTTTAAATAATTGTATATTGCGGCGTCGTATTGGGCGGTTCTGGCAAATACCTCCATACCTAACTTGCGCAGCGTATCTTCAGAAAGGGCGCCTTTATTTGTTTTTAACTCTTCAATAACCTGCGGATAAAAGACGGGATTGCAAATTACCGCTACATCCCGACAGTTCTTTGCCGCCGAGCGCAGCATAGAAGGTCCGCCTATGTCTATATTTTCTATTGCTTCTTCTATAGTAACCCCGGCTTTTTGCGTTGTCTTTTCAAAAGGATACAGATTTACCACCACCATATCAATAAGCCCTATACCATGCTCTTTTAATGTCTCCATATGTTCTTTGCTAGAGCGCAACGCCAGAAGCCCGGCATGAATTTTAGGGTGCAGTGTCTTTACCCTGCCATCAAGCATTTCAGGGAATCCGGTATACTCTGAAACCTCTTTTACTGCGATGCCTTCCTCCCGCAGAAGTTTGGCAGTTCCGCCGGTAGAAATAATCTCTACACCAAGGCGGCTAAGTTCCTTTGCAAAATCAACTATGCCTGTCTTGTCCGACACGCTCATCAACGCACGCTTAATTCTTACCATACCATCTTCCTCCGCAGATAAATCAGTCTAAAAAATGGTTTTTATTTGTTAAACCTGAAAGTTACCACATCGGCATCCTGTATTATATAATCTTTGGGCTCCAGACGCATAAAACCCTGCTGCTTGGCAGCTGTTTCTCCTCCTGCGTTTATAAAATCAGCAAAGCTTATAATCTCGGCGCGGATAAAGCCGCGCTGTATATCCGAGTGTATAACCCCGGCTGCCTCCCAGGCAGATGTCCCTTTTTTCACCAGCCATGCGCGCGTCTCTTTTTCTCCAGTCGTAAAGAAGCTGATAAATCCACTTTCCCGCACGCAACGGGCTAATAAGGCATTCGTATCTTCCAACTCTTCTTTGCCGACAACAACCACAGGCCTGTTGCTTGCCAACCCATAAGGAGAAATCAGTTTTCTTTCTTCCTCGCCAAGAGGCGCCTTAAACACAAACTCTTCTTTTTCCAGAATATCCTTTAGCTTGCCCAACATCGCCTTTTCCGACATATCCTGCACACGGCTAAGCCGCGTCTCCACAAACTCCAGGTCTTTCAGAATAATATCCTGGGTTGAATCTTTTAAGACCAGCAGGCAATCCGCATCTAACAGGGAATCCTCTCCGACTACTTCCACCTGAATATAGGTTTTTTTCTTGGCGGGAGAGATTTTGTCTATCTGGTCAAGACGCTCATCTTTAACATTGTATTTTCCGGGCGTAAGAGCCGGCAAGGAAAACGCCGATATTTTCAGCATTTTTATAATTTATGAGGGATTGTCTCTTCTTACTGTTGTTCCTCTTGTTTTTTGGAAACCTGGTATTGCGCTATAATCGCTGAGGCCACTTTATGCGGAACCTGCTCGTAATGAGAAAATCGCATAGTATAAGAACCTCTGCCGCCGGTAATTGAACGCAGGTCATTGGCATAGGTAAACATCTCTGCCTGGGGAATCTGCGCTTTCACTATCTGCGCTTTATCTTTTGCCTCCATACCCATCACCCTGCCGCGCCGGGAATTTATGTCTCCGGATATCGCGCCCAGGTATTCTTCAGGAATATTAATCTCTACGTCCATAATCGGCTCAAGGAGCGCAGGCGCAGCCTCTAATACCGCCTTTCTTAAAGCCATAGCCCCGGCAATCTGAAAAGCCATATCCGAAGAATCCACTTCGTGGTAAGAACCATCGTAAAGAATTACGCGTATGTCCTCTATGGGATAACCGGCTACCGCGCCCTCGCTAGCTGCCTGACGCACGCCCTTTTCTACTGAAGGTATGTAGTTCCTTGGTATTGCGCCGCCAAAAATCTTGTCTACGAATTCAATGCCCTTTCCCCGCTCCAAAGGCTGCACCTCAATCCAGACATCTCCATACTGTCCCCGTCCTCCGGATTGACGTTTGAATTTACCTTGCACTTTAACACTCTTGGTAATGGTTTCTTTATACGAAACCTTGGGAGTGCCTAATTCTACCTGAACGCCAAATCTTTTTTTAAGGCGGCCAATCATCACCGTAAGATGCAAATCTCCCAGTCCAGAAATTATCAATTCCTTTGTCTGGGGGTCATGGGCAACCTTAAAGGTCGCATCTTCTATCGCCAACTTATGCAGGGCATCGGATATCTTCTCTTCGTCTTCTCGCGATTTGGGTTTAACCGAAGCAGATATCGCCGCCTCGGGAAAGACTATCGGTTTAAAAAGAAACTGGTCTTTTTCCTGGGAAAGCGAATCTGAAATTGTGGTTTCTTTTAATTTTGCGATAGCCACTATATCGCCGCATCCAGCTGTGTCTATGCTTCTCTGCTCTTTTCCCTGCAATATATTAATTGCGCCAATCCTCTCCTTTACTTTCTTATTTACATTGTAAAAGCCGGTATTGGAGGCAAGGGTCCCGGAAAAAATCCGCAGTAGGCTCAGCTGCCCCACGTAAGGGTCAGATATATTCTTGAAAACAAAAGCAGAAAACGGAGCATCGTCGCTGAAAACTACCTCTTTAGGATTATCGGCGTTAAGAGGGTCCTGGGCGATGATTTTATGGCGAGAGGTGGGGTCTGGCAGGTAATGTCGTATGCCGTTCAAAAGCTCAGCTATGCCCTGATCATTCAGGGCTGAGCCAGCAAAAACAGGAAAGAGTCTGCGTTTAGCAACCGCTGTGGCAAGGCCGCTACGTATCTCCTCCTCAGAGAGCGTCATTGCCTCCAGATATTTCTCTAGCAGCCTATCGTCGCTTTCAGCAACTGCCTCCACAAGGTCTGGGTCTAGAAGCGAATTTATCGCCACGCAACTCTTGGAAAATCTGCTCTTTAGTTCTGATATAGCCTTTTTTATATCCACTTCCGGCTTATCAATTTTATTAATAAAAATAATAACGGGTAGATTGTTTTCCTCAGCTATCTGCCAGGCACGCTCTGTTCCTACCTCTATGCCGCCAGAGGCATCCACCACTATAATAGCGCTATCTACGGCGCGTATACAAGAGATTACTTCGCCAAAGAAATCCGCATAACCCGGGGCATCCACTATCTGTATGCGCAGGCCTTGGTAATCGCAATAGAGGAAACTGGAGTTGATAGAACTTTTGCGCTCTATCTCGTCAAAGCTGTAATCGCTTACGGTGGTCCCGTCATAGGTTGAGCCTTTTCTGGTGGTAGCCTTACAAAAATAAAGCAGGGATTCGGCAAGGGTGGTTTTTCCGGATTGGGCATGGCCTAATAAGATAAAATTCCTTTTGTCCTTGGCTCCCATAATGTTTTACTCCTTTTTGAAAATAATATGATAAGAAAAATATTATATACTATTATAAATGCTG
>JAMWCI010000086.1 GCA_023818655.1 Candidatus Omnitrophota bacterium
ATCACCAGCTTCGAAGATGGTGACCGGATAGCCCATTTTCCGCAGTTCATAAGCGCACATGAGGCCCGCGGGGCCGCCCCCCACCACGGCCACCCGCTCCGACCGCGGCGGCCCCGGTTCCCATCTGAGCACCGCTTCCGGATCCAGATCGATGAGGTAGCGCTTCAGCGCTCTGATGGCGAGGGGTTCATCGAGCTTGTTTCGGGTGCAGGCCGACTCGCACGGGTGGTGGCAGATGCGCCCCAGGATGCCGGGGAAAGGGCAGCGCTCCAGGAGAATGGCCAACGCCCCGGTCAGGTCCCCTTCTTTCATCCGGGCGATTTTTAGACAGGGATTATTACGCACTAAATTTGTTACGCCAAAGACAACTGAGACAGGAGTTTCTTATTTAAGGCTATTTGTGCCACATATAATACTGGTGGGTATTTCAGCATTAACCTTGGGGTATACTTATTTTTTTGATAGCTATCTTTGGCCAACGAAAGGCATGAAGTTATTCTTAATAATGAGTATAGCCTCGCTTACTGGTTTAATTATTACCTCCACAAAGTGGTTTAGCAATTGGTATATGAATCGCATAAGCAGAACAAAAAATCCAACAGGCCATTCCGATAAGTCTATGCAACCCCACGCCCCGATAACGCCGAGGGGAACTAATAACAAAGGCTTTATAATCCCAGAGCTTGCTGTAATTTTAACGGGTCTAGGATTAGTAGCATTAAGCATTCCCGTAATCATTGCCGGGTCTACAGGGATAGGGATTACGATGGTGGTATTAGGAAGCAGCGCAGTAATAATTCCTTGTTCTGTAGGTTTATTTCTGGAAGCGCCAAAAACAAATCCTAGCCTTATTAACAAAGACGACTCTCCAGAGAAAACAGAATCCCCAGTTACAGAACCGAAACTGCTAGAGCAGAAGCCTATAGAAGTAAAACCGAAAACCGAAGACCCAGAAAATATCATCTTAGATGATATAATCCATACTGACGAATCTTCGGATAAAAGTTCGGAAGTAAAATCAATTGAAGAATTACCATTAATCTTTGGCGATCCTCTAGCCAAGGCATTGTTTAGCCTAAATAGCGATAAAGATATTGTCTTAAGCCAGCAAGCCATTACAGCCATAAATACATTATTTGCTGATTACAGTGGTTTAACCTTGGAAATAGATGTAGATACCTTAATTGATACCTCGAAAGGTATGCCCCAACTGAAAGGATATGGTTTTAAAGAAGCGATAATTGCTCTCTATAAAGCACAACAAAACAAGGGGATCCCTGAAGGTTTGCGCATCAGGCTAATCAATCTTAATTCCCAATTAGATAAGGCAAAGATTATACAAATTCTAGGGCTAAACGAAGAGTTAACCGGGGGACTTATACTTATTCCAGAAATACCCGAAGATTATTTGATCAAAGGCCTTGAGCCTTATCTCATTGACGGTTCAATCCGCGTTGTCTTTGAAGACAATCTAAAGTACTGGAAAAGTAAAGTGGATGTGGTGGTTAAGAAGGGCGATGAAACCGAAGTTCTTTCGAGTTTAGGTTTAATCGTTGCAGCTTTAGCCAAAGAGCCAATATTTTATCAAGAGCTACCAGCAGAATTAAAGGATTATATCGTAGCAGTGACCGACGAAAAAGGCGATGTTGCTTTGGACGACCAAGAAAAAATAAAACAATTAATCTTTAAGCCCATCGAAAAAGAAAAATTGAATACAGAATATATTGAGGAGCTAAATAGAACTAACAAAGCCTTGGAAGGAATGGTATAATTAGTGAAAAAGGAGCATAGAAATCAGATGAAACGCATTCTGCCTTTACTATCCCTGTCGCTATTATTTTTAATCGTATCGACAGGAGATTTTGTTTTTGGTAACCAGAGCTTTAACAATGGAATAGAAATAAAAGATAGCTGGTTGTATTTAAAAGGAGAGAAATTCTTTATTAACGCAGTAGGTTATGCAGGTTGGCGGTCAGCTCAATGGCCAGGAACAGATAAAGTTGATTTGAAGCTAGTGAATTTAGACTTTAAGCGTATAAAAGAGGCAGGGTTTAATACAATTCGCAGTTGGGCAGCGCTTTCACCCGATGAGCTTGCCCTTGCCAAGAAATACGACCTTATGGTTATCCAGGGAATATGGATAGATCCTACCCACGACTATTCAGACGTTGCTTTCATAGAGCAAGCATTGGAGCAGATTAAGCAGGAAGTCTCCTGGTCGAAAGATTTTGATAATGTAATTATGTATTTAGTTATTACTGAGCCGACCCAAGAAGCAGTTCTGTTTGCAGGAGAAGAAAAAACAATAGACTTTTTTAAGAAGATCAAAGAGACGGTTAAACAAATAGATAATAAACCAGTTTCTATGGATAGCTGGATACCCTTAGGATTTTTAGACCATTCTCTTTGGGATGTGGTGACTTTTAATGCCTTTATGTTTACGCCTGAGCCGATAAATAGAGCAATCGGCTTTAAAGAATATGTAAAGTGGATCAGAGAAAACCATGCTAGAAATAAACCTCTATTTATCGGGGAAACGGGTGGATTTTCTGTATCGAAAAAGAAATTAAACGATATTGGTTTCGGAGGAAACAGCCAGTCAGAGCAATCTAAAGAAGATATTGAGAGCATTAATCAATCTATTGCCGCAGGCGCAAGCGGGGTTTGCACCGTGGCCTGGATAGACACCTGGCATTACCCAAGCGATCCTAACGCCCATGATGACCATCCTTGGGAATGGGATGGAATATTGGGAATTCCTACGAAGAATGATTTAGAAGGTATTCCCAGGTTAGTCTATTACGATTTAAAGAGATATAATCAGGCAATTATCATTGAGCCGAGACAAGCTGAAGTTTATTATTCAAGCGCGCCAATTTCCATATATGCGAGTGATTCAATAGAGAATATAAGATATCGGATAGATAATTCTAAGTGGCAGACCTTAAGTAAACAGAATAATCATTGGTGGATAGGGAATCACGACTTAAAAGATAAAAAAGGAATTCATAGATTAGACATTATTTGTAGAGACAACAGAGGCGCGGCCATAACTAGAAAATCAGTAGACTTTTTCATCTCCGAGAAAATAGAAGCGCTGGAGCCTAGGATAAAGATATCTATTATCCCAGATAAGCAAACATTCTCAATAGATGATGTCGTGAGTTTAAAGATAAAATTAACTGACTTAAATAATAAGCCATTAGCGAAGGAAAAAGTTGCTTATGGTTTGTTTTCGCCTTTGGGCTGGAAAGAAGAATACGCTTCAGGCATCACTAATGAAGAAGGGGAGCTCTACATAAAATCAACATTAAAATTAGAGAGGCAAACGCAATACCCTTTACTAACCGTAGGAGTTATAGATACCGAAAGCCCTTATAAAAATAGATATAGTGCAATAGAATTCTTAGCGATAAAAGCGCCTCAAGAAGCCAAAGAAGGCAAATCTTCTAAACCATTTGCGGTCTATTTAAATAAGAGCTATCCTAGTAATCATTATATCCCTTCGGGATGGACAGGAGATTATGAGGATTTAGGATTCGATGCCGAATACGCTAACAATCCTCATTCGGGTAACACATGCATTAAGATTACATATTCGGCTAAGGCTTCACACGGCGGCGGTTGGGCGGGAATCTATTGGCAAAACCCTTTAAACAATTGGGGGCAGATAAAAGGCGGTTTCAGTCTTAAGGGCGCAACCAAACTTACGTTTTGGGCGCGTGGTGACAAGGGTGGTGAAAGAATAGAGGAATTTGGGATGGGTTGGCCAATGGGTGATTATCCTGATTCCGATACCGCAAAGATCGAAAAAATAGTTTTAACAAAAGATTGGAGAAAATATATCATAGATATAACCGATAAAAACTTAGCTTATATTAGTTGCGGCTTTTATTTCTTTGTGAGGAAAGAATTTAATCCTAAGGGCTGCACTTTTTATTTAGACGACATAACTTATGAGTAAGCAATATGCGATGATGAAGAAAAGAATTTTAAGCATATTATTTATAATGGTTTTCCCATTTGGCTTAACGATATTCTTTGCGTCGACTTTAAAGGCGGAAAATTATCAGCCTCAAGTTGCGAAACTGGAGAATTGGTTATTAACGAATAGGGATCAGGCTACTGGTTTGCTTCATAGTCATGTCGGCGACGACAGGTTCGAAAATTGGGCTATTACTTATGATTCGGCTGTAGTCACCCTTGCTTATATCGCAACCGGTAGAATAAGCGACGCAAAAAGAATCCTTGATTTCTATATTCAAACACCTAATGCCTGGCGAATAGGAGGAATTATTGAAGCTGTGAACCCCACTAATCCTGCCTTAGGCGAGGACTGGTCAGTAAGAACAGGCTCAAATCTCTGGATGGGTCTGGCCAGCTTTCACCTTTATAAGGCAACAGGCGAAGCTAAGTATCTGGAATTGGCCAAGAAATTAGCCGACTTTGCCGTTTCCCTACAAAACAGGGATGAGAAAGATCCTAATTTCGGAGGGATTCGTTTAGGGCCTCAGGAAGAAGGACATGTAGCAGGCGATCAGCATCTTGGCTATGATCAGAACCAGCCGAGCTTCTACGAGGTCTTTGCAACAGAGCATAATATAGATGCCTATGCGTTATTTAATATGGTTTACCAGGAGACAAAAGACGCAAAATATAAAGATGCCAGAGATAAAGACCTGCACTGGCTTAAAAATGTAGGATACAACAAGGAAGAGCACAGGCTTAACCGTGGCTATAAGCGCGGACTCGATCCTGTTGTTGCCACAGATATACATTCCTGGGGAATTTCAGCGTTGGGAGTAGACGTGTTAGATACTTTTGAGCCGGGATTGGCAGAAAAAATGATTGAGTTTATTGAAAAGAATTGCCTTTCAGAAACTTCCTATATTAAGCCAGACGGCCAGAAAGTAAAAGTGAGAGGAGCTGATTTTGTAGATTATAAGACCGCTACCAACTTAGGCAGAAAGCCTTTGGTGTCTCCTGAATGGACCTTCCAGTTAATTAATGCCTATAGAAGATTAGAATCTGATTTTAAGCAGCGCGGAGATACTAAAAAAGAAGCTAAATATAGACAGAAGAGGCAGGAGTTAATAAAGGCCATGTTAGATTTGGCAATCGAGTCGGATAATACCCTGGCTTATCCTTATGCCACGCAAGCCGAGGCAGCAATAGGTCATGAATATAACACGCCCAAAGAGGGCAACTTAAGTACGATAGGCGTTTCATATGGCATCCTTGCTTTAAGCGATTTTGACCCTTTGATTAGTTCATCCAGAGCTAATAAAATAGCCAGAAGGCACGGTGCAAGGTGAAAAAGATTCTATATATCCTTATATTCAGTTTATTGTTTGTTTCTTCTGTTGGCTCTGCAGATAACCCAGAACAGATTAGTTCAGTTAAACTAACGGGTTTATCAGTGGATAATTCTCAAGGTTTTAATCATCTTAGATTTCTTATCAAAGGCAGAAAGCCTGGTAATTTCGAGCCGATTTTGGATGTCAAAAAAGCAGCACAAAAATCACTGGAATATTTCTTTATCGGCCTAATTATGCATGATGAAGCATTCTGGGTAAATCTTAATCCAGATGAACCGGATAGGATCATAGAGTCGAGCTTAGGCAATACGGATTTGGGAAGGATTATGCTTAATGCAGATTTTAGATTGAAAGAAGATATAAGTAGTATCATTAACCCCCAGATTTCTCAAATAGGCAAAGAATTCTGGAAGCGGTTGTATCAGAAGGCCGAGGAATTAAATGCTACAGATAAAATACCTGTGGTAACCAGGCTTTGGATTGTTCCGGCAAATACGCTAGTCTATGAGAAGAATAACCAGTTTTCAATAGTTGAAAGCACCTTGGAAGTTCATCTGGAGCCGGCATATTATGCGCAAGGCATTCAGATGAAAGATAAGCGTCAGCAGGAATTACAAGATTTTGCAGCTGGGCTAATCCAAGAGTTGGTCTTACCTCAGTTAAACAAGCGGGTTAATGAAGCTTATGCCTATGCGGACTTAAGAGAAGTGTATAATGCTCTTGTCTTAGCGCAGTG
>JAMWCI010000020.1 GCA_023818655.1 Candidatus Omnitrophota bacterium
CAGCCGCTCCGTGCCGGTGCTGATACCGCTCCACTCGACATCGACGACGATGTCGGCCGGTCCCGGCGCCACCAGGTCAAGCCTGCTCTACGACAAAAAACTAAAGATGTATAAGATAACTGCTCCTCTTAAAGATATGCCGGAGGAAATCGGCAGATGCCGCGTATTTACCCCCGGCTGGCTGGAAAACGAATCCATATGGTTACATATGGAATATAAATATCTTTTGGAAATTTTAAAATGCGGATTATACAATGAATTTTATACAGATTTCAAAAATTGTCTTATCCCTTTCCAGAAACCCAGCCGTTACGGACGCAGCATTCTTGAAAATTCGTCTTTCCTTGTAAGCAGCGCTTTTCCTGACCGTCAACTGCATGGCAATGGATTCGTGGCGAGGCTTTCTGGTTCGACAGCAGAATTCCTGCAGATGTGGCTGATAATGAACTGTGGTCTAAAACCGTTCTTTTTAGATAAAGATAATAAACTCTGTATCTCTTTTCAGCCTAAGCTTGCCGGTTGGCTATTTGATAAACAGGGAAATTATAGTTTTAATTTTTTAAGCAAAATAAAGGTAGTTTATCATAATCCCAAAAGAAAAAATACGTTCGGAAAGAATTGTGCCCGAATAAAAAAGATTGTGTTTAAAAATGCTCTTGGAGATCTAGTAGAAATAAACTCTCCCATTATCCCTTCCCCTTATACTCAAGAGATACGCTCCTGCCGTATAAAAGAAATAAATATTCATTTTGGATAGCTTGCTAGTTAACATACCACAGGCGTGTAAATTTATAAATTTCCCACTGCTTAATCTTGAAATTTGTCCAATTCTGTGTTATACTTTAAGTGACAATTAGGAATAAATACTTACTGATAAAGGCAAACTAGCAGCAATGCTGGGGCGCAAAGCTTCCGATCCTAAGTAAAAAGGATAGCGGGGCTGCCAAAGAAGTTAAAGAATAACCCTAAAGATTGCCTTTAGGGTTTTTTGTTAGAATGCCCAGCGCAGTTTGCCTATTCTACAGGTAAACTGAGGCTGGGCTTTATTTTTAAGGAGAAAAAATGGAAAACATTGCGACTCAAGAAAGAAAAGAACGGGTAGTGACATTCCTCAATCGCGAAGAGATAGATTTTTTAGATAAATTTGGGAAAGACGCACTTTTCTCCAGCGGTGCGAAATTATCACGGGCAAAAATTATCTCTTGGCTAGTAGATTTTGCAAAAGCTATGAAATTAAGCGGGGAAAATATAAGAACGGAGGCGGATTTCGAAAAAAAGATTGAAGAAATCTTAAGGGAAAACATAAAACCCATATCCCCGCCAGCCACGGAAACAAAGGAGGATAGCGATGAAAAATACCTGTAGAAAAACACTTATTGCTGTATTGATGCTTATCTTTATCTGCGGTATTGCCTATGCAAAGGATAGTTTTAGTATTCCGGTGTCCTGCAGCATACCCGCTGTCCCTGGATTAAACGCACCAATAGCGGAAAATAAAAGCAAAGCCCAGGCAACATCTTCAAAACAGACGTTGCCCGCCAGCGCGAAAGAAGAAACAAAATACATAATGCAGCAGGATACAACAAAGAAGGTAAACGAGAAAGAAAAATCAAAATCCGCACCCGTAACCAGCATCTACGGACGCTAAAGTTATTCTTCTTTGACTGTCGTTAAAGGAATGTTGTGAATATAGGAGGCGCCTTCTGAAATAGCGATGGAGGTTGAAATAGGAACTTTTGGTAAATAAGAAACCGGAAGGGTATTTAAATCCAAAGTCAACGTATGCTCTCCGGAAGACACATTTGCAAAAATATACCTGCCGCTTGTGTCTGTAATTGCCTTTTTTCCGTTCTCTAACACAAGCGTCACTCCTCTTACCGGATTATCCGATGCGCTATATTCATTATCGCCATTGACATCTTCAAAAACCCACCCGCTAATCTCGGAACGCGCGATTATCCCAAAATCAACCCGTACGGTATGATTTTGCGAAATCACCGCCTGTTGGTTAAACGGCACAGTCAGAACAAAACCTGTCGGTAAGGTAGAAACATCCAGGGATACAAATGCCTTCTTTGCCCGCACTCTCTTAAACTTATAGTAACCGAATATATCGGTAATCTGAAACTTGTCTTTGCCCAACCAGACTTTGACGCCTTCAACCGGAACTTCATCCTTCTGTCTTAAACCGTCGGAGTTGGTATCTATAAAAACGTATCCCGCTATATCGCCAACCGCATTCCAGTGGATGCCGGTATCCCAGAGATAACGTAACCCTGCATTAAATTCCGCTTCCATTCTCTTGGTAACATCAGGATTCTCTGCCCAGACATTGCGCACACGGACTGAACCGTAATACTCTGTTTGCGGTTTAGGACGGTAAGAAATCTCCGCATACCCTTCCAGATAGTCCTCTCCAGAGAGAAAACTAAACGGAGAAAGGATATGACGTTCATCGTGAAAAATAAGACGCGCACTTTCGTAAAAAGGCGTATTTAATATCTGACCGTCTAAAAGCAAGCCTGTCTCTAAGAGTTGTGGCGTAGAACTATTTCCGGTTAGTTTCTCTTCCAGCCAATCCCATTGGGTGTTCAAGAAATAACCAAGTTGACCGATAAGCCTAAAGCTCAAGCCTGCTGCTACCCTGTTATTTATATAATCAAATCCCGTGGAATTGCTCTCCTGACGACTAAGATAAACATAAGTATTTATATTCCTGACAAGATTAAATGTTCTGTTAATTCCTGCTCCATAGTTTTGATAACGACGTTGCATAAATCTCCCTAATTCATTCTGAATGGAATAATCCGCCTTTAATAATGTTGCTGGATTCAGATCGTAACGGAGATTAAAATCATAATCCTCGTTCCAGCGGTGTTGGTTTTCAGCCGCGGGGAATTGTCGATCCTGAAACACATCCAAACGGTTATCTATCCTTAAGGCGCTATTTGGCTGTAGCTGTAAAGTAAAAAGCGCCCCCCGCTCACCCTGCTTCCAGGTATTAGCCACCATATTTATGTAATTCTTGGCGAAATCCCGGAATTCATAAGCGAAACGTATCCGGTCCTGCATATAATTTCCACCCACTAGATAAGCTATTCGTCCTGCGTCATAACCGACTTCATATCTATAATCCCAGTCTCCCCACTGCCAATTACCGTATGTATCATAGGCGTAAGCTCCTAAATTAGCTGTATCCCTTTGACTACCGTAACCGTGCACCACACTAAAACCATAATTGGAATCTTCTGTTGGGCTGATATTAACGTCAGTTCCAGCAAGGTATGATTTTTTCACTTTTCTCAAGCCTGGAGAAAGAACGCCGTAACTGCCACCTGCCTCTTTACCCCAGAATAATGTATATTTCAATTTTTTCTGAAAGGCCGGAGAATCAAACATAACTCCTCTTAAATTCGTCCCTCCCCCCATAATTAAATTGGTGAGATTGGAAGGATAAAAATCAAATCCGCGCAGGGAAAAATCTTCAAAAGATCCCACTCTTCCATTTTGCAGCCCTATGGTAAAGTAAGTAACATCAGAAAACGCCTTCTGGATAAATGTCCTCCAAGTAGAAATTTTAAGCAACGAATCCAGGTCACCGTAAGGCGTAGACCCTGTCAAAAGTAAACTGTGATTCCAGGAATAATACTTCCTTTTTAATGATGAATCCAGACGGCGACCCTCCCGAAAACTATACCAATCCAGATTATAACGCAATTTAAATGCGGTGGCGTACTCTTCTTTCTGACGCAACTCTTCTTCCAGACTCTCTCCTTCTGCCTTAGGAAATACGCCCAGCCACTCTGTTTCCCAACGCCCGTAGTCATCCCATATATATACATAATCATAACCAATATTCTTTCCCGTAACCAAAATCCGGTTCTGGTCCAACCGTTCCACGGATAAAATCTCTGTCTGGATAACCAAAAACTTCTGGATATTTTTACCTATTATTATTACACTAGCGCCTTTTTCAATTTCTATAGGGTTTCTCAAATCTGCAGACGAAGCATCTAATTCCACTGTTTTAATATCTGGGGTTACTTTTTTAGGCGCGCCGAATGATATTTCCATATCAGAAGGTTGAATTAAATGCGTGGAGGCACCGGTCTTCTGTCTTTCTTTTATCATCTCCTCCTGCAGTTCCAGAATATCCAATGTATCATCTATCTCTTGAGCATAAACGGGAACCGTTGACGATACCTGACGCCCTCGCTCCATAGTTAAAGGCCGCTGGCTCTCTTTTGTCTGCAAATCTGTTTTTAACTGCTCAATCATCTGTATATACTTAAGGGCGGGCTCGTAATCAGGCTGAATCATTAACGCTTTTTTAAACATGGCAATGGCATCATCATATCTGCCCTCTTTATAATAGGTTATGCCTATCTGACACAAATACTCCTGCATCTCGCTATAACCGCCGTAAGAGGCGTAGGCTGTCGGCAAAAAGACAATTAACAAGACTATGAAAATCGCAAATTTTTTAAGCATAAATAAAAAAGGGATTTCTCCCTTCTTTTAAATATCACCCCTCCAAACCCCAACCAACCTAAAGTGTTTTTTAATTATCCTTTTTCACCTACCCGGATATTGCCTTCGGAATCAACATGTATCTTATTTTCTTCGGTAACAACCGGTCCCCTGCCCAGACCTAACTCTTCCTCCGCTCCGCCGATATCTACGCTTAAAACAAGGTCGTAGTCTCCTGCTGGTAAAGGATTCTTCCATACGCCGGAAAGCACTGCGGTATTACCTCCGAACATATATATATCGTTGAATTGACCCCTGGCTTGGACAATACCGTTTTTATCCATAGCGAAAAAATTTCCTTTTGCAATAATATCGGTATTGCCTTTATTTACAAGTTTGGCTGTAACCTCAAAACCACCTTGCCGCTTCTTTACTTTGACATCTTGAATAGCTGCTTCTTTGATAATTGTACCCTCTGGTTCTATATAGAAAAGCGAAGCTATACGTATTGCCACTCCTACGCTTACTCCCTCCTGAGGCGTATTTTGTTCGCTGAGATTATTCTCAAAAAACATTACTGCATAGTGACCGCCTTTGGCGTCTTGAGGGACTCTTACCGTATAATTAATGGTTTGCTTGCCAAACGCAGGTATGATAAAGTCATCGGGTACAAAACTAATCCATTTTGCGCAGGATAATTCGGTTGTTCCTGCGGGTTTAAATTCCTTTGTGCCGTCAAATGCAGGCAAATACGCCCAGTCCTCTAAATAAACCTTGATATGCCGCGATTCAGTGGTAGGATTGTATACCCTGATTGCACCTGCCTTGGCCTTTCCCGGAGCAATCACAAGCCGGACTTTTGCCTGGTCAACTTCAATAACATTATTACCCAGAGATGTGCTATAAATACAGGTGAATACAATAAAAACTACCCAGTAGTATATAAACCTTAGTCTCAATATATTACCTCCATATTTATTTTTTATTATTATTTATTTGGCGCTTAAGAATACAAGAAATTACAAAGTTATAAGAGGGCTTCTCTATCTGACCCGCTATAAAAAAGCCCTGCTTATTTTATTGCGTCAAAATATAATCTATAATCTTGCCTGCAAGATTAATAAACTACGATGCTAATAGTTACGGTGCCGGTGTATGTTCCCGGTGCCTGCGTTAAAGGTATCGGTGTATATCCGGTAAACGGAAGAGCGCCACCTTCACCATAACCAGGCAGACTATAGAAGGCGCGGATAATCCTGTTTGATGCTGCTGTCTCGCTGCGATAGATCAGCGCATTGGTTGCAATTGCCGGTCCAGGATTGCCTAATACTGAACCCGTTGGCTGCGTTCCCTGAGGTATTAACGTCCCCCCTATATTAAACGCATCTTGAGCCGCATACCCCGGAGAAATCCCAAAGCTCCCCGCAGGTAAATTTTGCGCTCCGTTGCTTAATCCAGTGCAAGTACTCAAAACCTGATACCTGCGGCCGAAACTATTCGTGTAGATAAACACACAGAAATAGTTTCGACTATACCAGATACCTGCATCGGTCGTACCATCAGCCAAAAAGTGTGTCAATGTTCCAAAGTTCATTGCCGTAACAGTAGTTCCCGTATTAGGATCCTGGGCGGGAGTATTCAGCTGCTTTATTACCACAGCTAACTCTGGAGAACTAACTGGAACCTGCGCGCTGATACTCACATTGACCGTAGAAGCAGCGTAGGCAAAAACAAAAGAACACACCGTTACCACGGTAGCCAACAACACCATGAATCCCTTCTTCATCTTTTTTCACCTCCTTTCAAATATAAACATTCTGGCACATAACAATCTTCAAAAAATCTTTTAAATCTCAGTAACTGAATAAGTAAACATTGCAGCATAATCGCCGGACTGCAAATTTACCGGCGGAGCCAATTCGTATATTACCTTAAATTTAGTCGCAGAGCCATTTTTATCAGAAAGAAACAAGATCATTGAACCTTCCTTGACAGGTGTCTTTCCCATTACCCGAAGGGTTCCTTTTGTATTCATACTTTCCTGACGCATGGTAAAATATTCCGATGAAATAATCTTTCCGTCTTTGGTAGCCAGAGAGGCATTCAGATTTTGAGTTACCTGATACTGTCTTCCGATATTTGTTTTGACCTCAAAGATAACCTCCTGTAACCGCGGCGGCTGACCGGGTCTTAAATCGTTAAAACGTATGCTGCCTCCTAATTCAGGGGTAATCACCAAATCAAAAATCTTCGGAATGTCTACTTCCAAACCTAAAGTATCTATGAGTTTTGTCTGTGTAGAAGTCAATCCTTCCAATATATATTTTATCCCTCCTCTATATATCCCTGCCTTTTGATTAGACAATTCGCCAAGAGAATATTCTATAACAAAATCGTCTTCTTCTCCTCTAGGGCTAGAGGTATAAATAACCTGTTGCCGAGAAGAAAGAGGCGTCAGTTGATTAACAACCATCCCCCTGCGGGCTTCTTTACCAATAAAGTTTACGACATTCAAATCCAACGTCTGACCCTCAGACGATACCAACTCCTGCGGCACCTGCTGAAGTATTCTAAAGGGAACTCCAAAACCACCCTTAATAGCCACCGCTACAACAGAATTCTCATTGCCGGGTTTTAGCATAATTGTCCTTGAACCGCTTAACGTCTTTATCTGCACTGAGGATTCGTTTTCTATCTCAGCGGATATATTTAATATAACGGTTGACGGAGTCTGCGAAGAACCAATCGCTTCCAACGTAAAGGCTATCCTGCCGCGATAGGAACCAGAGTCAATATTACCTCTGGTAATCAAGCTATAAACCAGAACAAAAGAATCCGAGGTTCCAGATTGATTTGATGTATAGATAATTTGTCTGCCCATAGTTACCGGAACTTCCTGACCTATATTAAGTGTCCCAAAACTATTGCTCCCTGCCATGGCATACACAAGCAGATTACCCTGTGGTATAGACTTTCCGTCTAATGTGCTCAACGGCTCCAGCAGGCTCTGAGTGACGCGATACTGTTTGCCTATATCCGAGGTTATTCTTACGGTTGCCTCTTTGTTAATACGGTCCATACCCGGTTCCGATTTTCTAAAGCGCAGGTCATATCCGCCTTCATACGGCAATACTGAAAGAGAAAAACTGGCAAATGCAGGGCGGAGTGCAAAAATAGAGATAAAAAACGCCGCAACCCCCAACACGCTTACTCTTTTAATTATCCTTCTCCGCATACTTACCTCCCCTGAAGAGGTAATATATAACCGCTACTCTGCATTGTCAATAAAAAAAGCCGGTGCTGACCCCTTAAGTCATTCCGGCTTACAGTTTCATATTGGATTGTATCCCAATTCCTCCTATTGGAATACACCGGAAATTTAATTTTTGTAATGTATGTATCAATGATATAAATATACTATAATTTTTAGAATTTTTCAAGGTTCCGAGCCCAAATGATTGGTTCTTATACTAAGGCGTAATTTCTTCAGAAAGTTTGAATAATTCAATTTTTAGCGAGTGCATAAACAATATTAGATAATTTTTTTTTCCGCTTACGGCGTAGATACTCCCTTTAAACCTACAGAAAAACTTTTCTTTGTGCTCTCTTGTCTGGCGTTCTTTAAGGATATACAGGTATGGCGATATGGGAGAAAAATCATTTTCATTTTTTACTTCTTTTACCATATAGATAAAATGACGACGGATAATATTGCGGACCTTGCCTTTATCCGTTATTTCAGAACTGGCGATTATCCGCTTTCTCCTGTCGCGAGATACTAGATTTTTAAAAACCAGGTCGCGCATGGAATGTCTCCTTAAAATTGATTAATCTATTGCCGGGTTGTCAGTTATACATGGGCTCTCTCGATGGTTATTAACAACCCGGCTATCCCCTAATTCTCCGTAGCTGGTGGGGACTTTTTTAAAGTGTTTAAAAACAGTCTAAAAAATATTTTTGCCACTTAAAGAATAACACGCGGGCCAGATATTTTCAAGATAAACAGGCTGTATAAAAGAAAACGGTTTCTTTTATTTTATTTCTTGATATTCATACGCAAACGAGGTTCTTTGCCCTGAATAACTCTCTTTAAGTTTGGTAAATGCCTTATCCAGATGAGCGCGGCAGCAATAAAACTGAAACAGATTAATGAAAAAGCGAAGTTTTGCGAGTGTCTAAAAAGCAGTATAAAAATAGGAAACATCAAGGCAGAAATAACCGAGGCTATTGACACAATCCTTACTACAAAAAAGGTAGTAAACCAAACAAGGACGGTTAGTCCTAAAACCGCGGCAAAACCGGGTATCTTGAAAGATAACCCTATCAATGCACCAAAGGTAGTGGCTACCCCTTTGCCTCCCCTGAAGTTTAAAAATACGGTCCAATTGTGTCCAGCGATAGTAGCAACCGCCATAGTTATCGGAACAATGCTGGTATCGGATATCGCGGTCACAGGACCAATAAAATCACCCAGAATAATTACCGCAAATAATCCTTTTATTATATCTAACAGAAGTACGGTTATGCCGATCCTTTTCCCCAGCACCCTTAAGGCATTAGTAGCGCCCATATTTCCTGAACCAAAATTGCGTATATCAATACCTTTTGATATCCTGCCGAATATATAAGCCGTAGGTATTGAACCAACCAGATAACTAAGAATGATTCCTATGATTGTCCGTACCATAAAGAATTTTAAAACCTCTCTTGATATAGTCAAATCCGGAAACAACAGTAAAAACTACTGCTACCCACCAGAATATAAATGAAAAAGATAACTGCAAAAGCACGCTAATGACTGCTGCCATCTGAGAAATAGTAGTAATCTTACCCAACTTAGTGGGATAAATATCGAGATTTTGTCTTACTAAATAAATTACCAGCGTCCCCAGTAGTATTATGGCGTCGCGACTGATTACGACCAGGGTAACCCAGAGCGGAAAAGAAAACGGCATTTTGCTTATGCCGGAAAGACAGATAAAAGCGCTCATCAATAACAATTTGTCTCCCAATGGGTCTAAAATCATACCGGCGCAAGAAACCTGTTTTGCGCGGCGGGCAATGTATCCGTCTACCGCATCCGAAACAACCCCCAACATAAATATTCCCAGCGCGATAAACCTGAGGTAGCTTCTCTGGGGAGAATAATAAACAAGACTGGCGACAAAAAATGGAACACTTAAAATACGAAAGGTTGAAACTTTGTTTGCGATGTTCATTTAATTATCCTAATGCGGTTAATCGGCCACCAGATAACCATAGCTTTGCCTTGCAGATATTTATAAGGCACAAATCCCCAGAAACGGCTATCCAGAGATGAGCCGGAATTATCGCCTAATACAAAGAAACTATCATTGGGAACTATAATTTTTTCTCCCTCTGCCCCGTATCTTCCGCGATTATAATAATATCTTTCTCCAAATGGCGGTTCAGTCATGGGCCGGCCGTCAATATAAATTGTTCCGTCTTTAATCTCAACAACCTCTCCCGGGAAACCTACCAGTCTCTTTATAAAATTTTTTCCCGGATTCTCGGGATATTTAAAAACAATGACCTCTCCGCGTAGAGGTCTGCGAAAAGCGGGAAACCGTATAAAGGTAAGCGGTATACGCGCCCCATATAGAAACTTATTTACAATAATTAAATCTCCTTCCACAAGTGTAGGACGCATAGAACCGCTAGGTATCTTGTATATCTCTACTATAAGGGGTCGGATAATGCAAAAAGCAAGAAACGCAGCCACCAGAAATGGCTCTACCCAATCCCTGACAAATTTTGTCCTTAACTTTGAAATCTGTGGCAATTTAAATTTCATATCCTCAGCACCTCTAAAAATGCCTCCTGAGGAATCTCCACTCTGCCAAACTGTTTGAGTTTCTTTTTGCCTTCTTTTTGCTTCTCCCAAAGCTTGCGTTTACGCGTAATATCGCCGCCGTAACATTTTGCAGTAACGTGTTTGGCTAAAGGACGCACCTTAGCTGAGGCAATAACCTGATTGCCAATAACCGCCTGAACGACTACTTCAAAAACCTGCCGCGGGATAAGTTCTTTTAACTTCTCTACCAGGGCATTGGCTTTGTATATTGCCTTGTCTTTATGAAGAATTGAAGAAAAGGCATCGCAGATAACGCCGTTTAACATAATATCCAGTTTGACTAATTTAGCAGGTAGATAATCCTTGAATTCGTAATCCAGAGAACCATAGCCCTTAGTTAAGGACTTCAGCCGGTCATAAAAATCTACGATAATCTCTGCCAGAGGTATCTCAAAAACCAGTTTTACCCTGTCTTCTCCCAAATATTCATTGGAGCGAAATATGCCTCGCCGTGATTTCGCCAGTTCGCATACAGACTCAATGCTATCTACAGGGATAATCATTAATAAATTCACATAAGGTTCATAAGCTTCAACAATATCGACCGGCTGGAATTTTGCCGGCGTATCCACTTCAATTATTTTACCATCTCTTTTCTTTATTCTGTATACCACATTGGGGACGGTAAGGATAAGGTTTTGGTTGTATTCGCGTTCCAACCTCTCTTGCACAATCTCCATATGTAGTAGTCCCAAAAAGCCGCAGCGAAAACCAAAACCAAATGATTGCGAGTTTTCCGGATCAAAAACAAAAGAGGCGTCGGAAAGCTTCATTTTATCCATAGCCTGGCGCAACTCTGGGAAATCTGCGGCGTTCACCGGGTAAATACCGCAGAATACCAACGGTTTAGGTCTTCGATATCCAGGAAGCGATTTTGCGCAAGGATTTCTGCTGTCAGTGATGGTATCGCCAATAACAATCTCCCGGGCGTCTCGGATATTAGCCATAAAATAACCTACCTCGCCGCAAGAAAGAGAATTCACTTTTGTATATTTAAGGTTTTCCAAAACCCCCAGTTCTTCAATTTTATAATTCTTGCCTGAATGCATCATCTTAAGCTGGGTGGAGAGATTAATCTCGCCGTCAACAACCCTGACAAAAACCACCACGCCCCGGTAAGGGTCAAAACGACAATCAAAAACCAGGGCTTTTAAAGGATGACCCGGCTCGCCGGCAGGTGGAGATATCACCTTAACAATATGTTCCAATATCTCCTCTATCCCCCGACCTTCCTTTGCCGAAGTCAGGATTATCTCTTCCTCTTTAAACCCCAAGACAGATTCAATCTGTCTTTTTACTCTCGCGACGTCCGCAGTAGCCAAGTCTATCTTATTAATTACGGGAATAACCTGTAGATTGTTTTCAATAGCCAGATAATAATTTGCCACTGTCTGGGCCTCTATACCCTGTCCGGCGTCTACTACCAAGACAGCCCCTTCGCAGGCTGCCAGAGACTTGGATACCTCATAGGTAAAATCAACATGACCAGGCGTGTCAATAAGATTCAATATATAAGTTTTTCCGTCGGCAGCCAGATACGCCAACCTGACCATTGAGGCCTTTATGGTAATCCCCCGCTCTCTTTCCAAATCCATATCGTCAAGGAGCTGCTCGCCTTTATGCCTTTTATCTACAGCGCCTGTCAATTCCAATATCCGGTCAGCAAGGGTGGATTTTCCGTGGTCTATATGGGCGATAATGCTGAAATTCCTGATTAACGATTTATCCATTTATATAACCTAATACCTTATCTGTAACCTGTTCAATCGTCATATCAGTGGTATCAATATATATGGCATCTTCTGCCTTTTTTAAAGGCGCTATCTGACGGGTAGAATCGATTTTATCGCGATAAAGCAAATCCTTTTTTACCTCATCTAAAGTTAAATTCTGTCCCGCCTCAATCAGCTCTTTATAACGCCTACGACTGCGCTCATTCACAGTGGCATCCAGATAAAATTTTTTATCCGCATCGGGAAAAACCACTGTGCCGATGTCGCGACCATCAAGGACGCTATTACCACGTTTGCCAAATTGGCGCTGCAGAGCAAGCATAATCTTGCGTACCTCTTTTATTTTGGCGATATCGGAAACTATCTTGGTTACTTCCGGTTGCCTTATCTGTTGCGTGACATCCTTCTCGTCGAGCATAACCTTTAATCCCCCAGGGCTATTGATTAAATCCAATTTGGTTTTAGCGGTCATCTTGATTAATTTTTCTGTATCTTGCGTATCAATCTTTTCTTGTATTGCCTTCAGGGCGAGCGCCCGATACATTGCGCCAGTATCAATATAAAAGAAACCAAGCCTCTTGGCTATATTCTTGGCGATAGTGCTTTTTCCTGCGCCAGCAGGTCCGTCAATAGCGATAATCATACCAGTTTATCTCTTTTGGTTTTTGCTTTTTTAAGCAGAATAGATAATCTCTGTCTGTCTTTTTTACGTATCGCCATAGTCAATGCGGATAATTTCTTCTGAAATTTAACAATTGCGCTTATTGCATTCCGGGCGTTGCTTAAAAAGATGTCTGTCCAAAGCTCACTATCAGAGGAGGCGACGCGGGTTGTGTCCCTTAGACCGCCAGAAGAAAACTGAAAGTATGCTTCTGGCACTGTGCAGATCAAAGAAAAGGACAGGATATGAGGAAGATGACTGGTGAAAGCTAGAATCTTATCGTGCATAGATGGGGTGATGGTTACCACTTTAGCACCTACCTTTTCCCACAATTGCTTTATTTTTTTGAACGCGTCTAGGTTTGTCTTCGGGGTAGGAGTAAGAATACACAGGGAATTCTGAAACATATCCGGATTAGCGTAGATAACGCTTCTTTTTTCGGAGCCAGAAAGCGGATGGCTGCCTACGAAACAGGGAATCGTCTTTTCCAGCGATTTTACTATCTGACCTTTAGTGCTGCCCACATCAATAACTATACACCCCGCATTTAAATAAGGAGATATTTTTAACCCCAGCTCTATAATCTTGCGGACAGGCGTTGCCAATACCACTAAGTCTGCATCGCGCACCAGACTAAAATCCTGAGAGATAAAATCTATAGCCCCTATTTTTTTCGCCAGAAGCAGATTTTTCCGGTGCCGACCCATACCGATTATCCGCTTGGTTAATCCCCTCTTTTTCATAGCCAGAGCCAGAGAACCGCCGATTAAACCTGTGCCGATAATCACTACCTTATTAAACAACCTCATCAAATCTCCCTACCTATGGCCTCGGCTAACTTTTTTAACTCCTGCATCAACTGGGCAAAATTCTCCGGTTTAAGCGACTGTGCGCCATCAGAAAGCGCGTCCTCCGGATTAGTATGCACCTCAATAATTAAACCATCCGTACCACAGGCAATAGCGGCCCTACTTAAAGGCGCAACTAATCCCCATTTCCCTGCGGCATGAGAAGGATCAACTATAATCGGTAAGTGCGATAATTGTTTTACTACCGGAACCGCACTGATATCCAACGTATTGCGTGTAAAATCTTCAAATGTCCGTATGCCACGTTCACAGAGAATAACATTAAAATTCCCCCCGGAGAGTATGTATTCTGCCGACATAAGCAGTTCTTTTATCGTCGAAGAAAGTCCGCGTTTTAAGACCACTGCCTTCTTAGTCATTCCTACTTCTTTAAGCAGACTAAAATTCTGCATATTGCGCGCGCCGATTTGCAAGACATCCGCATATTTGGCTACTAGGGCAACGTCGCGCGTATCCATGACTTCGGTTACAGTTACCAAACCCAATGAGTCTCCAACCTGTTTTAAATACCTCAATCCATCTTCGCCTAATCCTTGGAAACTGTAAGGGGATGTACGTGGTTTAAACGCTCCTCCACGCAATATCACCGCACCTATTTTCTTAATCTCCTGCGCTATCTTATGTAGTGTATCCAGATTTTCTATGGCGCACGGTCCAGCCATCACTACAACCCTTTTACCCCCCACCTTTATGCCTTTACCAAGGTCAACTACCGAATCTTCCCGTCTGAATTCTCGAGAAACTAATTTATAAGGAGCTAATACCGGCATAACTTTTTCTACTCCGGGAAATACCTCTAACGGCGTTATCCGCAATACATCTTCCGGACCGATAACTCCAATAATAGTGCGCTCTGTACCCTTGGAAACATGGGGCGTAAGTCCAATCTTTCTTACTTTCTCTAGAATATGATTTATCTGGTCCTCTGTGGCTTCTGGTTTTAAAACAATAATCATTGTTTCTCCTTTCTCAAGACTTTTTTCAGGACCTTGATGAATTTCTCGTTTTCTTTTTTAGTGCCTATGGTAACTCTGATAAAATTATTCAGACCATACTGTTTCATATCACGTACAATTACCCCGAATTTAAGCATATCTTTGAATAAATCCAAGCTGTCCTTGCCCACATCTACCAAAATAAAGTTTGCTACGCTGGGCACATAGGCTAACCCCATCTTCTTGAGGTTATCATAAAGATAATCCTTGCCTTCCAAGACTACCTTCCTTGTACGAACAAGGAACTTTTTGTCTTCAAGCGCCGCTATCGCCGCTACCTGCGCCAGAAGATTCACATTGAATGGCTGACGAGCTTTCTCTAAACATGCGATTAATCCGCTATCCGCGATAGCATAACCAATACGCAGACCAGCCAGGCCATACGCCTTAGAAAATGTCTTTAAGATAATTATATTCTTATGGTTAAGATATTGTAGACTGTTCGGAAAATCACGGACATCAATAAAGGCATCGTAAGCCTCATCCAAAATAAGCAACACCCCGCTATCCAGAGAAGAAACAAAATTCTCTAATTCCTTGTTTGTAATGTATGTTCCGGTAGGATTGTTTGGATTGGCTATAAAAATCGCCTTTGTCTCTTTATTTATCCGTTTTGCAATTGCCTCTAGGTCATATTTAAAATATTTTAACGGAGCGGCTACCAGACGACAGCCGTTAACGCGGGCGATAATCCCATATTCAAGAAAAGTGGTGTCTGCGGTCAAAACCGCTTCGCCTTTTTCCACAAAGGTTTTGATAATGATATCAATGAGTTCATCCGAACCATTACCGATAATAAAATTCTCCGGTTTCAGATTATAATACCTTGCCAGCTTCCTTTTTAGATAATATGCCGAACTATCTGGATAACGATTTAAACCGACCAGCGCTTTTTTTATCGCTGCCAGCGCCTTAGGAGAAACACCGAGAGGATTCTCATTTGAAGCAAGTTTTATTACTTTTTTTAACCCTAATTGTCTCTTGGTCTCTTCAATGGGCTTTCCGGCAATATAAGGAGTAAGTTCCAGAATATACCTCTTAGCCAATTCCGTGGCACTTTTTACCATAGTTATTCACCTATTGGATATGAACCGAGAATCTTTAAAAACTTGCATTTATCTTCCAACTCTTTAAGCGCCTTTTTTACCCTAGGATTATCCCTGTGCCCTTCCATGTCCACAAAGAAATAATAATCCCACGCCTTGCGTTTGGACGGCCGGGATTCAATCTTGGTCAGATTAATGCCGTATTTCTTAAACGGCACCAGCATATCATGCAAAGCGCCTACCCTGTCTTTTATCGAGAATAGAATTGATGTTTTGTCTTTTCCTGTAGGCACTGCATCTGTCCTCCCCACTACTAAAAAACGTGTAATATTGTGTGGAGAATCTTCTATCCCGGAGGCAACAATATTTAAATCGTAAACCTTGGCCGCCAAGGCGGATGCAATACAGGCGCTATACTTTTCTTTTTTGGTTATTTTGGCTGCGGCGGCTGTGCTAGACACCTCTATTAATTCTCTGCCAGCAAGATTCTGCTGCAACCAGATACGGCATTGTCCAAATACCTGCGCAATAGAATATACCTTATGAATCTTACTTAAAGGATATCTGGAAAGTAAATTATGCGAAATATCCAGAATTACCTGTGAGCAGATTTTCAGGTCAGAGTCTACCAGCATATCTAAAGTATGAGTTACTGCACCCTCAATGGAATTCTCTATCGGCACTACACCGTAATCGCAGGAGCCTCTCTCCACTTCGGTAAATACATCTGTAATACTAGCGCAAGGCATGTAGCTTACCTGAGAGCCAAAACGCTTTAATGCAGCCAGATGGGTAAAAGTTGCCTCCGGACCAAAATAAGCAATTTGCAGCTGCTTCTCTAATGCCAGACTGGAAGACATAATCTCCCGATAAATCGCCTCTAATGCCTGATTGGTTAAAGGCCCATTGTTTAAAGCGGTTATCTTTCTCAAGACATCTCTTTCACGGTCAGGGGCGTATATACTTATACCGCTCTTCTGTTTATGCCGGGCGATATCCAAGGCTATCTTTGCCCGAAGATTAAGTAAAGTAGTTATCTCTTTATCCAACCTATCTATTTTACTGCGCAGTTTTCTGAGGCTCATTCATCTCCTCCTCTTGCGAAACAACCATTTCATCTATCTCAGATTGACCTGTGCTAGACGGGAGGCTGGGAATACCGTCCATCTTCGGCAATTCCTCAAGCGACCTCAAACCAAAACACTCTAAAAACTGACGGGTAGTTCCAAATACATATGGCCGACCCGGGGCCTTCTTTCTGCCGCAAATACGTATGAGACCTTTTTCCAAAAGATTGCTTATTAAACCGTCAACACTCACATTCCGCAATAATTCTATTTCCTGCTTGGTAATCGGCTGTTTGTAGGCAATAATCGCCAATGTTTCCAATGCCGGCCGAGAAAGACGTTCTACATGACGCTCCTTAAATAACTTTTTCAGAAAAGGAGCGAAACCAGGAGCGGTAACCATACGGAATCCTCCAGCAACCTCAATAATCTGCATACCTTTATTAGACTGTACATAATCTGCCCGCAGCTCTTCAACAGTCCGTCGCACAACTCCGACATCCAGATTATCCAACACTTTTCTTATCTGTTCAATAGTCAATGGCTTATCGCTGGCAAAAAGCAAAGCCTCTATTACAGCTTTTAAATTATCCTCAGGCATCTCTACTTAATCTTCCTCTGTTTGTAAACTACATTCAAAAGCTCTTCGGCGCTCTGGATATCCGGAACAACCTTCAATGCCCTCTTTATCATATCCATTGCCTCTGCCTTTTTATACTCCAACTGCATAAGCACGGCCAAGGCCTCTTCAACTATATCAGTGTCCTTTTCAGAAGAAACAGCGGTTTTGTCATCCTGCATAAGAGCAAATTTACCTACCTTATTCTGAAGTTTAGCCACAATCTCCTTGGCCCGTTGCTCTCCTATCCCTGGTAGCGACTTTAAGAATGTCAAATCCCCTTCATCTATTGCCCGCGCTATCAATGAAATCGGTTTATTCAAGGCCTTCAAGGCGGCCTTTGGACCAATCCCTGAGACAGTAATAAAAATCTCAAAGAAATCTCTTTCTATCTCGTTTATAAATCCGACCAAGACCGGAAAGGTCTTTGAAGGCTCTACCTGCAGATAATGGAATGTTACTAAACTTATCCTGCCGCTTGCGTCTATACTTTCATGGATACGTTCCATTACCATTGCGGGAATAAAAACTTCATAACATATGCAACCCGTATCCAGAATTAAGTAATTTACACCTTTTTCAATTACTTTTCCGGAGATTCTTGAAATCATATCTTAGACCTTATAATATAACTGTGGGCGATAGCCAAGGCCAAGGCATCAGTAACATCCGTAGATTTGGGCAACCTATCTATCTTAAGAATACTACCCACCATTCTCTGCACCTGGTATTTAGAGGCGAGCCCTTTGCCTACAATAGCTTTCTTTACGCGCGTGGCCGCATACTCTACCAGCGGAACTCTATTTTCTGCGCAAGCCAAACAAATCACGCCCCTGGCCTGCCCCAATAAATAAGCAGTGGTAGGATGCCGATAATGCGCGTATAACTTCTCCAACACCAGTACATCTGGCTTGATTTCGGAAAGAAGTTTTGTAGTGGCGAAGTAGATTTTTTTCAATCTCTGAGGCAGTTTATCTCTGCTATGCGTAATCACAACCCCTGCCTCTATCAAAAAAATACTGTTGCCTCCGGCATCGATAACGCCGTAACCAGTTACCGTTAAAGCAGGATCGACACCTAGTATTATCATTATGATTCTGCGTCAAGGATTTCGTCGGGTATATCGAAATTAGCGTAGACCTGCTGCACATCATCATGCTCTTCGATGGCCTCGATAAGCGATAACAACTGTTTTGCCTCGTTACCCGCAAGCTTGACAGTAGAGGAAGGAATCATGGTTACCTCTGCTGAAGTATAAGGTATCTTTTGTGCATCCATAGCGGCCTTTACTTTTTCCAAACCGTCCACAGAAGTAATAATCTCGAACTGCTTCGGGTCTTCTGCTTTTATATCTTCAGCGCCTGCGTCCAAAAGAACTATCAGGTCGTCTTCTTTGACTTTACTCTTATCTACGGTGATATAACCTTTTTTAGTAAACATCCAGCTCACCGAACCAGCCCCCGCCATATTGCCGCCTTTTTTAGACATAATATTACGCAATTCCGCAGTGGTACGATTCTTATTATCGGTAAGCGCCTCAATTAGTATGGCTACGCCGCCGGGACCGTATGCCTCATATACTACCGATTCATAAACTACGCCCGGCAATTCACCTGTACCTCTTTTTATGGCCATCTTAATATTGTCGGACGGCATATTAAGCTCGCGTGCCCTGGCGATAACATTTCTAAGCTTCGCATTAGTATCGGGATTGCCTCCGCCTTCACGCGCGACAACAGTAATCTCTTTAATAATTTTTGTGTAGGCAGCGCCCTTCTTGGCATCAGCCGCCATCTTTTTACTCTTATTAGTCTTCCATTTTGAATGGCCGGACATATTCCCTCCTCAGTAAATACTCAGTTATTAAGCAGTTTATATATAAGCAGGTAGAATAAGCCGGGTTCTGTCTCGATACGACTTTCCGCATCTAAAGTGGCTATTCCTCTCGATCCCGATGTTACCACCAGGACTCAAGCAGCTTACCCGAGATTAAATAACGCGCCAGGACTAGCGCTCATCTCCTATTCAGCCTTGCTCCGCGTAGAGATTGCCGCGTTTCACTTCAAGGCATATGCCTCTACTCGTCTCTGTGGCTCTAATCCTTGGTCTAGGTTAAAGTTAGACCAGACGGGAGTTACCCGTTACGCTGTCCTCCGGAGCCCGGACTTTCCTCCCCAGCAGCACACCGAGGCAGCCACATTCTACCTGCTTGCTTATGCGGTCCATTTTAAATGTTTTTTTATTGCCTCTGTGGCCAACTTGTCTGCACCACGGTTTTCCTGCCGGCTAATATTGGTAAAAACGACCTTTTTAAATGCCGAACGCAGTTGTGATGCCTGGTTAAAAAGACCGATGATATTTTCACTTTTTACTTTATATAAACGATTCAGTTGATTGCACAATAATTGGCTATCCGTTTTTATACTTATGGTTTGCGCCTTTAACTTTAAAGCTTCTTGCAAGGCAAAGATTAAAGCGGTATATTCTGCGACATTATTAGTGGCATTGCCGATATAAGTTGAAATATTTTTAATGGTCTGACCATGTTTGCAAATCACCACGCCTATGCCGCTTGGACCGGGATTTCCCTTTGATGCCCCGTCGATATAAATCTCCAATTCATTCATTTATATATAATATCCGATTACATACTTCACAGGTAATGATACGCTCATACATCTTTATCAGGTTTATTACCTGCGCCGGCACAAACATATTGCATCCTTTGCACGAATTATTCTCAACAGCCACGATTGCCAGACCATCCCGATTATTTAATATCCTTTCATACTGAGCCAGGATTTTTTTATCCACCTCAGGCAAAACCTGCTTCCTTTGTGCTTCTAATTGTGCCAGGCGATCATCTATCTCTTTAATCCTCGATTCAATTTTATTTTTCTCAAAGAAAAAAATCTTCTCTTCTTCTTTAAGCCGCAGTTTTTCCTGTTCAACTTCTGCTTTTTTCTTATCTGTCTTATCCAAAATCTCTAAGATTTTATCTTCTATCAGAGAGGCATCTGCCTTGGTATCTTGTATCTGTTGCAACATAGCCTGATACTCCTTGTTGGTCTTCAGGGAATAAAGTTGAGTCTGTAGTTTCTTGCCTGCCTCTTCTTTTGTGGCTAATTCAAGCTCTTTGTCTTTTCTTTGCTTCTGTAAATCAAAAAATTCTTTCTCCAGAGAAGTCAGGCGCTGTTTCTTTTCCTGAAATATCTTTTCCGCTTCTTGAAGCTGCTGCGGCTTAGCTTCCCTTTCTGCTTTTAAGTTATAAATTTCAGTATCTATCGCTTGCAGTCTTAGCAATATCTCCAGTTGCGCTTTAAGGTTTATCGTTGACAATAAATCTCTCCTTCTCTGTCAAAATAAAAATGACTCGCATATAAGTGGGCGCAGAAGGAATTGAACCCTCGACCTCTACAATGTGAGTGTAGCGCTCTAACCGGCTGAGCTATGCGCCCTTATGGGCCCAGAAGGATTCGAACCTCCGACCAAGTGATTATGAGTCACCTGCTCTACCACTGAGCTATGGGCCCCCCTGTGATATGTTACCTAATCCCCAACAAAAATGATGATAGTTCCTAAAAAAACTTAATATCATATGATACTATTTATAATTAATTTTGGCAAGATAAAAATATTGCGGAGTTAAGCAAGCAATATTTCGCACTTTTGTTTTGAAGCGTATCCCTTAGGTTGTTGAATTGGGTTTAGGTTTATGTATTTAATGAGCCAGAAAATCCAAAGATTAAAAGTAACAAGTAACAAGCAGTAACAAGCAACAAAAAGTAACAAGGACCGTTTCCTTTTATCTTCTTGCCTATGAAAGAATTCTGGAGGAACTGTCCCCAAAAAGATTAACCCT